>NZ_JBNJSN010000004.1:0-439991 GCF_050113845.1 Pantoea sp. FN0305 | reverse complement strand
TGATTACATCGAAATGTTTTATAACAGTAAGCGTCGGCATGGTTCTAGCGATCAGATGTCACCGGCAGAATATGAAAACCAGTATTATCAACGGCTCAGAAGTGTCTAGATTATCCGTGGCGATTCAGTATTTTTTACCGTGTTAGAAGACTGTGATAGAGCTGCCATTCTGCGGCTAAGCTCAGTTCTGGGGGAGGGTAGGTTGAGCGGAATGCGGGGCTTCTGCTGCGTAGTAAAGAGTGATAGCTGGAAACTCTTCGTGAGAGCTTGATTGTTCTCATCATAAGCCTTTTCGAGCATATTGATTGCTAGAGAAGCGGTCTGATAGGACTGTGATTCGGCCTGATGCTGATAGTGTTTATTCTGGGTAATATCAACACGCCCCATTAGGATGGCCTGAATATGATCCGTCACTCCAGCGATTGCCAAGAATGTATTTATGTTATGTCGCGGTACATGCTTTTTGATAATGACACGGGACCCATCATCTTCAAAAAGATTAAAGTGATCAAAGATTGATTTTCGGTTTTGTGTTCCGCCTAACCACGCTTCTATTGAGTTTTCATCAAGTGGAAAAATATGTTGCAATGAAACAAAATCTTTACCAATTCCAAATGCACCTTCCGGCATGATGAACATCAGGTCTTCATAATTGAAGTGTTCCCAGTCACCATTGTTTTTGGCTGAAATTATGCACTGGTGCCCAGGCTCGAAGTTTTTTGCTTGAGCGTAACGCTGATAGACATAATCATTCAACTGTTCTTTAGTGAAGTACCAGCTGTTCTTCTGTTTATGAACGGGTATTACCTTAGGTTTATGTCCACTAAAGTTCGCAATGGAATTCCGAATACTCTTTCCAAGATCATTCCTAGAGCCACCAGAACCACTAAACATGATGTCTTCAAGATAATTTTGCTCAATCCATTCATCAGGAAAATCAGCGATCTTATCTGGGAGCAGGTTAGTGAAATTAGAATCTCTGAAGCCCTGAATCGTTTTACGAAACCCCAAGGTCAATTCTTGAACAGATTTATAAATCATCTCAACGACAGAATAAGTGCTTGGCGCCAGCCAATGGATCCGCCATCCAGCCTTTTTCGCACCAAGATACTCAATACCCAACCTGTAAGTAGGCCAGTCTTGATCTATTGCGTGCTGACGTTTTTCTTTATCCGTGATTTCTCGCTTAACCAAAGAAGTCATTTTCAGCAACATTATTTCTTGGAAACGGAAACCGCAAATAATTGTGAGTAACAACATATTGTAAAAGATACGCTGATAACTATTCTCAGCTAAAGCGATCAACTCAATAACACACATAAATGCACGGATTGATATGAGTCTTTCATCATCAGTTTGCTCAGGGGTGGCTTCTTGCGCTTTCTTCCTTTCTTTAGTGCTGTTAGAACCATTTCGACAAGGATACTTATTTTTGACTTCAATATTAACTAAGAAAAGATCATATTGACGTAGTAAAGCAATGGCCTTTACTGCAATATCGCAATAGTCACTGACATTATCAGGACTGTCAGAATTCTCATGATGCCGCTCCATCGCTGCATGAATAATATCGGAAGTCAGATACATTGGGTGCGTTTGACTTGTTTTATTTACCATTTCCCAATACCAGCGCTTCATCACCTGTAATGGTTTGTCTAGTGTAGAACCTGATGGTAATCCGCCAGTGATACACACCAGATGCATGTGATAAGCTCGCATAAAATCCTGAAACTCCGAAGAAATATTCATTTGTGAGAGCCCCTTAACACGACTAGAAACTTCGTCCCACTTAAAGCCGCGATCTTTTGTTTCTTTAAGCCATGCAACACCTTTCTCACCAAAATGCCAGGAACCGGCATTCCACTCCAATTGCCCAACAGCATTGTAGGCAACAAGACGCTCTTCAAATTTTGCTTTATATTTCTCTATATAAATAAGAAGATTATCCGCCTGTTTATTAAGTATTGTTATTTGCGTAGTCATCTTTTAAATAGCCCTCCGGACGTTTGCCATTTCAATGCGAGCCATAACCTGATTTACATGCTGTTTCAGCCGCACTAATTCCTTGAGAAGTGGATGATTTAAAAGGCCAGCATCATCGGCAACATCACGGACATTTTGGATTTCATCATTCAGCGAAAGAAATACTTTTTTGTGGTTTCCATCTATAAATGGTTTGAAATACAGGCAACCGTAACATCCACGCCCCTGTGCAAAGGGGCACATGTCTTCTTCATAATTACATCCACCGAGATGGTAATGAAGTTGCCCACCAATTGACCCTGCAACATTGCGGCCTTCCCATTCGCTGCTGTGAACCAAATTCCCAGTCAACATGAGTGCCATCATGTTCTTAAACACAGGGTTGCGACCCAAAGCTGCCTCACGAATATCAGCCATCTCAGGGGTGGCTGCAATGTATCGATCTGCAACAACATAAGAGGATTGACCCAATATATAAGCTATCTCAGGAGCACTGGCACCACTCATTGCCATTGAGTGACCAACGTTGTGACGAAAGAGGCTTGCGGTATATACAGGTAGTTGATAATGATCGTTTTTTACTGCCTCCTGAATCTCCTGTGGTGAAAATCTGAAAAGCATTTTCTTTAATGACGCTTCCACCATTTTCATTGAAGATACTATGATGGAAAACATTGGGTCGGTATCACCAATTCCAACTAGGTACTTATACAGTAAGATTAACTTTCCAAGTTCTTCCGGAATTGCAACTCGAACTCGATCGATAGTTAGTTTTGACTTTTTGGCATATGGCACAAGTACTGAATAACGCATCCCGTACTTATTCTCGGTATCAACGATAAAATCGCCTCCGGAAAGTTTACCGATCTGTACAGGTCTGGCCCCAATGTAATATACTATGCCAATAATAATGCAGTCCCGTAATGTATCAATTTTAATGGTTTTCTTTACAGTTTCCAGATGAATGTTTTTATTTTCTTCAACATCAATTTTTGGACATAGTTTAGATGCCCAACGTTGAATGCCATTTTCTATCATTAGGCATACTTCTTCTGGTATAACGAGGTCTAGGTTTTGGTAGCGAGCCCAGTTATTGTTCCTAGGGCGTGGCACTTCCAGCAATAGATCTTCCAGCTCATTACTGTCATCCTTACTTTCGAAGAACCCACTACGATCAAGTTTTCGTAACGCATAGAGGGTGTAATAGAACTGACTGCTGTCTGAGTGATTTCGCTCAGTCTTCGCAACCAGCATTTGCATTTTTTCAATAAGGCTTTCGCGAGTGATAACCTCAATTTGTTTGAAAGTTGTTGCGACAAACTGAGCAAATTTATCAGCAACGCTTGCCGAGTTCTCATTAATGTACGCGATCGTTAAGTATTTCAAGAGCTTGAGTGAAACTGGTGATAAATCACAAAAGTATTTACCAGTAGAGAATAATATAGCCACATTATTACCTGAGAATCTGTATCGCCAATCATCATGTAGATATAAATATCGGTCATCAAATTCTGTTGCATTTATTAAAAACAATCGTGTAGGGAGCTGAATATTTTCAATCCATTCAAGCTGTTCTTTTTTAAAGTGAAGGGGAGAGATTTTAAATAAATCGCCCCCGATGATACCGCTCTCAGTTGAATAGATCTTTGAATGTGAAGTCTTCGTCATAAACATTATCTTCTAGCAAGTTGTAGGTTTTTGTTTGCGAAATGTTTGTTCCTGGGGAAGCTAAATGCATATCTGAATGTTTCGTACGCTTATAGTTGCTCTGGTTACTCACCACTTCAATAAACCGCTTGGCATATCTTAATGGAACTTTACTGGTCAGTGACCAGCCGCCTAAAGCACGAAGTTGTTCAATAGCTGGTTCAAGTACTCCATTCATCCTTGCTCGAATACCATAGTCTTGCGCCAGTATTAGTGATTCACTCAGGAGACTATTGTAAATAAACTCAAGAGTGATGTTAGCCCAAGTATGCCGCCCAACGTGTGGTGTTATATTAACCATATTATTAATAATCTTATTACTTTTCGCACGATAATGAGGGAATAGGGCAATGAATGCCGGATCAATTTTTTCCTTATAAAATGTTCTAATTGCATCGTAAGTTAATGGAGTTAACCTACCTGAGCCTTTAATAAAAACAAATTCATGGTCATCAATTTTTTTCTCTTCAAATAATGGGGACCGATATTGCTCCATATAAATGGTAAACATAATGAAGTCATCTTCGGTCAGTTCGATTTGTCGCTGTGAATGCTCAGTCTTGAGTGAAGGTTGTTGTTTCCTTGGATCAACTACATCATCTGGTAGATTTTGTACAATCAGGATGAAACGAATGTTACCTCGTGAGTCTGGAAGGATTGGCCCCACGCAATCCTTCAACAACAATTGAACTTCACCAACACGTAAGCCATAGTTAAACATTAACCGGTGGATAAGGTAGTTACGGTATTGTTGAAATCCTGAATCGAATGGGTTTTGGGGATTAACCACGGCCGTGAATAATTCGCCGGTCTCGATATCTGAGAATTCAGGAGTGGAGGGGATTAACATGTTCGTTAGTTCGACACTTTGCTGACTGGTGATACTTTTGTATCGGTGTGCGGGTTCGTTCCTGGATACTTCAACTCTGTTGAAGACCTTAATTCTGTCAGCGAGATCTCTGTGGTTCGCCTGGTTAATCTGGTGAGCTTCAACAGGTGACATATCCTGGTATGCCAGATTCATATATCTATAGTGGAGATACTTAAGGAATCGGCCAACGTTTCTGACGTGGTTACCATAGGTGGACTTGTTGGTTCTGGAGAGTGCAGAATGTAAAAACCCGGTAGAGATTATGTCGGTCTCGTCACTTAGGTGCTGCTTCCCGAGCAGGTAAGTAAAGAAGCCATCAAGCTCCCTGATAAAACAGGAGATATTGTAGCCAGACCGATAGAAATCATAGTCAAATGTTCGTTTGTGCTTCTTAAAGTAATAGACGTAAAAGAAACGCAGCGAACACAGAATGTTTTCTTGAGTCCCCAGATGTTTCTTGCTCAGTTCATTCATTCCATAAATCGTGGCGAACATGACCGGTAGGGTAGTCACATCATCAACTATGAGATGAGTTCTCTGGTTGTTCCTCGATAAATGTAAGATGGAATATGCCATGAACTTAGCGGATGCCCCGTAATTTTTGCGTTATGAAGTCATCGTAAGTCCACAACTAAACTTTGGCAACTGACTGATTCATCGGTAATTTCCTGAAAGAGAGGAACTCATGAACCTAAGAACAAACCCACCATATTTAACATAATATACATTATGCGCACCGAAGTGTTAGCTTCACTGAGTCATATATTCAGCCTCAATTAGCCAACATCTCAGGCTCGAATACTCATGCTGCGGCTAACTGGCTATGAGCTTCTCTGGCGTCAGCTTTTCATGATCGATGATTTGCGGCGCACGACTGTGCATACAGTGCGCCGTTTATAAAAAACAAAAATGTTTATTGCAGATTTTTCGGCACTGGCGGCGTACCGTGCGTATGAAACGTTTCGATGGTCTTGAGCCCCCACGCTTGTCCTTTCTTACGCTCGGTCTCTGTCCATACGATCGTCTGCCAGTCCGGAGCCAGAATCAAACGCGCGCCAGCGTTTGCCAGCTCTACCCGGTTGCCCGCAGGCTCCCAGACATAGAGGAAAAATGTCCCCTGAATTGCGTGTTTGTGCGGTCCGGTCTCAATGTGCACGCCGTTCTCAAGAAAAATGTCGGCAGCGCGCAAAATATCCTCACGGGTATCTGTGGCATAGGTAACGTGATGCAGACGACCGTTGCCTCCACCATGCTCTTCAGTGCATGCCAGATCGTACGTCTTATTGTTAATGGTAAACCAGCAGCCACCGATACGGCCATTATCCAGTTGGATCATCTCTGTCACCCGCGAGCCCAGACAATTCTCCATAAAGCGTTTAAATTCAGAGACATCCGCTGCCAACAGGTTTAAATGATCGAGGCGGCGAGGTGAAGCGCCACGGCCATGATAGCGCTGCGCCAGATTTTTTAACGATGGACGTTCACCCGCTTCAGCCTGATAGCGCACGGTATCGTAATAGATCTCAAACAGATGACCAAAAGGCATGGCATTGGTCGCATTGGCGCTATCCTGAGCTCATCACTGGGCGGTCTGTTAATGGGGGCGTTTCCTGGCCAGTCTGGCATCTTCTTTATCCTTGCCCTGCCCGCGCTGCTTGCCGCCATCAGCATTGTGACGCATCGCAACGTTCAGTTGACGATGAAAATCAAAGGTGCCGGACTTGGTGAAATCCCGGCTCTGTCGGAAACATTAAATAACCGATAAGCATGTAACCGTAATCGGGCTGGGACTAACCTGGATTCCCAGCCCGATCCTTGCGATCTGAACTGATTAGCTTTATATAATGGGACTTATATAAAGTCAGGACAGCGTTTTTTCAGACAGGTATCATGGGCAGCTCTTTTAAGAGGATGATATCTGGTCCTTGTTTTGACGTCGCTACGTAAATTCTGCAGGGTAACTGCCCTGCTTCTGGCTCAGATTTCACGTAGCGCGATCGCCGTTAAAGCGGTTATTTACCGGGCAAAAAATGACAAAAACTATTCAACAGAGTGCGCAATTACCGGCGTTAAGCGCCGATGATGATATCGCCGGGCAATTGCGTGCCTTTGTGCAGGATCGGGAAGCCTTTTCGCCTAATACCTGGCGTCAGTTACTGAGCGTTATGCGAATTTGCCATCAGTGGGCCACGGAAAACGATCGCCGCTTTTTGCCAATGGCACCGGAAGATTTGCGGGATTATCTGACGTTTTTACAGTCGAACGGACGGGCCTCTTCCACTATCGCCACCCATGCATCATTGATTTCCATGCTTCATCGTAATGCCGGGCTGCTGCCGCCCAACACCTCTCCTGCGGTGTTCCGGGCGATCAAGAAGATCAACCGCATGGCTGTGGTGTCAGGAGAACGAACCGGACAGGCCGTCCCTTTCTGCCTGTCAGATTTAAACGCCCTGGATGTACGCTGGCAAAATTCAGCGCAATTAAAAGAGATGCGTAATCTGGCATTTCTGCATGTTGCATACAGTACGCTATTACGCGTCAGCGAGCTGGCGCGTCTGCGGGTCAGTGATATTACGCGCGCCGAAGATGGCCGCATTATTCTGGACGTCGCCTGGACAAAAACCATTGTTCAAACCGGCGGCTTGATCAAAGCACTCAGCACGCTCTCGTCACAGCGCCTCACGGAATGGATACAACTTGCCGGTCTTGCTGCCGAACCGGATGCCTTCCTCTTCTGTCCGGTACATCGCACCAATAAAGCGTTGATCACCACGCACCGGCCTTTAAGCACGCCGGCGCTGGAGGATATTTTTATTCATGCCTGGCGAGAGATCGGACAGAGTCGGCCAAAGGGCAACAAGAATCGCTATCGTGGCTGGAGCGGACACAGCGCTCGCGTTGGTGCCGCTCAGGATATGGCAAAACAGGGTTATGCCGTAGCGCAGATTATGCAGGAAGGCACCTGGAAAAAACCGGAAACGCTGATGCGTTATATTCGTAATGTTGATGCCCATGCCGGAGCGATGATCGATCTGATGGAAAAGAAAAGCGGCCAGCGTTGACCCCCCGTCAGTTCAACCTGGCAATCTGACGTAATTTTCATCAAACGTAACGCTTATGGATGTACAGACGTCTGGATGTATATTATAGTGTTTTTCTAACACGTATAAGGGAACTACAGAATGAAAAAAACACTGCTCACGGTCCTGCTTGCTGCATCAGTAACGTTGCTCAGCGCCTGTGATAAAGACAGCGATAATAAAATCAAAGTCGCGATTAACACCGGACCCGACCAGCAATTATGGGAAACTGTTAAACAGGTCGCTCATGATAAATATAAGCTGGATGTGGATGTGGTGGCGTTTAATGATTATGTGCAGCCGAACGAAGCGCTGTTTAACAAAGATGTTGACGCTAACGCCTTCCAGAGTCTGCCCTATCTGGAAAAACAATCGAAAGAGCGTGGCTATCGCTTTGCGGTGATCACCCACACTTTCGTCTTCCCGATCGCGGGTTACTCACACAAAATCAAAACATTAAAAGAGTTGCCGGATGGCGCAACCATTACGATTTCCAATGAGGCTACGACGCTGGGCCGCAGCCTGCTGCTGTTACAGGCGCAGGGATTGATCACCGTTAAGCCAGAGGCTGGCCTGTTACCAACCACGCTGGATATTACCTCTAACCCGAAAAAACTTAAGTTTGTTGAGGTGGATACGCCGCAGCTGGCCCGTACCCTGGACGATCCGCAGGTTTATATCTCCATTATCAATAACAACTTCGCCGCGCTGGTGAATCTGTCTGCCTCTCGCGATGGTATGTTTATGGAAGGCAAAGCCTCTCCTTATGTGAATGCTATTGTGGCGCGTGAAGACAACAAAGACAGCCCGAATGTTCAGAAGCTGAAAGAGGCTTTCCGCTCGCAGCAAGTGCTCGACAAAGCCAACGAACTGTACAAAGGCGATATCATCAAAGGCTGGTAATTTCCCCTGATACAGGCCGCGTAAACCACGCTTGCGCGGCTTTTTTTTGCTCATCTGTTTCTTGTCCGACCCGAGCGGTACGGTAACACTGCTTGCGGCATGATCTCATTTCTCTGTTAGCTGTTACACTTAAGTATGCCCGACAGACAGGAGAAATTATGAAATTAGGCTTTGCTTGCAAATATCTTACTGCTGATTTAAAACAGCCTTTTCCGCTCAAAGCCACCACCAGGAAGCGTTTTCTGAGTCTGAATAATGAACAAAGAACCCTTCTTATTTATGAGTTAGCTAAGAACAACCTGGTTAATTTATTTCAAACCCTGGAGCAATTGGCTTTGCTTCCCGAAGATTTACGCATGATGCGTATTGGCAGCGATCTGTTGCCGTTATATACCGTTCCCGAAGCAACAGATTTATATCAGGAATTTTTACCTGACCTCTATCCTTTATTTATTAAGTGCGGTGATTTTGCCAGAGGCAATAATATCCGTCTCTCTTTCCATCCGGGACAATATTCCGTGCTGGCTTCAGAGGATGAGTCAGTGGTAATCCGGGCCATTGAAGATGTTGAATATCATGCGCTTTGTGCAAAATTAATGGGTTATGGCCGCACATTTCAGGATTTTAAAATCAACATCCATATGAACGGACGAAAAGGATTTACCGGTTTTCAACAGGCGTTCGGTAAACTGAGCCCGGAAGCGCGATTAATGCTGACCGTTGAAAATGACGAAATCTCCTGTTCGTTGGACGATGTATTACAGGCCAAAGCGCTCTGCGCGGTGGTTTTAGATATTCATCATCACTGGGTAAAGGAAAATGAATTTATTAAGCCTGATGATCCGCGTATTGAACAGGTAAAGGAATCATGGCGCGGTGTGCAACCCGTTTTGCATTATTCAATATCGCAGGAAGGCTTGATTCCTGAAGAGGGTTTTCCCGATCAGGCTGCATTGGGTTTATCAAAAATGAAATTCCGCTCCCATTCAGACTATTATTTCAACAACACGCTAAATGACTGGGCATTATCATTTGTTGATTTCGATATTATGTGCGAGGTGAAAATGAAGAATCTTGCCAGAGATCGGCTCTACCAGTACCGGCAGGCGTCCCAATAGCTGCATGCAATGCTAAGCTATCGGGATTAAGGCGCGAACCGGTGATGCGTTTGCCGGCACACGGCCATCATGCTTTCCCGCAGCCATCGGTGTTCCGGTCTGGCGTTTATAGCTTAACGTGAGTTTTCGTTCCACTAAGCACCAGACTCCGTATACTGAAGGCGGATTTTTCTTAATCAGGATGCTTTATGTTTGGTCGCTCCCTCTCTTCTGGCAAGCATGCTCTGATGGTTGTCGTCACGCCACTGGTGCTGCTGGCGCTGTATTGTTGGTGGAACTGGGATGATTTCCTCGCCTGGAGTCTGGCGACGCAGATTACTCTGCATCGTTACCTGGTACTGCATCTGCTGCAAATCAACAACGGTCAGTACAGCGGCGGGCTGTGGCTGCTGTTGTTCACCTTTCTCTATGGCGTTTTGCATGCGGTTGGACCGGGACACGGTAAGTTCGTTGTCACTACCTGGCTGAGTACCCAACCGCAGCATGCAACTGCCGCGCGGCGAGCGGTGCCGCTGGTTGGCAGCCTGGTTCAGGGACTCAGCGCCATTCTGTTTGTGTTTATTCTGGCCGTGGGTTTTAACCTGGTAGCAGGTGACTTAAGCCTTAGCCGTTGGGTTATGGAAAAGGTCAGCGCGCTGCTGATCGCCGCTTTTGGCGGCTGGATGTTGCTACGTGGATTGCGCAGTTTTTCTTTCTCTCATCATAATACCCATCAGCCATGCGGCTGCGGTCATCATATGCCGCTGGCTCAGCCCGCAAACTGGAAAGAGCTGCTTGGCGTAATGATGGCCATCGGCTTACGTCCCTGTAGCGGCGCGATTACCGTTTTATTGTTCTCAAATGCAATTGGCATTGTGACATGGGGCATGCTGGCGGTGATGACCATGGCGCTGGGCACCGGCCTTTCCCTGTTATTACTGGCTATGGCGGTAAGCCGTTTACGCGATACCGTCACCGCTGTTTGGCTTCGCGATTCGCCTGCCGCCGCCAGTATTATGGCGCTGGTCCGCATTGCCGGTGGCGTACTGCTGCTGCTTTTTGCTCTGATCCTGTTTCTGACCGTAGTGCCGGTCAGCCCGAGCGGAGATTTTATTGCAGCGGGCTGCTAACGAATCACCAGATGATGAAAGGTTTTCAGTAGCGCATCCACTTTTGGCAGCAGCTGTTTCTTGCGCGGCCAAACCAGCCAAAGCGGCAGGCCATCCAGCATTAGCTGTGGCAGGATAATCTTTACCCTGCCCGCCTGCTCTGCTTCCCGTATCAGCCATGTCGCCATCTGGGCGATACCCAAACCGGCGCTGACTGCGCTTAGCTGTGCTTCGCTATCGCCAAAGGCCAGCCTGGCGTTTACCGTCCGGCTGGCGACACGGCCGTCGGCTGCCATAAAGCGCCAGGGCGTGGTGGTGCCGTCCACCCGTTCATAGGCCACAGCGCGATGCTGCTGCAGCTCATCGAAACTCTGCGGCGTACCGTAGCGCTGCAGATAGTCCGGGGCGGCGCAAAATACCAGCTGCTCGTTGCCCAGATAGCGCATCCCCAGCGAGGCGGGATAATCTGCCGGGCCGCCAATGCGCACCGCAATATCGATATTCTCCTCAAACAGATCCACAAAGCGATCGGCAAAGGTCATGTTGATTTGCAAGTCGGGATAATCGCGGCAGAAGTCATTGATTAACGGCATGACGTGCGTGCGGCCAAAGGTCATCGGCACTGCGACGCGCAAGCGTCCAACCGCATGGGTACGCTGTGCCGCCAGCACCGTTTCTGCCTCGCTCAGTTCATTCACCACCCGTTGACAGGTTTGATAATAGGCTTCTCCGGCGTCGGTCAGCCGCAGAGTACGCGTGGTGCGCTCAAACAACCGCGATCCCAGGCGCTGCTCCAGCCTGGCTATACTTTTACTGACAGCTGAGCTGGTCAGATTCAGCCGCTCCGCTGCCGCGCTGAAGCTGCCCGCTTCTACCGTTGCCACAAACGGCATAATGCCCTTAAGCAGATCGTTGCCAATCATGATTCATGAATCCTTTTCCGAAATCTTGTGAATTTATACCTCAGATATGAAATTAATTCCGAACTATGCTTAACAGCATCTGTTACAGGAGGCGTAATGAACAAAAAAGCATTGATTATCGGCGTAAGCGGCGTAGTTGGCAGCGCGCTGGCAGAAAAACTACAGGCGGATGGCTGGCAAGTTTACGGTCTGTCGCGGGGACGCGCGCCGGTGCCGCAGGGCTGTCACTCTCTGACCGCCGATCTCACCTCGGCGGAATCGGTTAACGCCACGCTAAAAGATCTCCATTTTGACAGCCTGTTCTTTAGCGTCTGGTCGCGCCAGGCCAATGAGAAAGAGAATATCCGGGTAAACGGCGCGATGGTGCGCAACGTTCTGGAAGCGATGGGCGAGCGCCTGAAAGGCAGCCATGTCGCGCTGGTTACCGGTCTGAAGCACTACCTTGGCCCGTTTGACGCCTATGGTAAAGGCAGCGTGCCAATGACGCCGTTCCGCGAAGAACAGGGGCGTCAGCCGGTCGATAACTTCTACTATGCGCAGGAAGATGAGCTGTTCGCCGCTGCCAACAAATATGGCTGCACCTGGAGCGTACATCGTCCACATACCATTATCGGCTATGCACTGGGCAATGCGATGAATATGGGGCAGACGCTGGCCGTCTACGCTACCCTGTGCAAAGAAACCGGCAAGCCCTTTATTTTCCCGGGTTCAGAAGCGCAGTGGAATGGCGTAACTGATATGACGGATGCCAGCCTGCTGGCGGAGCAGCTGGAATGGGCCGCGACGTCTCCCGCAGCACAAAATCAGGATTATAACGTGGTAAACGGCGACGTCTTCCGCTGGAAATGGATGTGGGAGCAGATCGCCGATTACTTTGGAATTGAAGCAGCGCCGTTCCCCGGTGAGATGCAGCCGCTGGAAGGCCGCATGCTGAACGCCGATCATGACTGGGGAAAAATTGCTGAGAAGTACCAGTTGCGCGAGCAAGAGATTTCCCGTCTCGCCTCCTGGTGGCATACCGATGCCGATCTCGGTCGTCCGATGGAAGTCTTTACCGACATCAGCAAAAGTCGCAAGGCGGGCTTTACCGGATATCGCTCGACGCGCGATGCCTTCTTTACGCTGTTTGATAAGCTGAAGGCTAACCGTATTATCCCATCCTGATCACACGCAAAACACAGGCCGGAACGCGACAGTTTACAAGGCGATCCGGCCATCCCTTCTTTCTACCTTTTCCTGCGCCAGACGCTTTTTTCTGAATTTATTGACGCCGTGAAGACAACCTCCCATCATGCTGCGCATCTAACGTAACGGAGAAGATTGTCGTGGCTGAACTCAGCAATGCTTTACTGGAAGAGATCCTGCAGCAGGTGCGCCCTTTAACGCGTCAGGGAAAAGTGGCTGACTATATCCCGGCGCTGGCGCAGGTGTCGCCTGACTATCTGGGTATCGCTGTGCTCACCCGCGAAGGCACGCTGTATCAGGCTGGCGATGCTGATGTCCGTTTCTCTATTCAGTCGATCTCCAAAGTGTTGTCGCTGACGCTGGCACAAACGCGTTATCAGGAACAGGAGATCTGGCAGCGCGTGGGTAAAGAGCCTTCCGGCCAGCCGTTTAATTCTCTGGTGCAGCTGGAGATGGAACGCGGTAAGCCGCGCAATCCCTTTATCAATGCGGGCGCGCTGGTGATTTGCGACATGCTGGAAACCCGTCTGACCGCCCCGCGTCAAAGGATGCTGGAGGTAGTGCGTCAGCTGTGTGACGAGCCATCGATTAACTACGATCGTTATGTTGCCCGCTCCGAGTTCGATCACTCGGCGCGCAACGCCGCTATCGCCTGGCTGATGAAGTCCTTTGGAAACTTTGATAATGATGTACCCGGCGTGCTGCAAACCTATTTTCATTACTGTTCGCTGGCGATGAGCTGTAAGGAACTGGCGCGTTGCTTCTTCTACCTGGCCAACCAGGGCTGCCCGCTGGGCGAGACAACGCCAATACTGACGGTACGGCAGACGCGCCAGATCAACGCCCTGCTGATCACTAGCGGAATGTATGACGGCGCAGGCGAATTTGCCTGGCGGGTAGGAATGCCTGCGAAATCGGGCGTGGGCGGAGGAATTATTGCCATTATACCCGGGGAGATGACGATCGCGGTCTGGTCGCCAGGCCTTGACGCGTCCGGCAACTCCCTGGCAGGCACTGCGGTGCTGGAATTGCTTTCCGAGCGGCTCGGCTGTTCAATCTTTTAAGGGGCGTTCAACAGGCAAGTTGCACCTTAAAGCAGCGTTGAACATGCCTCCTGCCCTGTAAATGCGCAATCGCAACGGTAACATCGCCCTTTTTGGCACCTGCATAGCTGGTACAAAAGTTGCAGTTTCCTGCTATCAACAGCAAGGAGAGAGCAATGAAAGCGATCGTAATCGGTGGCGGTATTGGCGGGATGTGCGCAGCGCTGGCGCTGGAACAGAGCGGTTATCAAACCGAGGTGTACGAAGCGGTAAAAACCATTCGCCCGGTAGGCGCGGCGATTTCCATCTGGCCAAACGGCGTTAAATGCCTGAACTTCCTGGGTTTGAAAGCGCAGCTGCAGGCGCTGGGCGGCAATATGGCTTTTATGGCCTATAACGATTTCCGGCACGGACAAACCCTTACCCGCTTCTCCATGATGCCGCTGGTGGAAAGCGTTGGTGAACGTCCCTATCCGGTAGCGCGCGCTGATTTGCAGGCGATGCTGCTCGATCGCTACGGCGCACAGCGCGTTAATTTCGGCAAACGCGTCAGCCATATTGAACAGGACGCCACGGGCGTTACCGCCTGGTTTGAGGATGGTAGCGAAGCGCGCGGCGATTTTTTGATCGCTGCCGACGGCACGCATTCGGTAATCCGCCCCTCGGTAACCGGTCAGCGCGCTGAGCGGCGTTATGCCGGCTACGTTAACTGGAACGGTCTGGTGAGCATTGATGAAACCATTGCTCCCGCCGATCAGTGGACCACCTTTGTCGGTGAAGGCAAACGCGTCTCTTTGATGCCGGTCAGCGGCAACCGCTTTTACTTTTTCTTTGATGTGCCGTTGCCGCAGGGGCTGGCGGAAGATCGCAGCACTGTAAAAGCGGACTTAACCCGCTATTTTAGCGGCTGGGCCGAACCGGTGCAGACGTTGATCGCCGTGATTAACCCGGAAACCACCAACCGTATTGAAATTCATGATATCGATCCTTTCCCGCAGTTGGTCAAAGGTCGGGTTGCGCTCCTGGGCGATGCCGGACACAGCACTACGCCGGATATTGGCCAGGGCGGCTGCGCCGCAATGGAAGATGCGGTGGTGCTGGCATTAACGCTTCAGGCGCACTCGCTGGGCATCGAGGATGCGCTGCGGCGCTATGAGGCTCGCCGCGCGGATCGCGTCAAAGATCTGGTGCTGAAGGCGCGTAAACGCTGCGATGTGACCCACGGTAAACAGCCTGAGGTAACGCTTGCCTGGTATGAAGAACTGAAGCGGGAAACCGGCGAACGGATCCTGAGCGGTATGCAGGAGACCATTGTCGGCGGCCCGCTGGCGTGAAAAGCCGGGCTTCAGGCCCGGCCCGTTATGGGTGAAGTTCAGCGATAACCGCACGCGTGGCGGCGGCCAGCACCGCTTTATTACTGGCAGCTTTTCGCTGCGGCTGGGTAAAGTAGATGGCTAAAATTTTCGGCTGTGCTTTATCAGGCCAGAGCACGGCCAGATCGTTGGTGGTGCCATAATCACCGGCGCCAGTCTTATCGCCAACCACCCAGCCCTCGGGTACGCCAGCACGAATACTCTCATCGCCGGTGGTGTTCTGTTTTAACCAGCGGTTAAACATCTGGCGCTGCTTTACCGGCAGGATATCGCCCAGCGCCAGCTGATTCAGGTTAGATGCCATTGCCGCTGGCGTGCTGGTATCGCGTTGATTGCCCGGCACCGCGCTGTTTAAATCGGGCTCGTAGCGATCGAGCCGGGTTATCCGGTCGCCCAGCTGACGCGCCCATGCGGTAACGCCCTGCGGGCCGCCCAGCTCATGCAGCAGGTAATTGGCCGCCAGATTATCGCTGTATTCAATGGCGGCGGCGCACAGCGCGCCAATGCTCATGGCCTTGCCGATATAGTTACCGGTGACGGGCGTCCAGGGAACATTGTCCGCGTTGTTGATCATCACCTTTTTCTCCAGCAAACCGGGCTGGCTGACGCTTTTATGCAGAATGGCCGATACCGCCAACGCTTTAAAAGTGCTGGTCAAAGGAAAACGTTCATTGGCGCGATAGCCGTAGCGTCGATCGCCATCAATCCATGCCACCCCCAGCCGCCCGCCGCTGGCTTTCTCCAGTCCGGCCAACTTTTGCGTCAGAGTGGCTTCATCAGCCATCGCGCTGAGCGACCATAACGAAAACAATCCGGCCAGCAGCGAATAGCGCCAGAAACAGTTTTTTTGCATGTGGAACGTCCTTTTAGGTTAGCCTGGTGCCTGAACGTTATTGTACATCAAACGACTGTTTTCAGATGGAAAAAAGGGCATTGCTGCCCTTTTTCCCCTGATGATGAGGAGGCGGTTTAAGGTGCTTCCTTCAGCCCCCGGTTGATCAGCATCGGTTCGATGTCAGGATCGTGACCGCGCCAGTCATGATAGAGCTGCTTTAAATCGCTGCTGTTGCCGCGTGACAAAATCATATTGCGGAAGCGCTGGCCGTTTTCACGCGTCAGGCCGCCGTGCTCTTTAAACCAGGCAAAGCCGTCATCCGCCAGCATCTCGGTCCACAGATAGGCATAATAGCCTGCCGCGTAGCCGTTGCCCCAGATATGCTGGAAATAACTGGAGCGGTAGCGCGGCGGCACCTGCGGCAGGTTGACCTTATCCTGCGCCAGTGCGTTCTGCTCGAAAGCATCCACATCTGGCTGCGCGTCTCCGGCGCGAAGACTGTGCCAGTGCATATCCAGCAGCGCCGCCGCCAGCAGCTCGGTCATGTCGTAGCCTTTATTGAACTTATTGGCTTTCAGGATCTTATCGTGCAGCGTCTGCGGCATGGGTTCGCCGCTCTGATAGTGGCGGGCAAAGTGTTTAAACACCTTATCATCGCTGGCCCAGTGCTCGTTAAACTGTGACGGAAATTCCACGAAATCACGCGGGGTTTCGGTGCCGGACAGGCTCGGATATTGCTGATCGGCAAACATTCCGTGCAGCGCATGACCAAATTCATGGAACATTGTAATCACATCGTCCCACGACAGCAGCGCAGGCTGGCCCGCCGCCGGTTTGCTGAAGTTAGCGACGTTATAAATCACCGGTTTGGTTCCCAGCAGCTTCGACTGGTCGACGAAGTTACTCATCCACGCCCCGCCACCTTTGTTATCACGCTTGAAGAAATCGGTATAGAACAGCGCCAGCGAGGAGCCATCCTTATCAAACACTTCATAGACACGTACGTCAGGCTGATAAACCGGCAAATCGTTACGCTGCTTAAAGGTCAGGCCGTAAAGCTGGTTGGCCGCATAAAATACGCCGTTTTCCAGCACGTTGTTCAGTTCGAAATAAGGGCGAATTTGTGATTCGTCGAGATCGTATTTAGCGCGACGCACCTGCTCTGCGTAAAAGGTCCAGTCCCAGGGCGCCAGCTTAAAGCCGCCCTGCTGCTGGTCAATCACCGCCTGAATATCAGCCGCTTCGCGCTGCGCGCGTGCTGTGGCGGCCGGAACGATATTGCGCATAAAGTCCAGCGCCGCCTGCGGGGTTTTCGCCATCTGATCCTGCAGCTTCCATGCGGCGTAGCTGTCGAAGCCCAGCAGCTTCGCCTGCTGCGCCCGTACCGCAGCCAGACGCGCAATCAGCTGACGTGTATCGTTGGCATCGCCTTTTTCCGCGCGCTGCCAGGAGGCGTTGAACAGCGCTTCACGCGTCTGTCGATCCGACAGGCTTTGCAGTTCCGGTTGCTGGGTGGTGTTTTGCAACGCCAGCAGCCACTGGTTTTTCAGGCCGCGCGCACCGGCTGCTTCGGCGGCGGCCGCGATTTCACCTTCGCTCAGGCCAGCCAGCGCCGCCTTATCTTTAATCAGCAGACCGCCTGCTTTGGTAGCCGCAAGCAGACGATTAGTAAACTGGGTACTCAGCGTCGCCGCTTCCTGATTCAGCGCCTTGAGTTCGGTTTTTTGCTGGTCGCTCAGGCTGGCTCCAGCCAGCTGGAACGACTGCCAGATAACGTCAACCAGACGACGGGATTCCGCATCCAGCTGAAGCTTGTCGCGCTGCTGATAAACCGCATCAAGGCGGGCAAAAAGTTTGCTGTTAAGGTGGATTTCATCGTCCAGCGCCGCCAGTTTGGGAGCCGTTTCTTCATCAATTTTTTGTAATTCGTCGTTGGTATTGGCAGAAGTCATGGCGCCGAACACGTTTAACACCCGCTTCAGCATCTGGCCGCTTTTCTCCAGCGCCACATAGGTATTTTCAAAAGTAGGCGGCTGCGGATCGTTGGCGATACGCGCCACTTCTTGCTGCTTATCGCGGATACCCGCTTCAATCGCAGGAAGATAATCGCTGTCCTTAATACGGTCGAAAGGCGGTGCCTGAAAAGGCAGAGCGCTGGGCTGACTGAAGGGATTGTGCTGTTCGCCGGACATGGTCTTCTCCTGATCGTGATTCGCCGTCGCACCGGCTGCCTGAGCTGAGCCGCTCAGCGCCAGGCCAATGGCCAAAAATAACACCGATAACCGCATATCCTTACTCTCCTGTTCCTTGCCTGTAAAGTCAGAATCATAAGCGCAGTTAACCGATGGTGCCAGCATTCTGCGTCTGTTGATAAACGGCGATAATTTCTGCCGCTACGGCGACGGCAATTTCCGCCGGCAGTTTGCCCTTGACCTGCGGCAGCCCTACCGGACAGCGCAGGCGCGCCAGCTGCTGCTGGCTGAATCCTTTGCCGCTCAAAAGATACTCAAAGCGCTGACGCTTGGTATTTGAACCAATGACCCCGGCATAACGATAGTCATCGCGGCGCAGAATGGCCTCGCACAGCGCCAGGTCGAGCGGATGATGATGCGTCATCACTACAAAATAGCTCTCTGGCGGCAGCTGCGACACATACTCCACCGGCTCTTCTACCTGACAGACGCTGACGCCAGCTGGCACCTGCGTGAACAGCTCTGCACGCTGATCGAACCACTGTATGTGACAGGGTAACGTCGCCAGCAGCGTGACCAGCGCCTGGCCGACGTGTCCCGCACCAAAAACAGCGATCTGCGGCTGTACATAAAGCAGCGGCTCAAACAAAATGTTGGTGCTACCACCGCAGCACTGCCCCAGCCGCGCGCCCAGGCTGAACTGTTCGCTGTGCAGACTTTCGCGGCCCTGCATCAGCACATTGCGTGCTATCTCAATACACTGAAATTCCAGGTGTCCGCCGCCGATGGTAAAAAACTGCCCATCCGCCGTCACGATCATTTTGCTGCCGCGATCGCGCGGCACTGAACCGCGCTCGTTAAGCACGGTAATCAGCACGCACGACTGACGCTGCGCTCGTAGCCGCTGCAGCGTTTCAATCCACTCATGAGCAAGCATTACTTTCTCCCGCCAGCCGGTTTACCGCCCAGAAAACCTTTTCTGGCGTGGCGGGCGCATCCAGATGCGGATGCTGACGATAGTCGGCCACGCTGGCTATCGCATCCTGTAGTGCGACCCAGACGGAAACACCCAGCATAAACGGCGGTTCGCCCACCGCTTTGGAATGAAATACCGTCTGCTGAGGATTTTTACGGTTTTCCAGCAGCGTCACGCGCAGATCGTCAGGCAGATCGCCCAGGGTAGGGATTTTGTAGCTGGCCGGTCCATCGGTCATCAGGCGTCCCTGGCTATCCCAGACCAGCTCTTCGCAGGTTAGCCAGCCCATGCCCTGTACAAAGCCTCCTTCGACCTGCCCCACATCAATAGCCGGGTTCAGCGATGCACCGACGTCGTGCAGAATATCTGCACGCAGCAGGCGATATTCACCGGTTAAGGTATCAATAAGTACTTCGCTACAGGCCGCGCCGTAAGAGAAATAATAAAAGGGCTGACCGCGTCCCGCCTCACGATCGTAATGAATACCGGGAACACGATAGTAGCCAGTGGCAGACAGCGGCACCTGATTCAGCCAGGCGAGCTGCGCGACCTGACTAAAGGTAAAATAGTGCTGCTTCACCCGCACGATGCCGTTGCTGAAGCTTACCTCCTGCGGCTGGCACTGATGCAGGCGACACAGCATCTCCGTCAGTCGCTGGCGCAAAATTTCCGCCGCGTGCTGAGCGGCCTTGCCATTAAGATCGGTGCCGCTGGAGGCTGCCGTCGGCGAGGTATTGGGCACTTTGCCGGTATCGGTCGCGGTAATACGAATGGCGCTTGCATCAATCTGCAACACTTCCGCTACGATCTGCGCTACCTTGGTATGCAGCCCCTGGCCCATTTCGGTGCCGCCGTGGTTCAGCTGAACGGTGCCGTCGGTATAAATCAGGATCAGCGCGCCGGCCTGGTTTAGAAAGCTGGAGGTAAAAGAGATACCGAATTTCACCGGCGTCAGCGCCAGGCCACGTTTCAGGATCGGACTGGCGGCGTTAAACCGCCGTACCGCTTCCCGACGCGTCTGATAATCAGCGCTCTGCTCAAGCTGTGCGGTAATTTCTTCCAGCAGGTTATCCTCAACCCGCTGATGATAATGGGTAATATTACGCGTCTGCTGTCCATAGTAGTTACGTTTACGTACCGTGAGCGGATCCAGCTGGCGGTGGCGTGCGATAGCTTCGATAATTTGTTCAATCGCCACCATGCCCTGCGGGCCGCCAAAGCCGCGATAGGCGGTATTGGAAGCCAGATTGGTGCGACAGCGATAGCCGGTAATGCGCGCATCGCCCAGATAATAGGCGTTATCAGCATGGAACATCGCACGATCCACAATTGACCCGGAAAGATCGAGCGAATAGCCGCAGTTGCCCGCCAGCTCGATGTTTACCCCGCAGAACAGGCCGTCATCATCAAAGCCCACGTCATAGCGCACAAAGAAAGGATGACGTTTGCCGGTGATATGCATATCGTCACGCCGCGCCAGACGCATTTTTGCCGGTCGCCCGGTTTTATGCGCCGCCAGCGCGCATAAACAAGCAACACCCGCCGCCTGGGTCTCTTTGCCACCAAAACCGCCGCCCATGCGTCGCATATCGATGGTAACGTTATTCATCCCCACGCCCATGACTGAAGCAACCAGTTTCTGAACTTCAGTCGGATTCTGCGTTGATGACCAGACCTGAAAAGAGCGATCCTCGCCCGGTGCAACCAGCGCGATCTGCGTTTCCAGATAGAAGTGCTCCTGCCCACCGATATGAAACGCCCCCTGAATGCGATGCGGCGCACGTGCCAGCGCGGTATCGACATCGCCACGCTGATGGATATGCGGCTCCTGCACAAAATGGCGCTGTGCCAGAGCCGTTTCCACATCAAGAATTGCCGGCAAAGGCGCATATTCAATATGGCCAGCTGCCGCGCCCCGCCGTGCTGCCTCTTCGCTTTCCGCCGCCACAACCAGCACTATCTGTCCCACATAACAGACCGTGTCGCGCGCCAGCAGCGGATCGCCCGGCTCCAGCGCACCAATATCCAGCTCGCCGGGCACGTCGCGCCAGGTGAAAACCTCAATCACGCCGGGAATGGCATAACAGGCTGCGGTATCGATATGCAGGATACGCGCATGCGCCTGATCGCTCAGACGTGGGCAAAGGTGCAACAGACCCGGAAAGGCTAACCGGTCATCAATATATTGCGCTTCGCCGCTAACGTGCTTTTCCGCACTTTCATGCTGCCGATCGCGGCCAACGCCGTGCTGGATGCCAGCCAGATACTGTGCTTCAAGAACCTCTTGCTTAACCGGCGGACGATTATGAGACATAGTGGGATACCTCGCTCACGGCCAGTTCGCCGTTCAGCTGATGGAAATAGCGGCGCAGCAGATTTTTCGCCAGCTGCATGCGCCAGGCGGCGCTGGCTCGCGCATCGCTTAGCGGCTGAAAATCCTGTTCCAGCGCCCGACAGGCATTTTCCAGCGTGGTCGCTGACATTGTCTGTCCAAGGAGCGCGGCTTCGCAGGCGGAAGCGCGTCGCGGTACCCCGGCCATGCCGCCATACGCCAGCCGCGCTTCGGTGATCACACCGTGATCTCGTTTGAGATTAAAAGCGGCAAATACCGCAGAAATGTCATCCTCACGGCGTTTTGAAACTTTCCAGGCGCGAAAATCAGGTGACAGTGTCACTCTGGGAATATGGATGGCGCGAATAAACTCGCCGCTTTCCAGCGCCGTACGCCGGTAGCCGAGGAAAAACTGATCAAGCAGCAGCTGACGCAGGCGTTCCCCCTGCTGCAAAATCAGCGATGCGCCCAGCGCCAGCAGCATTGGTGAGCAATCGCCGATCGGCGAAGCATTGGCGATGTTGCCGCCCAGCGTGCCGCGATTGCGAATTTGTAATGAAGCAAAGCGGTGCAGCATTTCACTAAAAATCGGGATGGTGGTTTGCAGGCGCTGCTGACAAACGCTGAGCGGCACGGCTGCGCCAATCACAATCGCTTCCGGTGTTTCCTGCCACTGCCGAAGTTCCTCTACCCTTTCCAGCGCAATCATCAGCGGCAGCTTTTGATATTGTTGGGTAATCCGTAGCATCAGATCGGTACCGCCAGCCAGCAGCACCGCCTGTGGGTTTTCCAGATAAAAGCTTGCCAACTGCGCACAGGATTCGGGTATCACACAGCGAACAGACTCAGTGACAACGTCACTCATAGCGTGCTGATGCAGCGCCTGCAGACGCATGATGGTCTCCTGCTCGCGCTGGCTAAAGCTGTCTTTTTCCGGTTGGTTGCAGGCGATGCGCGCTGCTTCCACAATAGGCCGATAGCCAGTACAGCGACAGAGATTGCCCGCCAGCGCGCTTTCCGCCTGTTGGCGATCCCAGCCGTTGCTGTTTTTTTGTAGTGTAAACAGCGACATAACAAAGCCTGGCGTACAGAAACCGCACTGCGAGGCGTGACAGTTAACCATCGCCTGTTGCACGCTGTGCAGTTGGTCGCCCTGGCGTAGATCCTCTACGGTGATCAGCTGTTTGCCATCCAGCGCGCCAATCGGCAACAGGCAGCTGTTAACTGTCTCATAGCGCATTTTGCCATCCACCACGCTGCCCAGCGTAACGGTACAGGCGCCACAGTCGCCCGAGGCACAGCCCTCTTTTGTACCGCAGCGCCCTTTTTGCTGGCGCAAATAGTTCAGCACCGTGGTATTTGCATCAATCTGATGCTCACTTACCAGCGTCTGGTTGAGCAGGAACTGGATCATATCGCTGCCTCTTGATGGGGTTGTTGCCAGGCAAGCTGGCCGTTTACCCAGGTTTCGGCGATAGTACGATCGTCGCCAAGCGTCATGAGCACAAACAGTTTTTCCCAGATGTCGCGGCTGTTTTGCCAGCGCATTTTCTGCAGCGGCGTAGCTTCAGGCTGCAGCACCACGAAGTCTGCCTCCTTACCGGGCATAAAGTTACCAATCAGATGATCCAGGCTTAGCGCCCGTGCGCCGCCCAGCGTGGCGTGATAGAAAGCTTCGCTGGCATGCAGCTTATAGTTCTGCAGCTGACTGACCTTATAGGCTTCGCCCAGCGTCTGCAGCATGCTGAAGGTGGTGCCCGCGCCAATATCCGTGCCGATACCAAGTTTGATCGGCTGCTGCCAGCTGCGTTGTAAATTAAACAGTCCGCTGCCAAGAAACAGGTTCGAGGTTGGACAAAAGGCGATGGCGGAATCGGTCTGATGCAGGCAGCGCCACTCTTCAGGCTCCAGGTGTAAACAGTGCGCAAAGATGCTGCGCGGGCCGGTCAGCTGATAATGGTGATAGACATCAAGATAGCCTGCCTGCTGCGGAAACAGCTTTTTCACCCACGCCACCTCCTGCGGGTTTTCCGCCAGATGGGTATGGATCCAGGTATCAGGAAACTCCTGATGAAGCTGCGTGACTTTTTCCAGCAGTTCTGGTGATGAAGTCGGCGCAAAACGTGGCGTGAGCGCATATCCCAGGCGGCCACGCTTGTGCCAGCGCTGGATCAGTGCGCGCGTTTGCTGATAGCTCTGCTCCGGGGTTTCCAGCAGATAATCTGGCGCGTTGCGATCCATCATCACCTTACCGGCAATAATGCGCATCGCACGCTGTTCCGCCGCCTGGAACAGCGCCTCAACTGACTCGGGATGCACCGTACCAAAAACCAGCGCGCTGGTGGTGCCGTTGCTGAGCAGCTGTTGTAAAAAGAAGGCGGCCATTGTTGCTGCGTGCCCGGCTGAATGGTATTGCCCTTCAACCGGGAAGGTGTAGTTTTCCAGCCAGCTCAGCAGCTGTTCACCAAAAGCAGCGACCATTTCGGTTTGCGGATAGTGGATATGGCAGTCGATAAAACCGGGAACGATCAGGCTTCCGCGTCGATCGAGCATGGGGCAATTGGCAGGCAATCTGCCCTCCGCTTCCAGCCACGGGCGCAGGCTGGCAATTTTTCCCGCTGTGATCAGCAGCAGGCCGTCTTCAATATAGCGTGCCCGTTGCTCGATCTCCTGTGGATTGCTGACCGTAGCGGTTATATCAAAAAAGCTACTGCGGATGGCGTAAGTTTCAGTGGCTGGCACAGACATAAAGCTTCCTTAACCCAAATTTTCGTTATGGCAAATGAGCGGGTATTTAGCAAACTGCAAGAGTTATGCCAGCCGGTTATTTGTTTAAATATATTTAAAATCAATGATTTATCATAAATAACACTCATTCTGTCTATCCCAAACGATTGCGCAAACGCTTGCCTG
Source organism: Pantoea sp. FN0305 (assembly GCF_050113845.1). NCBI lineage: Bacteria > Pseudomonadati > Pseudomonadota > Gammaproteobacteria > Enterobacterales > Erwiniaceae > Pantoea > Pantoea sp. FN0305. The sequence goes on along the minus strand of NZ_JBNJSN010000004.1, from coordinate 415,466 downwards.
CCTTTAAAGCGTTAATATTTCCCAGGCCTTTCAGATAGCCCCTGCCGGAACGTCTGAACGACCTGTTATGTCGGCAAACTTTTGGTGCAATGCGCACCAGTACAGTGCTTTTTGTTCATCATTAACCGGTACTGGGCAGCAGCAAAACGAAGTGTTATGGTAATTATCCTGAAAAACCTGTTAAGGAACAGCGAGATGATAATCTTTGTTACCGGTGCGACTGCCGGTTTTGGTCAATCGATCGCCCGTCGTTTTATCGCAGCAGGACATAAAGTGATTGCTAACGGACGTCGCCAGGATCGTCTGGATGCGCTAAAGGCTGAACTGGGTGAAAATTTGTATACCCTGCAATTCGATGTCCGCGATCGTGCTGCAATCGATGCTGCGCTGGCTACTCTGCCGGCTGAATGGCAACAGGTCGATATTCTGGTTAACAACGCCGGACTGGCGCTGGGTGTGGAACCTGCCCATCAGGCCAGCATCGACGACTGGGAAACCATGATCGATACCAATAATAAAGGGCTGGTGTACATGACCCGCGCGCTGTTGCCTGGCATGGTAGAGCGTAATACCGGGCATATTATTAATCTCGGCTCGGTTGCCGGTAACTGGCCTTATATGGGCGGCAACGTATATGGCGCAACTAAAGCCTTTGTACGTCAGTTCAGCCTGAATTTACGCACCGATCTGCACGGCACAGCGCTGCGTGTGACTGACATCGAGCCAGGCCTGGTGGGCGGCACCGAGTTTTCCAACGTGCGCTTTAAAGGCGATGATAGTCGGGCGGAAAGTGTGTATGCCGGTACTACCGCGCTGACGCCAGAAGATGTGACCGAAGCAGTATATTGGGTGGCGACGTTGCCAGCGCATGTGAACATTAATACGCTGGAAATGATGCCGGTTAGCCAGACCACCGCCGGGCTAAAAGTGGCGAAAGAATCCTGACGCCAGAGGCGGACGAACATCCGTCCGGCTCTGGCACTGCGAGGTGTATGGCAACTAAGCCTGATTGATTTCCTCAGGTTTAGTTGCCCGGCGTAAGGTTACGCTTTGCCCCATCCCGCCACAATAATCAGCATGCCGCAGAAAGCCACCGCCGCGCCCAGCCAGTCGCTGTAGCTTAAGCGTACGCCATCCACCCAGCGCAACCACAGCAACGCCGTGACCACATAAACGCCGCCGTAAGCCGCATAAACGCGCCCGCTGGCGGCGGGATGCAGCGTCAGCAGCCAGACAAAAGCCGCCAGGCTCAGTGCCGCCGGAACCAGCAGCAGCGCCGACGCGCCCTTTTTTAGCCACAGCCAGGGAAGAAAACAGCCCACAATTTCCGCCAGTGCGGTAAGAAAAAAAAGCAGCGTGGTTTTGATCATAAAAAAGCGTTCTCAAAGCTAAACGAAGCGTCTGGCTCGCTGGTGAGTAAACAAGCGACGATGATATACTAAAAGCGGTATCACCTCATGGCAGGTTGCCATAAAGATAAGGAACCGATGATGCAAACATTATTTACCCGTCTGGCTGTCGCTCTGCTTCCGTTTACGCTGTTCAGCGCTTTGGCGCTGTCATCTGCGTCGGCCCAGGCGCGCACCGAGCGTTTGATCATTGAAAACGGAAGTAATGCGTTAAGCAATGAAGAAGCGCGTCAAAATAAAGAACAGTGGGATGACACGCGCATGCTGCGTAAAAAGCTCAACAGCCGCGTCGAAAAAGAGTTTGATAAAACCGATCGTGCCTTTGATAGCCGTGACGCCTGTGAAAAAAGCTATAACGTCAACGCATACTGGGAAGCCAATACCCTACGCTGCCTGGATCGACGCACCGGACGCCCCGTAACACCCTGATCTTACTTTGCTGCTATAGTTACCGCTGGTTTTATTGCAAAAGGATGATGTGATGAGAGCGAAGAAGTGGATGTTAAGCGCCCTGTTGGTTGTTGCTCCGCTGGCAGCCCAGGCATCGTGCGAATCGGTAAAAGCGGATATTAGTCAGAAGATCATCAATAACGGCGTGCCTGAATCAGGCTTTACGCTGGATATTGTGCCTAACGATCAGGCTGAGGCTGCCGGTGGCCAGGTGGTTGGACATTGTGACAACGACTCACAGAAAATCGTTTATAAACGTACCGGCGTCGACGGTGAAACTAACGTGCCTGCCGATGCCGGTACCGCACAGGATGCCCCCGCTTCCTGATTTATCCTCAAGGCGCCTGAACGGCGCCTGTTTTTTCTCAAGCGAATTATTAATCACATTTAAGCTGATAGTTACCGGTTATTTGTACCGGTACTTTTCAATAGTGAATAGGGTTAAGATTCTTGTTTCACGCGTTCCTATTCCGGTCTGCGTCGTGGCATGGTCCAGGCGATAAACAGGCTGCCAACGGCAATCACCAGCGAGACAATAAATACCCAGTGCAGCGAAGCAGCGATATGCAGCGTCATCTGATGCAGGGTGCCCCCGTCTAACGCCTGCCGCCGCTCCGGCGACATAATTTGCTGCACCGGATCCTGCGCGTCAGGCAACCGCAGCAGCAAATTATAATTGAGTACCGCGCCCATAATGGCTGTACCCAATGCGGAGCCAAGCATGCGGCTAAACATAATCGAGGCGGTGCAGATACCGCGAATAGCGAAATCGGCGCTATTCTGAACCGAGACCAAAAAGGTGGTGCTGGTCATGCCCATTCCGGTACCAATCACAAAAGCGGCAAAGCCAGCCTGCAACAGGCTGCTCCCGGCATGCAGCGTCAACAGCAGCGCCGTGCCCGCAATCAATAACAGCGCGCCCAGCTGAGCGGTAAAACGATAAGAGGTATGCAGCATCAGACGGCCGCTAAAGGTACTGGCAAGCGGCCAGCCAATCGACATCATGGCCAGCGCGCTGCCCGCCTGCAACGGCGAACCGCCATTGATGCCCTGAATCCAGGTGGGCAAAAAGGCGCTGATGCCCATCATCGCCGCGCCAATAATCAAATTCCCGGCATTACCGGCAACAATGACCCGGCTCCGCCAGATAGCCAGCGGAAACAGCGGCGCCTCGGCTTTTTTTTCATGGTGCAGCAGAATAAAACCGGCGATTAACGCCACGGCCAGAAACAACAACAGCCAGTAGCCCAGCGCCTCAGCCTGAAGCAGCGCAACCAGCAGCGCGCTGACGCTTAGCATCAGCCAGGCGCTGCCGGATACGTTAAGGCTCTGCTCTGAAGGTTGTTGATGCGCCGGCAGCCAGCGCGCCAGCATCAGCATTGAAATAATGCCCAAGGGTACGTTAACCCAGAAAACCAGCGACCAGCTGAAATGTTGCACAATCCAGGCGCCGTTCAGCGGGCCGATAATCGCCGCAACGCCCCAGACGCTGGAAAGCCAGCCCTGAATGCCCGCCCGCTCGCGAGGCGAATAAATGTCCGCCACAATAGTCGAGGTGATCGGCATAATCGCTCCTGCACCCAGCCCCTGAAAAGCACGGAACAGAATAAGCCAGGTCATACTGTGCGCCATGCCGCACAGCACCGAACCCAGTAAAAACAGCGAGGCGCCGATCAGGAACATGCGTTTACGTCCCCACAGATCGGCGAGCCGCCCATAGATCGGTACGCTTACCGCCTGAGTTAGCAGGTAAATGGAAAAAACCCAGCCAAATTGCGAAAAGCCGCCCAGTTGAGCAATGATGGTGGGCATCGCCGTCGCGACAATAGTGACTTCAATTGCCGCCATAAACATCGCCAGCATACAGGCAATTAAAATCCAGTGACGGTGTGCGACCGTCTGATGTTGAGCTTCTGACATGTTTTCCCTTCCTGTTAATTTCCTAAGCGTAGCCCAACGCGGCGCATTGCGTACACTCCCTTAAGTGACGTTGTCACTTAAGTTTGCTTTGGTTGTTTCCTGTCTGCCGCTGGCGTTTGAAAACATGTTTTCTCCCCTTGCCGGGAAAAACTATCCTGCTGATCCTGCCGCAAAACTGGCGAACCCGTCTGCGCGCTGCTATAGATTTAAGGCACCACGTTTTTTTTGCTGATAAAGACGTAAAAATCAGCACTTTATCTTTATCGTCCGGCGTCGCTGACGCGTACCGCTTTCCACGGCGCTATGCACACGGATTAATATAACAATTGAGCCATCCTGCAGGGATGCGCTTCAGGTCATCCCCAGGAGAACGCTGTTCATGCATTTTTCCCCCGCGATTAAGCGAATCATTCTGGCGTTGCTGGTGATAGCGCTGGTGGCTGCGCTGTTGATTTACGGTGTCGGCCCTGAGGTGATTAAAGCGCGTCAGGTCGATTTAATTTACCTTGGCAGGCAACATCTCTGGCTGGTGGGTTGGTCGATGCTGTTCGCTCTATTGGTCGGCATTCCCAGCGGTATTTTACTCAGTCGTCCTTATATGCGCCGCTGGGCGGAATACATTATGCAGATTTTTAATGTCGGCAATACGCTGCCGCCGCTAGCGGTGCTGGCTTTGGCGATGGTAGTGATCGGCATTGGCGATCGGCCGGCGATTTTCGCGCTGTTTCTTGCTTCGCTATTACCTATTGTGCGTAACACCTATGCAGGATTGATTGGCGTACCGGAATCGTTGCGGGAAGCCGCCAACGGCATCGGCATGACAAAAATGCAGCGTCTGCGTCAGGTAGAGCTGCCTAACGCCTGTCCGGTGATCCTTTCCGGTATTCGCATCGCGATGGCAATTAACGTTGGCACCGCGCCGCTGGCGTTCCTGATTGGCGCCAGCAGCTACGGCGAGCTGATCTTCCCTGGGATCTACCTCAATGACTTTCCTGTCCTGATTTTAGGCGCGGTGGCGACGGCGCTGTTTGCGCTGATTCTGGATATGCTGCTGGCGGCTCTGGGTCGCTGGTTAAGCCCACATGCGCTGTAAAAAGGAGCCTTATGACTATTTCTGTTTTGACTCGGGCGCTGGGCACGCTGCTGGCGACGCTATTACTATGCCTCTCCTCCGTGCAGGCCGCACCGATTACCATGGCTACCAAAGGCTTTACCGAACAACATATTTTGTCAGCAATGACCACGCTGTGGCTGAATAAAAAAGGCTTTCAGGTGATCCCTAAAACGAATATCCCGGTGTCGATCGGGCGCAGCGCAATGCTGAACAAACAGATCGACATGACCTGGGAATATACCGGCGCCTCACTGATTGTCTTTAATCATATTACAACCCGGATGTCCTCTGAGCAGGCCTACCAAACGGTAAAGCGTCTGGATGGCAAATTAGGTCTGATCTGGCTTAATCCGGCACCCATGAATAACACCTACGCTTTTGCCATGCAGCGTCAACGCGCCGAAAAAGAGCATATCACCACGGTTTCACAGCTGGTGGCGCGTATTGAGCAGATCCGCAAACAGGATCCGGACCATAACTGGATGCTGGGTCTGGACCTGGAGTTTGCCGGGCGCGCCGATGGTCTGAAGCCGCTGCAAAAACTGTATGGATTAACGCTGGATCGTCCGCAAATCCGCCAGATGGATCCGGGGCTGGTGTATAACGCCATTCGCGACGGTTTTGTCGAGGCCGGACTGGTGTATACCACCGACGGACGGGTAAAAGGCTTCGACCTGAAAATTCTGGAGGATGATAAGCATTTCTTTCCCAGCTACAACGTGACGCCGCTGGTGCGTAAAGAGGTACTGGAGGCGAATCCAGGTCTGGCGGAGGCGCTCAATCAGCTTTCTGCATTGATCACAGATGACGTAATTACCGAACTCAACAAACGGGTCGATATCGATCATCAGTCACCGCAGCAGGTCGCCCGCGATTTTCTGCAGTCTAAAGGCATGCTGTAAGGAGATGCTATGGATACGATTCACTATATGATCGACAACTGGCCTCACCTCGTCGCCCTTAGCTGGCAACATCTGTGGCTGGTTCTGGTGGCGGTTGGCTGCGCTATTCTGGCCGGCGTGCCGCTGGGCATTTTAATTGTGCGCTTTAAATGGCTGGCGACCCCGGTGCTGGGGATCGCCACCATTGTGCTTACTATCCCTTCGATCGCGTTGTTTGGTCTGATGATCCCACTTTTTTCCCTTATTGGTCAGGGTATTGGCGTGGTGCCGGCGATTACAGCGGTATTCCTCTATTCCCTGCTGCCGATTGTACGCAATACCCATACCGCGCTGGAAAGTCTGCCGCCTGGCCTGCGCGAAGCCGGGCGCGGTATCGGCATGACCTTCTGGCAGCGCCTGCGCTGGGTGGAAATCCCGCTTGCCCTGCCGATTATTTTCGGCGGTATTCGTACGGCAGTGGTGATGAACGTAGGCGTTATGGCGATTGCGGCAATTATTGGTGCTGGCGGTTTGGGCCTGCTGTTGCTGGACGGCATTAGCGGCAGCGATATTCGTATGCTGATCGCAGGCGCAGTGCTGATTTGCTTCCTGGCAATTATTCTTGACTGGCTGTTGCATCGCTTGCAGCTGGTGCTGACACCGAAGGGGATTCGATAATGATAAAGCTGGAAAACCTGACTAAAACCTTCATTCAGAAAAATGGCACGACGTTTAATGCGGTGGATAATGTCAACCTGCACGTGCCAGCGGGAGAAATGTGCGTGCTGCTTGGTCCGTCCGGCTGCGGGAAAACCACTACGCTGAAAATGATAAACCGTTTGATTCCGGCAACCAGCGGTAAAATTACCATTAACGGTGAAGATACCAGCACTCAGGATACCGTTACCCTGCGCCGCAATATCGGCTACGTGATTCAGCAGATTGGCCTGTTCCCTAACATGACTATCGAAGAAAACATCACTGTCGTGCCGCGCATGCTCGGCTGGGATAAAAAACGCTGCCGCGATCGCGCCAGCGAGCTGATGAATATGGTGGCACTCGATCCGCATAAGTTTCTGCATCGTTATCCGAAAGAGATGTCCGGCGGACAGCAACAACGTATAGGTGTCATTCGTGCGCTGGCGGCGGATCCGCCGGTCCTGCTGATGGATGAGCCTTTCGGTGCGGTCGATCCGATTAACCGAGAGGCGATTCAGAACGAGTTTCTGGAAATGCAACGCCAGTTAAAGAAAACCGTCATGCTGGTTAGCCACGATATCGATGAGGCGCTCAAGCTGGGCGATCGCATCGCTGTATTCGGTCAGGGAAAAATTGTGCAGTGCGCCACGCCTGACGAACTCCTGGCGAAACCGGCCAACGAGTTTGTTGGCTCTTTTGTCGGTCAGGATCGCACACTGAAACGATTGCTGCTGGTCCAGGCTGGCGACGTGACCGATCAACAGCAAACCCTTACCGTTAAGCGGTCCACGCCGTTGTCAGAAGCATTTGTGATCATGGATGATAATGATATGCGCTCCATTACCGTGGTTGATAGCGACGATCGCCCGCTGGGCTTTGTGAAACGGCGTGAAGCGCGCGGAGCCAGCGGCTACTGCGAAGAGAAACTGCACAATTTTACCGTAACCGGCAAAGCGGAAGAAAACCTGCGTGTGGTACTGTCAAAACTCTATGAACATAATCTGGTATGGATGCCCATTGTGGATGAAGAAGGCCGCTACAGCGGCGAAATTTCGCAGGATTATATCGCTGATTATCTGAGTTCAGGCCGTACGCGTCGCGCACTCAGTCGCTAAACATACGATTGCGCCCTGAGGGCGCATCAAAAAATGATTACCTTGTTTGCGTGGGGCGTTTTCTTCCTGCCCCCGCGCTTTATTCGATAACTGTGCGTATGCCCTCTGTGAATCAGGCGACAGCCTGCGGCAGTAAAAGCGAGGAGAGATCGATATAACCTGCCAGCTCGCGCTCTTCAGCCCGTGGCAAATAAGGCAGCTCGCCTAACAGCGGCGCCGGGATTTTCTCCTGCAGTACCTGGATAATTTCCGCATAGTGCGCCAGCCCCGGATTGATGCGGTTGGCGACCCAGCCCATCAACGGCAGACCATCGTTAATGATTGCCTGCGCCGTCAGTAAGGCATGACTGATACAACCCAGCTTGATGCCGACAACTAACACCACCGGCAGCTGCTCCTGAATAACCCAGTCGGATAACGGCCGCAGATCGTTCATCAGGCTGCGCCAGCCGCCGGTCCCTTCCACCACCACCACATCGGCCTGCGCTTCCAGCGCCTGCAGGCCGCTGCTCAGACACGCATAGTTAATGGCTTCGCCGCGATGGGTGCTGATTTCATCTTCTAGCAGCGTAACGGGATTTATCGCTTCATAAGGCACATCAAGCGTGGAGGCACGATGTAATATCAACGCATCTTTATTGCGTATCCCGTCTGCCGTCATCTGGCTACTTTTGGCTACCGGTTTATATCCCACTACCGCCGGGTGCGTTTCCGCCAGTTTTTGCATCAGGGCACGTGTAACAACTGTTTTACCGACGGCGGTATCCGTACCGGTAATGAAAAGACGACTCAGCATAGCAACACTCCGGCAGGCTGTCGGCCTGAAATAGTTAAACATTAATCATCGGTTTATGTCGCACAGTGTAGGAAATCGCGCTTTTGCACAGCTTGCGTTAGCGCAATTTTTTAGTGATAACTGAAATTAGATTAGCCCTGCAACAGTTTGATAAGCAGTTCACCGTTATACAGGGCGTTTTTGACCAGCGCAGCGCCAGGCATCGTGCCGACGTTGGGAAATTGGGTGGGTTCAACATGGATATCGGCGCTGTAAGCTGGCAGCGCCTGCTGGCGGATCGAGGCGCCGATTGCCGGATACAGCACCTCGGCGGCGCGGTTAAGCGGAGAACCAATCAGGATTTTTTCCGGATTAAACAGATTGACCATAATGGCCAGAATGCGCCCGACGCTATTGCCAATCCCTGTAATGATATCGCGCGCCAGCGGGTCGCCATTCAGTGCCGCATCGCACAGTGATTCCACGGTTAACGGCTGATGATGCAGAATAGAACTGAGCGCGGTCTGCATGCGCTGTGACGTCAGTTCCAGAATGCTGCCGATACTGGCGACCGTCTCCAGGCAACCATGGTTGCCGCAATAGCACTGCTTGCCATACGCATCCACCTGCGTGTGCCCAATTTCAACCAGCGAACTGCGACTGTTATGCAGCAGGCGACCGCCAGTGATTACGCCTGCGCCGACGTTGTCATCGATGACGATCTGGATAACATCGCTGGCCCCGCGCGATGCGCCAAACAGCGATTCAGCGATGGTCCAGGCGCAAACATCATGCTGAATATAAACCGGCAGACCGGTATGGGCGGACAGTTCCGGCCCCAGCGGCATATCAGCGACCTGATAAAACGGCATGCGATGAACCATTCCCTTGCCGGAATGAATAATACCGGGCAAGGTAATGGCGATGGCGGTCAGCCGCTCCAGCTGGTGCTGATGGCGGATAAAAAACTGATCGATTTCAAGGATCACGCGGTTTAGCAGCGGCGTCTCGCTCTGCACCGGCAGCGACCGGGTCTCTTCGGTAACCAGCGCGCTGCTGAGGTCGCGTAGCGCCAGCGTGATCTCGCCGTTGCCAATACGAACGGCCAGATAGTGCCAGGCTACGGTATCCAGAATCAGGCCAACCGCAGGCCGACCACGACTGCCCGGCTCCTGATACTCCGTTTCCTGTACCAGATGGGCTTCCAGCATTTCACGGACAATTTTGGTGATACTGGCTGGCGCCAGCTGAGCCCGCCGGGAAAGCTCAATACGCGATATCGGGCCAAATTGGTCGATCAGGCGATATACAGCCCCAGCGTTTGTCTGCTTGATCTGGTCGATATGACCAGGTTGACTGTCCGCTATCACTACCCCTGCTCCCACTTATTTTCGCGCTTCAAAATAAACCTGCTCAGGCTATGGTGGATGAGATATTAACAGGCGTCAACTATTTGATTCGGAATGTGATTTACTGCACAAAAACAGGACCAGGCAGAGAGGCTGTGATCGATTAGGCCTGCGGCCCGCCGAGTAATATTGCAAGGCGCATGTGAATAAATCGGGAGCTATCCGCCATTGTAAGCAATAAATGGGCTGCAAACTCAGCGCCGCCAGCTTTCGCTTAGCAACAAGGACTTCATTTGCTTCATCTGCGCACTGATTTCACGCTGTTTTGACCAGACCAACCACATTTCCGACCAGGCATCCGCCTCCTGTAGTGGCAACCAGACCACGCCAGCCAGTTGCGCACGGCGAAAAGAGGCGGGCAAGATAGATATGCCCAGCCCGGTGGCAACCAGGCCAAGGATGGTCATCGCCTCGCCGACCTCCTGCGTAATATAAGGCTGGATTTGGTAGCGCTGCAGAAGCGCCATCGTTTCGCCATACAGTGCGGTGCCGCTTTGCGCATCGAAAAAAACAAAAGGTTCGTTGGCCAGGGCAGTAACCGAGACGCTTTGCTGACTCGCCAAAGGGTGCGCATGATGCACTATGCAGCAAAGCGGCTCACGCAGCAGCAGCTGCCATGCCAGCGTTTCCGGCAGAGGCGTGTTACGCATTACGCCAAAATCCAGTCGCCCTTCGCTTAAAGGCGTCAGCTGTTGGCGGGTGTTCATTTCCTGCATTTGAATATGCACCTGCGGAAAACGCTGACGATAGGTAAACAGCGCATCGGAAACGGCGGTAATAAAAGGTGCCGATGAGGTAAAGCCGATACGGATCTCCCCTTCCTCCCCCTGATGCAAACGCGCGGCGCGGCTGGCCGCCTGCTCAACATCCAACAGGATCACGCGCGCATCCTGCAGGAACTGACGTCCAGCTGCGGTAAGCTGAACGCTACGATTGGTGCGCGCCAGCAAACAAGCGCCTACCTGCTGTTCAAGCTGCTGGATCTGCTGGCTTAACGGCGGTTGTGAAATATTCAATCGCAGCGCCGCACGACCAAAATGCAGCTCTTCCGCAACGGCGATGAAGTAACGAAGATGACGAAGTTCGACATTCATACTTTACATGTATCAATTCAGATAATTAATATATTAGACAGTATAATAAGGTCGCCCCACAATTAAATAGTTGATGTTTAAATAAGGAACTATTGTGGAACGCTCATCCCAGGGCGCGACGTTACCCGCTGACCAGGTTCAGCGTGTCTCGCCCGCTGTCGTGAATAAAAACCTCTATATCAAACGCGGCACGCCGCAGTTTATGCGCGTAACGCTGGCGCTGTTTTCCGCAGGTCTCGCCACCTTTGCCCTGCTCTACTGCGTTCAGCCTATTTTGCCGGTGCTTTCTCACGAATTTGGCGTGTCACCCGCAACAAGCAGCATTTCGTTGTCAATTTCAACCGCTCTTATGGCGCTGGGGCTGCTGGTAACCGGACCGCTTTCCGACGCCGTGGGCCGCAAGCCGGTAATGGTGATCGCGCTGCTACTGGCCGCGATATGCACCCTGATCTCCGCCACCATGCACAGCTGGCACGGCATTTTAATTATGCGGGCGCTGATTGGTTTATCGCTAAGTGGTGTGGCTGCGGTTGGTATGACCTATTTGAGTGAGGAGATTCATCCCAGTGTGGTTGCCTTTTCCATGGGTTTATATATCAGCGGCAACTCTATTGGCGGGATGAGCGGTCGTTTGCTGAGCGGCGTTATTACTGATTTTAGCTCCTGGCGCGTGGCGGTAGTCGTGATCGGCTGTTTTGCCCTGGCTTCGGCGCTGATGTTCTGGAAAATTCTGCCTGCGTCGCGTCATTTTCGGCCAGCTTCACTTAATCCCCGTAGCCTGGCGATTAACTTTCGCCTGCACTGGCGCGATCGCGGTTTACCGTTGCTGTTTGCGGAGGGTTTTTTGCTGATGGGTGCCTTCGTTACGCTATTTAATTACATTGGCTATCGTTTGCTGAGTGCGCCCTGGTTTCTCAGTCAGGCGGTTGTTGGCCTGCTGTCGGTGGTTTATCTCACCGGTTCATGGAGCTCACCCAAAGCGGGGGCGATGACGGCCCGCTATGGACGCGGCCCGGTTCTGTTTTTCTCCACGGCTTTGATGCTGTGTGGCCTGCTTATCACGCTTTTTAATTCCCTGTGGCTGATTTTCCCGGGAATGATGCTGTTTACCGCCGGATTCTTTGCCGCCCACTCCGTTGCCAGCGGCTGGATTGGTCCACGTACGCGTCGCGCCAAAGGGCAAGCTTCATCGCTGTATCTGTTCAGCTATTATGCGGGATCCAGCATTGCGGGCACCCTGGGCGGCGTATTCTGGCACGCCTGGGGCTGGCCAGGCATTACGACATTTATTGCCATAATGCTGCTGTTGGCGTTGCTTGTCGCCAGCCAACTCCACAGTAAAAAACTCTAGCCTCACCTCATCTTCTTCTGGCCGCGCTCACGTGGCCTTTTTTTCTGCCTGACTGATGATTTCCCCGTAGCTGGACTGGTATTTTTGATTATTCATATGTATGTTGTAACTAATAATATTTTTCACCGCAGGAGCCACCATGCCTCGCTATGACTTAGTGGAAGATTTGCGTCAGTGCGCTAATCAGCTTGATGAGGAGCTTAGCGTTCTCCAGCAACAATTAACGTCGCTGCCGCTGCTGGTCGGCCGGGTGTTCTCGTTACCGCCAGTGGCAAAAGGCGCTGAACACGATCCCATAGCGCAAATCAGCGTAACCCAGCATTTGGGGGATGAGGCGCGACAGCTTGCTTTGCAGCATTATTGTCGTCTGTTTATTCAACGTCAGTCGGAAAATATCAGCACCAAGGCTGCTGTTCGCCTGCCCGGCGCACTCTGCTTTGAAGCAGACAGCCACCAGCATGCCCTTCTCCATCAGCAGGTTGATAAAATCAATCTGCTTAAGGCGCGGCTGGAGCAGATCATTACCGTGGAATCTGGCTTACCGAGTGAAGCACGTTTTGAATTTGTGCATACGCATCTGCGCGGCCTGCTAACGCTAAACGCCTACCGCGCCATTACCCTGCTGGATGCGCCAGACAGCGTGCGCTTCGGTTGGGCCAACAAACATATTATTAAAAATGTAACGCCGCAGGAGATTGTGGCAAAGCTGGAAAAGAGCCTGAAGGCGGGCCGCGCGCAGGCGCCCTGGACCCGTGAGCAATGGGCGGAGAAGGTACAGCAGGAGCTGATCGCGGTGCAGTCATTGCCTGCGGGCGCGAAGCTGAAAATCAAACGGCCGGTTAAAGTGCAGCCGATTGCACGTATCTGGGATAAAGAGCAGCAAAAACAGACGCAGCTGGCCTGCCCTTCCCCGCTGCTGGTGCTTTGTCCGGATCGGCAACAGGTGCCGGTATTAGGTGAGCTGTTAAATTATGATGCGGAAAATATTACCCATCGCTATAAGCCGCAGGCGGATCCGCTGTGGCTGTTGATCCCGCGACTGCATCTTTATTGCGACAGGCCAGTAAGTTCGGTTTAAGGGAAAGATCACAGGCAAAGAGAGAGCATAACGGCGCTAAATCGCGCGGATTCAGGCGCAAAGCAAAAACCGGGGCCTGCTGGCCCCGGGAGATAATTTACTGCTTCATGCTGCCAACCATCTCTTCTGGTCGAACCCAGGCATCAAACTCTTCTTCCGTGAGATAGCCCAGCTTCAACGCGGACGCTTTCAACGTCAGCCCCTCTTTATGCGCTTTTTTAGCAATTTCAGCGGCTTTATCGTAACCGATATGCGTATTCAGCGCGGTCACCAGCATCAGCGACTCGTTCAGCAGTTGCGTTATACGATCGCGGTTTGGCTCGATGCCTACGGCGCAGTGATGATTAAAGCTATCCATACCATCCGCCAGCAGACGAATCGACTGCAGGAAGTTATGAATGACCATCGGACGGAACACGTTCAGTTCAAAGTTGCCGGACGCGCCGCCAATATTAATCGCCACATCGTTCCCCATCACCTGACAGCAAAGCATGGTCATCGCTTCGCACTGGGTCGGGTTAACTTTACCTGGCATGATAGAGCTGCCGGGTTCATTTTCCGGAATGGCAATTTCACCGATGCCGCAACGCGGGCCAGATGAGAGCCAACGCACATCGTTGGCGATTTTCATCAACGAGGCCGCCAGACCTTTAAGCGCGCCGTGTGCATGCACCAGCGCATCACAGGTCGCCAGCGCTTCAAACTTATTCGGCGCGGTCACAAACGGCTGACGCGTCAGCGCGGCCAGCTCTTCAGCAACGCGCACTGCATACTCAGGATGCGTATTCAGTCCAGTGCCAACGGCGGTGCCGCCCAGCGCCAGCTCAGTTATGTGCGGCACGCTCTGCTCGATATGCTTCAGGTTATGTTCCAGCATCGCTACCCAGCCGGAAATCTCCTGGCCCAGCGTCAGCGGCGTGGCGTCCTGCAGGTGGGTACGGCCAATTTTAACGATATCTTTAAACGCTTCCGCTTTAGACTGCAGCGTTTGCTTCAGTAAATTGAGCTGCGGAACCAGGTTCTCACGCAGAGCGATCACCGCCGCCACATGCATAGCGGTAGGGAAAACGTCATTGGAGCTCTGGCTTTTATTGACATCATCATTTGGATGCACCAGGCGAGACATGCCACGCTCACCGCCGAGGATCTCACTGGCGCGGTTGGCCAGCACCTCGTTCATATTCATATTGGTTTGTGTGCCGGAGCCGGTCTGCCAGATAGCCAGCGGGAATTCAGCGGTATGCTTTTCCGCCAATACTTCGTCCGCAGCCTGAATAATCGCCTCCGCTCTCTCCTGCGGCAGCAGGCCGAGATCGCTGTTAACTTTTGCGGCGGCGCGTTTGGTTAACGCCAGCGCATGCACCAGCTCGGCAGGCATTTTTTCTGTAGAGATGCGAAAGTGTTCCAGCGAGCGCTGCGTCTGCGCGCCCCACAGTTTATCAGCCGGTACATCAATAGGTCCCATTGAATCTTTTTCAATGCGGTTGGCTGCCATTACTTCTCTCCTTTAGCACAAACATATGATTTAAAAAGCCCTGACCTGTGACTATCCGACACAGCGGGCATGGGCCATAGTGTGACATACAATAATTTAACATTCTGCGAGCCAATCGTCCTTATTTGACTTGTGTCCAGGTTTCGAAAACACGTTCTGCTTTAATACCTGCGGTCAGCCGCCAGTAAAAGGAGAGATCATGTTTAAGCTTCACAATTCGCTGCAAAACTATGCATGGGGCAGTAAAACGGCACTAACTGAGATGTATGGCATTGAGAATCCGACGCAGCAGCCGATGGCTGAGCTATGGATGGGCGCACACCCTAAAAGCAGCTCGGGGATTGAAGTGAACGGCGAATTGCGCTCACTGCGGGAGATGATCGAATCAGATAAGCCGGGCCTGCTGGGAGAAAAAGTGGCGGCACGTTTTGGCGAGCTCCCCTTTTTGTTTAAAGTGCTGTGTGCCGAACAGCCGCTATCGATTCAGGTGCATCCTGGCAAATCCGCCGCCGAGGCTGGATTCGCACGTGAAAACGCAGCGGGCATCCCGCTGAACGCGCCGGAACGCAACTATAAAGATGCTAACCATAAGCCTGAACTGGTTTATGCGCTGACCCCTTTTTTAGCCATTAACGGTTTTCGCCCTTTTGCGGAGATCATTTCCTTGCTGCAGCCGGTTGCCGGTGCGCATCCGGCCATCGCCCACTTCTTACAGCAGCCGGATGAGGCGAGCCTGGCCATACTGTTTTCCTCGCTGCTCTCGTTACAGCAGGCAGAGAAACAACGTGCGATTGATATTCTTAAAGCCACGCTGCATACGCAACACGGCGAACCCTGGCGGACTATTCGCAACATCGCTGAAGAGTATCCTGATGACAGCGGGCTTTTTTCTCCGCTGCTGCTAAACCTGATTGAACTACAGCCGGGCGAAGCGATGTTTTTATTTGCTGAGACGCCCCATGCCTATCTACGCGGCGTGGCGCTGGAGGTGATGGCAAACTCAGATAACGTGTTACGCGCCGGGCTGACGCCGAAACATATTGATGTTGATGAACTGATGGCCAACATAAAATTTACGCCCCGCGCGGCGGATACCCTGCTCACCGAGCCGGTGCAGCAGGGAAATACGCGCGAATTTCCCGTTCCGGTGGATGATTTCGCTTTCGCAATTCACGCGCTGAACGCTACACCGATAACGCTCTGCCAGCAGAGCGCGGCAATCCTGTTCTGTATTGAAGGCGAAGCCCGGCTGACGGGCCAACAGCCGCTGACGCTCAGGGCAGGCGAATCCTGTTTCGTCGCCGCCAGCGAATCACCGATAACGGCTTGCGGTCAGGGACAACTTGCCCGAGTTTATAACCTGCCAGGCTGACGGCCAGTTCTGCAAATGCTATGATTATTCAATAAATTAATATCAGGCATTGATGCCGTAAAAAGGACGAATCGATGAACAAGACGAAAATTGCGGTTGGCGTTGTAGTCGCGCTGGGAGTGGTCTGGACGGGCGCGGCCTGGCTAACAGGCAAGCAGATCGAAAGCCACATGGATCAGATCGTGCAAAATGCGAATGCGCAGCTGACAAAGCTTGCGCCCGACAGCCGTCTGAAAGTGAGTTACCAAAATTATCAGCGCGGCCTGTTTACCAGCCATACTCAGCTGGTAGTACAGGCCAGTTCGCAGACAGAAGATAATGCGCTGCTGAAGCCGGGCCAGAGCGTGGTGCTGAATGAGACCATCGATCATGGCCCTTTCCCCTTCGCTCAGCTGAAAAACTTTAATCTGATCCCCAGCATGGCCTCGGTACACAGCGAGCTGGAAAATACCCCCGCGCTGAAAAAGCTGTTTGAGCTGACCAAAGGTAAATCGGTGATTGATGCGGATACCCGTATCGGTTACAGCGGCGCTACCGCTTCAACGATTCGTCTGTTGCCGCTGGATTATCAAAACAGTGAAACCGGCGAGCGCTACGCCTGGAACGGCGGCACGCTGGGCATTGACAGCGATGCCGAAGGCGATCGGGTTAATTTCGATTCCGATATTGACAGCGTGGCGCTGACAATAAGAAACGAAGCAAATCAGCCCGTGCTGTTCACCCTGAATGGCATTAGCCTTAACGGTAAAACCCACCTTAGCCCGCAGGGTGTGCGTATTGGCGATCAACACTTCAATCTGAAAAAGCTGACCACGGCGGTTAACGGCCAGGAAACAGCAACGCTGGAAGGCATGGATATCAAAACGCAGTTTGATTCCAGCGGCAATACGCTCTCTGGCCAGATGGATTACGCCATTGATAACCTCATGCTGGAAAAACAGAGTTTTGGTTCCGGCAAGATGACCCTGAAGCTGTCACAGTTTGATGGACAGGCATTGAAAACGGCTTCGGATAACTATCGCAGCCAGATGCAGGCATTAATCAATCAGCCCGGCATTGAACAGGATCCCGAGCGTTATCAGGAAGGCGTACGTCAGATTATGGCCGCTAACCTGCCGCTGCTGCTGAAAGGCGATCCGGTGGTGACCGTGGCTCCGCTAAGCTGGAAAAATGATAAAGGAGAAAGCACCTTTAACTTAGCGGCGCATTTTAAAGATCCCGCTACTGCTCAGGGCGTGGCGCAAACGCCGGCTGACGCGCTGAGCCGGATGCTAAAATCGCTGGAAGGTAAACTGGTGATTAATATGCCGATGGCGACCGCGCTGATGAAGCAGGTTGCTATGGCGGAAGGTTATCAGGAATCTGATGCCAGCAAGCTGGCTGAACAGCAGATTAAAGGCCTGGCGGCGATGGGACAAATGTTCCGCCTGACCCAGCAGCAGGATGACAACATCGTGACCAGCCTGCAGTTTAACGGCACTCAGGTGACGATGAACGGTGAAAATATGCCGCTCGACGGCTTTCTCTCCCGTTATATGCTGGGCGCGCCGGCACAAAACCTGCCGGAATAAGGTTATTGCGCTTTTAACGCGCTATTCACTCTCAGGGCGACATCATGTCGCCCTTTTTTATATCAGCGTTTTTTTTGCGCGCCCCCTCTCATTCATAAAAATAAAATTTGCGCTCAGATGATTATTTAATAATTATGCCACTCCATCCTCAGGATTGAGGTTATTTCTTGCCTGACAGAAATAATACAGAAGGAATTAAAAATGAAATTAATAGCATCGTTATTATTAATATTTTCTCTTGCCGCCTGCACCACTACATCTCGCCCGGTAATAGATAAACAAACCTCTGAGCGACTTGATGAGATGCTGCAACAGCAGGTTATTCCCGCACATAATAAACCACTGGGAGAGCGCATTGCCGATATCTCTGCGGCTTTTCTCGGGACGCCTTATCAGGCAGATACGCTAACGGGATCGGATAACGTTCCAGAGCAGCTGGTTGTCAATTTTAACGGCGTCGACTGCTTTACGCTGCTGGATTATGTTGCCGCGCTCAGCCACGCCAGCAGCCGAGACGACTTTTTTACTCAGTTGCGCCTCACGCGTTATCACCAGGGAGAGGTGAGTTTCGTCCATCGTAAACATTTTTTCTCCGACTGGTTTAGCCTGGCACCCTTAAATGCGCGCGATATTACCGATAAACTGAATACCCCGACGGTTAAAATTACTAAACAGCTTAATTTAAAAACCGACGGCGGAAAATATTTACCTGGCTTGCCGATAACGCCCCGAATAATTAATTATATTCCAGCTAATAATATTAATAAGGGAACTTTAAAAGCGTTGCAAACGGGCGACTATGTGGGAATTTATTCGCCGCTGGCGGGTCTGGATGTTTCGCATACCGGAATTATCATTAAAAAAGGTAATCAGGTTTGGTTACGTAATGCCTCTTCTTTAAAGAAAAATATGAAGGTTGTCGATACACCGCTGCTCTCTTACATTAAAACGCGGCCAGGCATTGTGGTTGCCCGTCCGCGCTAGTCAGCCCGTAGCGTATTACGCTGCGGGCTGGCCCTGGCTCAGTTCCGCTTAGCCCGCTACACGCTGACGGATACGCTGCTTCTCTTCTTCGCTCAGGAAGGCGATCTTCAGGCCATTTTCCTGGGCGGTAAGAATATGCTCAGCCGTCAGCCCAGCCTGCGGTGCGGCAACCTGATACTCATGAGCAATTTCGATCCCCTGCACCGCCGGGTCGTCAGTATTCAGCGTAGCAAGAATGCCATGATCAAGAAATTTCACCAGCGGATGATGGCTCAGATGCGCTACGGTGCTGGTCTGGATATTTGAAGTCAGGCAGGACTCAATACCAATCCCCTGCGCGGCAAGGAAATCCATCAGCGCCGGATCTTCTACTGCCTTAACCCCGTGACCAATACGTTCGGCGCCCAGTTCACGAATCGCCTGCCAGATACTTTCCGCACCGGCAGCCTCACCGGCATGTACCGTAATTCGAAAGCCTGCGTCACGCGCGCGATTGAAGTGGCTGAGGAATTCACTGCCAGGGAATCCCAGCTCGTCACCGGCCAGATCCACAGCGGTAATGCCATCGCGATGGGCCAGCAGTCCTTCCAGCTCATTCAGGCAGGCTTCTTCACCAAAGGTACGGCTCATAATACCGATCAGGCGTACATCAATATTATGCTGCTGGCAGCCAGCACGTACGCCATCAATTACCGCTTCCACTACGCCGGTAATGGGCAATTGATGGTTCATCGCCATATAGCCTGGCGAAAAACGCAGCTCGGCATAATGGATCCCGGCGCGGGCGGCATCCTCAACGTTTTCCAGCGCCACGCGACGGCAGGCCTCCAGCGATCCCAACACCTTTACCCCCCAGTCAAGCTTTTGCAGGAAACTTACCAGGTCGGGCTGGTTTTCGACCACCTGAACATGAGGACGCAGTGCTTCCAGGCTGTTGGCTGGCAAAGCAATGTTGAACTCACGACCTAAATCAAGGATGGTGGCGGCACGAATATTGCCATCAAGATGGCGATGGATATCGGTAAGCGGAAGGCGGGCGTCGATCATATGCACTCACTTTTAATCTTTAAGGTAAAGTGCAGAGTAGTATAAAAATAAGTTGCGCAACTATGCCAGATAATTGCGCAAGATGTTAAACCAACTGCTGATTAAATAGCCGTCTGCGCGTTGCCAGCGCAGAGGCCGCAAAGCGCACTCAACCTAAACCCGGCTTATGCCTCGCCACTGTTCACTGCAACGCGGAAGCTCTCAAGCTTATGGATCTGCCTGCCACGCTCATCAAAATTTTCTTTTCTCAGCCAGGCTTTAAGTGCGGCAGCCGTATCAACCCAGTCAGAAGCGGTGATGGAAAAAAACGCGATATCTTCGGCATAACCTTTACTGATCCTTTTATCACGCAGTATTCCCTCTCTGATAAACCCGATACGTTGGGCCGAGTCTATGGACTGAGTGTTCAGGCTGTTGGTTTGCCACTCGCATCGCCGGTAATGCAGCTTATCCATAAAATAGCTAATGATCAGAAAAAGCGACTCCGTACTGAGCCGTGTTCTTTTCATCAGCGGCGTCCAGTTGATTTCCGCCAGCGCAAATACCCCATTATTCGGGTCAATATGGGTGACGCAAAGCATGCCTTTTATGTGACCATCATGAATATCTTTCACGGCGAAGTAGAGTTTATCTTTATCTGCGCTGAGTTTTCTAAAATACTGATAGCATTGTTCTTTAGTGGCAGGTTTGGCATCAGAAAGATAGGTCCAGTCCCGGTCATCGTCAATGCTGTGCCATTCAGGAAAGAGATCTTCGGCATGATCGGATGATAGCGGTAAAACGATACAGTAATCGCCTTTCAGCGTGACTTTTTCAGGAGCGGCTCTCTTCACCCAATCTTTAATTTCTCTGCCTAAAGCCTGGCCATAGTGGTTATGAGTAAGCATACCTTCTCCTTCGCATGGTTATTGCCTGAAAGATAACGACGGTAAGCCGCCTGAAATCCCTGCTTATTGCACAGTATAATGTAGAGCGAAAAATAAAAGATTAATATCATGCAATATATATCCTGTGATCCTGAACATAGAGTTCCGGCAAACAGGCGGCGCTAAGCCAGTCGATGTAAGGCGCAAGAGTGGTAACGCCTAAAGAGAAAGAAGAATATTTCAGATAAAAAGATGAGCGATGCTACTGTTTCTTTTCAATACAAGGCCCGCGATGCGATTGACGCGGGCCAACAAACCTTTTACTCCCCTGCTCGCTTTGGCAATTGCCAGGTTTCCTGTGCTACCAACGCGTCATGCGCGTCCTGGCTACGGCGTCGGAAATCGCTAGGGCTGACACCGACGCGTTTGCGGAACACACGCGAGAAATAGAGCTGATCGTCATAACCGACCTCACGGCCCACAGAAGCGATTGGCTCCTGGGTGGTTTGCAGCAGCAGCTTGGCACGAATGACCCGCTGGTCTTCACGCCAGCGCAGCAGGTTTACCCCCATCTGCTCACGAAACAGGTGCGCCAGCCGCGACGGCGACAGACAAACGTGCTTCGCCACCGCCTCAATTTTTAGCTCGCCAGCCAGATTACTGGTCACATACTGACAGGCTTCAATAATACGCGGATCGCGAATTTGCTGATGCGAGCGCGGATCTTCCTCTACTGCCCGCAGCAGGAGCCGCTCCAGCAAATTCATCGCCAGCTCTTCGGCAAAGCGACGGCCGGAATTATGCGTCTGTTCAATATTAGCAAACAGACGATCAAACTCACCGCGCAGCGACTCTGGCAGCCGCAGGCGTCCCACGCCATTGGTTTCATCCTGCCAGCGCAGCCAGTCATGCCAGTAGGCGCGTGGACGGAAATAGATCCAGCGGTGATACCAACAGTCGCTATCGGGCGCCCGGCCATAATAGTGCGGCGTCTTGGGCTGAAACAGCAGCATTTCGCCCGGCTCGCAGTCGAAAGAGGCATCGCCGTCAAATACCCGGCCCCGTCCTTTTATCGTCAGGTTGATAATATAGCCTTTCATGCCGTGCGGGCGGTCGATACAGAAATCAAGCGCGCCGCCAGCGCTAATCGGCGTCAGCCCGGCCACCAGCCAGGCATTAAACGCATAGCCCGGTAGTAAAGGGTTGGGCTGTGACTCAATCGGTTGACGATGGTACATAATAATCCTCGTAACGAAGCGTCGAAATTGCGGGCAGCCGTGCGGCTGCCCACGACGATCAGGCCGCTTTATGGCTCTGTTTGTAGCGGTCGAAAATCACCGCTGCCAACAGTATCAGACCGCGCACCACATATTGTGAGAAAGGTGAGATATTCAGAAGATTCATCGCATTCTCAACGGTACCGAGGATCAGTACGCCTGCCACCACGTAGGAGATTTTACCAATTCCGCCTTTCAGCGATACGCCGCCCAGCACGCAGGCGGAGATAACGATCAGCTCATAGCCCAGCGAAGTCATCGGCTGACCGCTGGTCATACGTGAAGCAAGGATAATCCCGGCAGCGGCTGAAACCAGTCCGGAAAGAATAAAGATAATGATGCGGGTACGTACCACCGGCACGCCGGCCAGCCGTGCCGCCTCTTCGTTACCCCCGATCGCCAGCGTATTGCGGCCAAAGGTGGTTTTATTCAGCAGAAAACCAAAGATAATCATGGTGCCGATGGTCAGCCAGATAGGTGCCGGCAAGCCGAACCAGGTGGCATAACCCAGCTCGAAGAAACGTTCATCTTCAATACCCACAGCTTTACCATCGGAAAAGATATAGGCCAGGCCGCGCACAATTTGCATGGTTGCCAGCGTGGTGATCAGCGCATTGATTTTCAGTTTGGCGATGACAAAGCCATTAACGAAGCCGCAGAGCATCCCCAGCAGCAGACCCGCGCCGATGCCCAGCCACAGGCTTTCGCTCATATTGATCACCACCGCCGTGGTCACCCCGGCGCAGGCAATCACCGACGCCACGGAGAGGTCAAAGTCGCCGGAGGCGAGGCAGAACAGCATGCCACACGCCACCATACCGGACATCGACATCGCCAGACCCAGCCCTTTCATATTGATAAAGGAGCCAAAGTTAGGGATAAACAGTACGCAGGCGATAAACAACACGGCAAAAACCACCAGCATCCCGAAGTTATCCCAGATACGGCCCAAACGTAAACCGGAACGCGCTACTGGCGGCGTATTTGAAGTCGTGGAAGACATAGCATTACTCCTGCATCAGGCCACGGCGGCCGTCTGTTGCGTATTTTTCGGCATGGCAAGGCTCAGCGTAAGCTGTTCCGTTGCCTCATCATGTAACAATTCACCGGCGATCTCACCTTCGCGCATCACCAGAATACGATCGGCCAGACCCATGACTTCCGGCAGATCGCTGGAGGCGAACAGCACGGCAATGCCCTGTTGCGCCAGCGCATAGATCAGGTTATAGATTTCATGCTTTGCTCCGACATCTATCCCACGCGTCGGCTCATCCAGCAGAATGACCTTCATATCTTCTGACAGCCAGCGGCCGAGGATCGCCTTCTGCTGGTTGCCGCCGGAGAGGTTCATAATCAGTTGTTCAGGTCCCGGAGTTTTGATATTCAGCGACCGGATATGCTTATCGGCGTTCTGCGATTCCCAGCGCCGATCGATCAAACACCCCGCCGTCAGGTTATTACGTCGTGCAGAGATATTGATGTTATCGCGCACCGAATGGACGGGAATAATGCCGTCGGCTTTGCGATCTTCCGGACAGAGCATAATCCCGGCGCGAATGGCATCTGAAGGCTCGCTGATAGCCAGGGCTTTGCCGTCCAGCAGCACACGTCCCGCCTTCAGGCGTGTCGCGCCAAACAGCCCTTTCATTAGCTCGCTGCGTCCGGCGCCAACCAGACCAAACAGCCCGACGATTTCACCGGCGTGTACGTTGAACGAGACCGGCTGGCGCACGCCGACCGCATGTACGCCCTCCAGTTGCAATCGCACCGGGCCATGCTCACGCGGCGCATAGCCATAGACATCGCCCAGATCGCGCCCGACCATCGCCTGTACCAACATGTCGTGGCTGGTATTGGGCACATCGTCAAAGGTGCGCACGTAGCGTCCATCTTTAAACACCGTAATGGCGTCGCTAAGCGCAAAGATCTCTTCCATACGATGCGACACATACAGCACCACGCGCCCTTCCGCACGCAGCTGACGAATAACGCGGAACAGCTGCTCGATTTCCCGCGCCGACAGTGAGCTGGTGGGTTCATCAAAGGCGATGATTTTGGCGTTGCGCGCCAGCGCTTTGGCAATCTCCACCATCTGCCACTGCCCAAGCGACAGATATTTCAGCGGCGTATCGGGATCGATATCCATGCCAAGGTTTTTCAGCTGTAGCCCTGCCTCATAGCGCAGCAGCTTACGGTTAACCAGTCCGCCGCGCTGTGGCAGCTGGCCAAGGTAGATATTTTCCGCAATGCTCATTTCCGGCACCAGGTGCAGCTCCTGGTAGATAATGGCCACGCCAGCATTCAGCGCGTCGGTGGTGTGACTGAAATTTACCGGCCTGCCCTGAATCTGAATGGTGCCGCCGCTGGGCTGGTAGCTGCCGCTAAGGATTTTCAGCAGCGTCGATTTACCGGCGCCGTTTTCTCCCATCAGCGCATGCACTTCGCCTGCACGGCAGCTGAAGCTGATATCCTGCAGCGCCTTTACGCCGGGAAAAGTTTTACTGATGCCATGAAACGACAGAAAGGCTGAATCAGTGTTCATGGTGTCTCCGCTTTGCCTGTTCACTGTGAACGCCGGTTAATCGGCGTAAGATGAGCACAACCTGCCCGCATCAACCGTGCGGGCCTGCTTACCGGGCGACACATGCCGCCCGTCGATGAAACCACGCGTTACATCAACCCTTTTTTCGCCAGTTCAGCTTTGAAGTTATCGCGGGTAATCAGCACCACATCCGTTACTTCGGTGAATTTCTGCGGCTCTTTATCGTTGGTTACCCAGTCGTGCAGCATCTGGATACTTTTGTAGCCATGTACATCCGGGCTGGGCAGCAGCGACCCGTAGAAGCCGGTCGCCTGACCTTTAGAGAGTTCACTGATGGCATCCACGCCGTTGATGCCAATGCCAATAACGTTGGCCGCTTTAAAGCCCTGACCTTCAGTGGCGCGCACGCCACCCAGCACGGTGTTATCGTTCATGCCGACAATCAGCCAGTTTTTCACTTCCGGATGCTGGACCAGCAGCGAGTTAGCGGCATCAAAAGCGCCGGGAATATCGTTAGATTTGGTAGGAACCTGATAGATCTGCTTTTCCGGGAATCCGGCTGCCTTCAGCGCCTCGATGGAACCAGAGGTGCGGCGACGTGCGGTGTCCAGTTCGTTCGCAGTGATCGCCATGACCGCTGAGGTTTTCACATCCCAGCCGCGTTTCTGCATCTCTTGATACAGCTCCTGGCCCTGACGCTCGCCGATTTTGGTCGCCGCCATCATCACCAGCGGCACGCTATCCATCGGTTTGCCTTTGGCGGTAACAAACTGATCGTCCACCGCGATCACTTTCAGATCGTAGCTGCGGGCTTTTGCCATAATCGCCGATCCCAGTTTGGGATCGGGAGTACAGATAACAAAGCCTTTCGCGCCGCTGGCGGCCAGACTGTCAATGGCGTTCAGCGTCTTCTCGCCGTCAGGCACCGCAATCTTGATCACATCAAAGCCCAAATCTTTGCCCGCTTTATCAGCGAATTTCCATTCCGTCTGGAACCAGGGTTCTTCCGGCTGTTTAACCAGGAAGCCGAGTTTCATCGTCTCAGCGATAGCGGATTGTGACATAACGGCAGCCAGTCCAATGGCGGCTAACGCTTTAGTGAATTTGTGCATGGTGTTCTCCGGCGCAGTGTAATTATTTCGTTGTGCGCAACGAAACGGTGTAAACGATACCAATCGGATTAAAAAGATTATGAAAACGGCAAATCAGGTAATTAGCTTTAATATTGCGCGTTACCTGAACAAACGCTGGGCTAGTTTTAGCGGGAAATGCACCAGGAAATGTAGAGCGGTATCACATAGCAAAACAATAGCAATTTAATCCATAAATTCAGCAGATTTAACCGAGCATTAACTTTTGACCGGCTTCACATAACCCATGACGATGACAGAAAAATGCATATATGCAGCTGGCAAGGGCTAACCGAAAACCGCCACACTTTTTAGTGTTAGAGCCTGCGATTGTTCATTAACAGGAGAGCCCGAATGCGTGCTGGTGCCATAACGATTGGTCTGGACTTTGGCAGCGATTCGGTTCGCGCCCTGGCAGTAGACTGCCAAAGCGGCGAGGAACTACAAAAAGAGGTGGCGCCCTATACGCGCTGGATGGCCGGCCAGTATAGCGTGCCGCAGGTCAGCCAGTTCCGTCATCATCCGCTGGATTATATTGAGGCGCTGGAAAAAGCAATTTGTGGCGTGGTGGCGCGCCTGAGCGAAGAGCAGCGCGCTGCGGTTGTCGGCATCGGTGTGGATTCTACCGGCTCAACGCCGGCACCGATCGACCGTGACGGTAACGTACTGGCGTTGCGCCCTGAATTTGCTGATAACCCCAATGCGATGTTTGTGCTGTGGAAAGATCACACCGCCATTGAAGAAGCGGAGGAGATTAATCAACTCTGTCGCAGCGGCCAGTTTGAAGATTACTCGCGCTATATTGGCGGCGTGTACTCCTCTGAATGGTTCTGGGCAAAAATTTTGCACGTCTCCCGCGCTGACGCCGCCGTGCGCGACGCCGCCGTTTCCTGGATTGAACTGTGCGACTGGGTGCCAGCATTATTGAGCGGCACCACCGCTCCGGCAGCCATTCGTCGTGGGCGCTGCGCCGCTGGTCATAAATCCCTGTGGCATCCGCAGTGGGACGGCCTGCCGCAAGCGGCATTCTTTAACGCGCTCGATCCCATGCTGACTCAACAGCTGGATTATCCCCTGTTTACCGATACGTTTACCGCGGAAAAACCCGTTGGCACGCTCACCCCGGAATGGGCGCAGCGTCTCGGCCTTTCTACCTCCGTGGTGCTCTCCGGCGGCGCGTTTGACTGCCATATGGGCGCGGTGGGCGCCGGTGCCCAGCCTTATACCCTGGTAAAAGTGATTGGCACCTCCACCTGCGACATTCTGATTGCTGACAGCGAACGCGTCGGCAGCCGTGCGATTGAAGGAATTTGTGGTCAGGTTGACGGTAGCGTCACGCCAGGCGCGATGGGTCTGGAAGCGGGCCAGTCCGCTTTTGGCGATATGTATGCCTGGTTCAGTCGTCTGCTGAACTGGCCGCTGCAGCTGGCCGCCCGTCAACAGCCAGAGTTAAAACCGCAGCTTGAGGCGTTGTCGCAGGACCTGCTGCGCCAGTTAACCGATGCCTGGGTCGCTAACCCGCAACTGGATCATCTGCCCGTGGTACTGGACTGGTTTAACGGCCGCCGTACGCCGTTTGCCAACCAGCGTCTGAAAGGCGTGATCACCGATCTCAATCTGGGTACCGACGCGCCCACCCTGTTTGGTGGCTTTATCGCCGCCACCGCCTTTGGTGCACGCGCCATTATGGAGTGTTTCGAACAGCAGCAGATCCCGGTAGAGAACATCCTGACGCTGGGCGGCATCGCCCGTAAATCTCCGGCAATTATGCAGGTCTGCTGCGATGTGATGAATCGACCGCTGGATATTGTGGCATCCGATGAGTGCTGTGCACTGGGCGCGGCGATCTTTGCCGCCGTAGCGGCGGGCGTGTATGACGATGTTCCCAGCGCCCAGCAACAGATGGCCAGCCCGGTAGAGAAAACGCTGCAGCCCGATGCGTCGCGCGTGGCGCGCTATCAGCAACTTTATGAACGTTATCAACAGTGGTGTGCGACAGCTGAACCGAATTATGCCGCACGTCCCTCTTCCGCTATTTAAGGAGTTTTTATGCAACAGTTCGATTCGCTGAGCGTGTGGTTTGTGATTGGCACCCAGCATCTGTATGGACCGGAGACGCTGCGCCAGGTCGCCGATCATGCGCAGCAGGTGGTCGATGGGCTGAATCGCGAAGCGGGCCTGCCGGTAAAACTGGTCCTGAAGCCGCTGGTGAAAAGTCCGGACGAAGCGCTGGCGCTCTGCCGCGACGCTAACTATGACAACAGCTGCATCGGTATTATTACCTGGCTGCACACCTTCTCGCCGGCCAAAATGTGGATCGGCGGTCTGTCGGTGCTGAATAAGCCGCTGCTGCAGTTCCATACCCAGTTTAACGCGGAGATCCCGTGGGAAACCATGGATATGGATTTTATGAACCTGAATCAGACGGCGCACGGCGGCCGTGAGTTTGGTTTTATCGGCGCGCGCATGGGTCTTTCTCATAGTGTGATAACCGGCCACTGGCAGGAGAGCCAGAGCCATCAGCGTATCGGTAAGTGGATGCGCGCTTCGGCGGCGCGTCACGCCAGTCAGCAGCTGAAAGTGGCGCGCTTTGGCGACAATATGCGTGAAGTCGCGGTAACCGAGGGCGATAAAGTTGCGGCGCAGATCCAGTTTGGTTATGCCGTTAACGGCTGGGGCGTGGGCGATCTGGTAGAGGTGATTAATCAGGTCAGCGATGGCGATGTTAACGCGTTAATTGATGAATATGAAAGCCAGTACCGGTTTAGTGCCGTCGCCGCCGTTAACGGCGAGAAACGCCAGAACGTGCTGGATGCGGCACGTATCGAACTGGGTATGAAACGTTTTCTGGACGATGAAGGCTGCCGCGCGTTTACAACAAACTTCCAGACGCTGCACGGCATGACTCAGTTGCCGGGCCTGGCGGTTCAGCGCCTGATGGCGCAGGGTTATGGTTTCGCAGGTGAAGGTGACTGGAAAACCGCCGCTTTGCTGCATATTTTCAAGGTGATGGCGGGAGATCGGCCTGGCGGCACCTCCTTTATGGAAGACTACACCTATCACTTCTCGCCGGGCAATGAGCTGGTACTGGGTTCGCATATGCTGGAGGTTTGCCCCTCTATCGCTAAAGAAGAGAAACCTTTGCTGGATGTACAGTTCCTTGGCATTGGCGGCAAAGCCGACCCGGCCCGCCTGATCTTCTCGACGCCTGCCGGCCCGGCGGTTAACGCCAGTATTATCGATATGGGCGACCGCTTCCGCCTGCTGGTCAACGTGGTGGATGCGATTGAACAGCCGCAGCCGTTGCCGAAGCTACCGGTGGCCAACGCCTTGTGGAAAGCGCAGCCTTCGCTTGCCACGGCGTCTGAAGCCTGGATCCTCGGCGGCGGCGCGCATCATACTGTCTTCAGCCAGGCGCTGGATGTGGATGATATGCGTCTGTATGCAGAGATGCACGGTATCGAGGTGATGGTGATTGATAATGACACTACGCTGCCTGCTTTCAAGGATGCGCTGCGCTGGAATGAGGTGTATTACCGCCTGAACCGCTAACTTCATTAGCTGAGCAAAAAGCCGCATCAATGATGCGGCTTTTTTATGACTTGGGTTCGGTGCATGCTGAAACCGGGTCGGAAATCCACTCCATAGTATGTTGTAACTAATTAATATTGTTAAAAAGCACACCACGTATGAACGGTAACCCCTGGCTGGCATGCCAAAGGATACCGTCAGACATGGTGCGCCATAGCTAGGGTTTTAGCGTAATACGCCTCACCGGTGCATTCTGCTGCCGATCCCATATCACTGTCAGCAGACGCTGGAGCGCGATAAAAGCAAACAGTAGAATGCCAATGGCGATTTTGGTCCACCATGAACTCAGGGTGCCGTCAAAATTAATCCAGGTCTGAATCAGTCCCTGAATCAGCACGCCAAACAGCGTGCCCAGCACGGTGCCTACCCCGCCGGAAAGCAGCGTGCCGCCAATAACGACCGATGCGATAGCATCCAGCTCCACGCCCATGCCCGCCAGCGCATAGCCCGCCGAGGTATAGAGCGAGAAAACAATCCCCGCCAGCGTTGCCAGTAAAGTGGAAAGCATGTAAACCTTCACGGTGGTGGCGCGGGTTGAAACGCCCATTAGCTGCGCCGAATGCATACTGCCGCCGATGGCATATACCTGATTGCCAAAGCGCGTACGATGCGCCAGCATAATTCCCAGCGCCACCACCATCAGCATGATTAACGCCATCAGGCTCAGCCGCCCTCCGCCCGGCATTTTCCACGCCATACTGGAAAGCGTGCTGTAAAGGGGATGATCAATCGGTATCGAACTTTCCGCGATCAGATAGCTACAGCCGCGCAAGAAAAACATCCCCGCCAGAGTAATAATAAATGCCGGGATCTTCAGCGCATCGATCAGCCATCCCATCAGCGCGCCGAAAGCGGCACCCGCCAGCAAAATAATGCTGAAAGCCAGCCAGGGGGAAAGATGGAGGTCGCCAATCGCTCTGGCAAGAAAAACGCCGGTAAAGGCGATCACCGCACCCACAGAGAGATCGATCCCGCCGGAGAGGATCACAAAGGTCATGCCGACGGCGACTATGCCAAGAAACGCGTTATCGGTAAGAATATTGCCAATCACGCGGGTAGAGGCGAAGCCGGGAAACTGTGTCAGACAAAACAGATAGCCCGTGACAAACACCAACAGCGTAATCATCAGGGGTAAATGACGTTTAAGCATTTTTGCCTCGCCGTTTCAGTAATTGCAGAAAACGCGGTGACTGCAGCAGCAGGACCGCCATCACCACCACCGCTTTGACGACCTGATTCAGCTCCGGCTGAAAGCCAGAAAGCAGAATGCCGGTATTCATCGCCTGAATAATCAGCGCGCCCAGCAGCGAGAGCCACAGATTAAAGCGCCCCCCCATCAACGAAGCGCCGCCGATCACCACAGCCAGAATCGCATCCAGCTCCAGCCATAATCCGGCATTGTTGGCATCGGCCCCGCGAATATCCGCTGCAACAATTAACCCGGCCACCGCCGCGCACAGTCCGCTAATCACATAGACAGACATCACTACCAGCCAGCCGTTGACGCCAGCGTTACGTGCGGCGCGCAAATTAATGCCCACGGCTTCGATAAACAGCCCCAGCGCGGTTTTACGCGTTAGCAGCCAAACCAACAGCGCGACGATCGCAGCGATCCACACCGGCACCGGCAACAGCGCAAACGCGCCATTACCGATCCAGCCCAGCGCGTCGCTGTCAAAGGTCACGATTTGCCCCTGGGTAATCAGCTGAGCAATCCCGCGCCCGGCCACCATCAGGATCAGGGTGGCAACAAACGGTTGGATCTTCAGTAGCGCCACCAGAATGCCATTCCACAGGCCACACAGCGCGCCGCTGGCCAAGGTGGCCAGAATAATCACCGGCAAACTATGCCCCGCTACCGTTAAGGTTGCTGCCGTGGCACCGGCAATCGCCATAATTGCGCCCACGGAAAGATCGATGCCCCCGGTGGCGATCACCAGCGTCATGCCGATGGCCAGCAGTGCAACCGGCACTGCGCGGTTAAGTATGTCAACCGGGCTGCCAAACAGTCGCCCATCCTGCAAATGCAGCGCAAAAAAGTTTTGTGCTACCAGACTGTCGACCAGCAGCACCAGAATCAACGCCGCCAGCTGTGGCATACCAGGGGGGAATTTACGCTTCTGCATCACGGGTTTCTCCGATAACAGGTGGCTTTCAGGCATGTTGAGTTCCTCCATCCGCAATTGCGCTGACGATTGCCGCCACCGACAGTTTCTCCAGCGGAATTTCCGCGACCTGCTGTCGATCGCGCAAGATCACCACGCGATCGGCGTAACCCACCAGCTCTTCCAGCTCTGAAGAGATCACCAGTAGCGCCAGCCCGTCAGCGCAAAGCGTCTCGATCAGGCGAATAATTTCCGCATGTGCGCCAACGTCAATGCCACGCGTTGGCTCATCAAGAATCAAAAACTGGGGTCGGGTGACCAGCCAGCGCGAAAGCAGTACCTTTTGTTGATTACCGCCTGAGAGCAGCTCAACAGGCTGATCGTCGCTGGGTGTACGAATACCCAGCTGGCGAATAAAACGCTGGGCGATCTCACTCTGTTCACGATCGCTAATTGGACGCAGCCAGCCCCGCTGCGCCTGTAGCGCCAGAATGATATTTTCCCGGACCGAAGCGGCACCGATGATACCGTCGGTTTTACGATCTTCGGGACAGAATCCCATGCCAAGTCGCGAAGCCTGCGCCGGACTACGGATATTTTGCTTTTTACCGCGGATAATGGCCGTACCGCTATCGGCACGGCGAATGCCAAACAGCAGTTCAGCTGTCTCAGTACGGCCCGATCCTAATAGCCCCGCCAGCCCCACCGCTTCGCCGGGGCGCACCTGCAGATCAAACGGCTCAACCACGCCCTTCTTACCGTAATGATGAAATTCCACTACCGGTTTTTCACTGCGCAGCGTGCGTCCGGCACGCTGTAGCGCCGTTTGCAGCAGGTCGCGGCCCAGCATCAGTTTAATCAGCTCCAGCTGGGATAGCGTATGGGTGTCACGGGTAGCGATATATTGCCCGTTACGCAGTACGGTAATGCGATCGCAGACGCGATAAACCTGGTCAAGGAAGTGCGTGACAAAGATCAGGCTCATGCCTTTGGCTCTGAGCTGATTCATCAAGGTAAACAGCATTTCAACTTCGCTGGCATCAAGGCTGGCGGTGGGCTCATCCAGGATCAGCACCTGAGCAGAGAGATCTACCGCACGGCAGATAGCGATAATTTGCTGCATCGCCACAGAGTAGTGCCCCAGCGGGCGGTTAACATCCAGCTCGAAACCATAACGATTAAGCAGGCTGCGGGCCTCCCTGACCATTCTCTTTCGATCAACCATCCCGAAGCGGCGCGGCTCGCGCCCGATAAACAGATTATCCGCCACCGACATGTTCGGCAGCAAATTGACCTCCTGATAAACGGTACCGATCCCTGCCTGCTGCGCCTGCGCGGTATTGCGCGGCGCTATCGGCTGACCATCCAGGATAATCTCACCGGCGTCACGCTGATAAACGCCGGTCAGTACTTTAATCAGGGTTGATTTTCCCGCTCCGTTTTCGCCCAGCAGCGCCATGATCTCTCCACGCCCCAGGCTAAAAGAGACATTATCCAGCGCCTTTACGCCGGGAAAGAATTTGCTGACGCCACGAATATCCAGCAGCCGATCGGTTTGCTCGTTCATAATGCGCCTCGGTAGATAAGAAGGTCGGCGCAGGCAGCGATGCCTGGCCGACAGCAGGGGTTAAGCTCGCCTTAATAGCCCATATCTTTTTTCTTATCGAGCTCGCTTTGTGCATCAGCAGGCAGCCAGAGCGTAGTCACGGTTTTAATCACTTTTGGCGGTACGGTGCCGTTCTGCTTGAATTTCTCCAGCGCGTCAAATGCCGGGCCAGCCATATTCGGCGTTAACTCAACGTTGGCGTTGGCTTCGCCTGCCAGCATCGCTTTATAAATATCGGGTACGCCATCAATCGAGCCGGTGAGAATATCTTTGCCCGGTTTTAATCCGGCTTCTTTAATAGCCTGAATCGCGCCGATCGCCATATCGTCGTTGTGCGCATAAACCATGCAGATATTTTTTCCGTTATTTTCCGCCTTAATAAAGCTTTCCATCACTTCTTTACCTTTGCTACGGGTAAAGTCGCCGGACTGCGAACGAATTATTTTGATCCCCGGCGTATTGGCGATCGCTTCAGCGAAGCCTTTTTTGCGATCGATAGCCACACTGGCCCCTACCGTTCCCTGCAGCTCCACAACGTTACAAGGCTTGCCGTTCATCTGTTTTACCAGCCAGTCGCCGATTAGCCGACCCTCCAACACATTGTCCGCCGTGACCACTGACATATAGAGTGACGGATCTTTCACTACGATAGCGCGGTCAAGCAGGAACACCGGGATCTCCGCATCCCTGGCTTCTTCCAGTACTGGTTCCCAACCTGTTTGCACCACCGGCGCAATAAAGATGGCGTCTACGCCCTGCGCAATAAACGAACGTACCGCCTTGATCTGGTTTTCCTGTTTCTGCTGACCATCGGCAATTTTCAGGGTGATGCCACGCTTTGCCGCCTCGCTTTTCGCTACGCTGGTTTCAGCGGCGCGCCAGCCTGATTCAGAGCCAACCTGGGAAAAGCCAACGGTTAAATCTGCCGCCAGCACCGGCGCGGCGAGCGCAGCGCTCACCATGGCTGAGATAAGTAAACGCTTCCACATAATATTTATTCCTCTGATGGGATTCAGATGTTCAGGTACAAAAGCCCCTACAGCCTGGCCGATTCGGCTACGTCAGATTTGGATATACTTCACAAAATTCAATTAATTAAATGAGTTAACTGTTTCATGTTTGATAATTTTCTGTGGGCAATATGGACAATTTACCTGAAGCTGAATGGCGAGACTGTTAAATAAATGTAATAAAGAGAAGCGCTTAGCGCACCCATCTTTGGAACCGATTACAAAGTCGTGTAAACTTCAGTCGTCAGCGTTAACGCCAGATTCGGGCAGTTAAATAATGGATTTGTGATGATTCGCACAATGCAGGAGTGCGTGATTTTTAGCAAAAATGTTAACAATTAAGGCGCAAATGGCCAGAATGTAAGAATATAGAGGTTTATTGTGACAGAGAATCTGTCACTTTTTCCTTATATGACAACTCTGTAGTTAAATATTATTTATTAGGAAAAATCCTAGCTCTCGCTTCATTTCTGGTAATAAGTCGCTGCGTAATCGTTTGCGATAATAAAAAAGCCGATCAAAGGTTAAGTTTGAATCTTAACTCTTTCTGAACAGCGCTATTTTCTGAATTTAACCAATTTTTATCCGGCAGGATCTGGACAGATGGCGCGGCCTCTCTATACTGAGTCGCTCATTCTTCTTTCCATAATTATGGTTATTATGACAGCGCAAGATTACCTGTTAAAATTTCGTAAAGTGAATACCTCTGAAAGTCTGGAAAAATTATTTGATCATCTTAATTACTCGCTGACTGACGATCGGGAATTAATGAATATGTACCGCGCTGCCGATCATCGTCGTGCAGAGCTGGTTTCCGGCGGACGGTTATTTAATTTAGGCGAAGTGCCTAAGTCGGTTTGGCGCTACGTGGTTTAATCCTGCCTGTTTCCTTCCGCTTCTTTCCCCTATAATGCCCGGTCCAACAGGCGTGATTCGCTTGGACAACGCCTGTCTCACGCCTCCGTTTCTGCTGTAAGGAATGCATTATGTCATTAACCTCTTCCCCGCCGCGTCCTGGCGGCTGGCTACTGCTGCCGCTCGCCTGGCTGATTGTGACCCTGATAACCAGTGCGCTGGTCGTGGTGATGTATATTAGCGCCCTGTTTAATCCCGCGTGGCGCGAACTGCTGTTCAGTCATGACCATACGTTTCTTTTACAGTGGGGATTATCGCTGGCAACTTCGCTGGCCGTATGGTGTTACAGCGCCTGGGTAACGTGGATTTTCTGTTTGCGCTCGCGGCGCCTGCCACGCCATTACGTTATCTGGCTGCTGTTAACGGTGGTGCTGGCTTTGAAAACCTTCGCCTTTTCGCCGGTCACCGATGGCGCGGCGGTGCGCTCTTTGCTGATCGCTTTGCTGGCGGCGGCGGTACTGGTGCCCTATTTCAGACGTTCCCGACGGGTAAAAGCGACGTTTATTGCGCCCTGAGCGCCATGAAAATTACTTTAAATTTAATCCTGAGTGCTTTTGCTGCTTTTTTAACGGCGCGGTGCCGTTGTGATAGCGTCGGGAATATTTGATAATAAGCGGCTTTTATTACTCCGGGCGAAACGATGACCGATTACCTGCTTCTTTTTGTTGGCACCGTGCTGGTGAATAACTTCGTTCTGGTGAAGTTTCTCGGCCTTTGCCCGTTTATGGGCGTCTCCAAAAAGCTGGAAACGGCGATAGGCATGGGGCTGGCGACCACCTTTGTGATTACGCTGGCCTCAATTTGCTCCTGGCTGGTGAACCATCTGATTCTGTTGCCGCTGGATCTCGTTTACCTGCGTACGCTCTCCTACATTCTGGTGATTGCGGTAACCGTACAGTTCACCGAAATGGTGGTGCGTAAAACCAGTCCGCCGCTTTATCGTCTGCTGGGTATTTTTTTGCCGTTGATTACCACCAACTGTGCGGTGCTGGCGGTGCCTCTGCTGAGCGTTAACCTCAACCATACCTTTTTGCAGGCGGCGCTCTATGGCTTCAGCGCTTCGCTGGGCTTTTCGCTGGTAATGGTGTTATTTGCCGGGATGCGCGAGCGTCTGGTGTTGGCTAACGTGCCGGCGCCGTTCAAAGGTTCTTCTATTGCCCTGATTACCGCTGGCCTGATGGCGCTGGCGTTTATGGGCTTCTCTGGTCTGGTGAAATTCTGATGTCCGCTATCTGGATAGCTGTTATTGCAATTAGCGCCCTGGGCCTGATTTTTGGCGGGCTGCTGGGCTACGCTTCGCGCCGCTTCAAAGTAGAAGCGGACCCCATCGTGGAACAAATCGACGCAACTCTGCCGCAGAGCCAGTGCGGGCAGTGCGGTTACGCCGGCTGCCGCCCTTATGCCGAAGCGGTCGGCAACAATGGCGAGGCGATCAATAAATGCGCCCCCGGCGGTGAGCAAACCATGCTGAAACTGGCAGAGCTACTGAATGTTGAGCCGCAGCCGCTGGATGGCGATGCCAGCGTCAAAGAGCCGGTACGCACCGTTGCCTGGATCGACGAGGCCAACTGTATTGGCTGTACCAAGTGCATTCAGGCCTGTCCGGTAGATGCTATCGTCGGCGCCACCCGTGCCATGCACACCGTGCTAAGCGATGTGTGTACCGGCTGCGACCTTTGCGTCGCCCCCTGCCCGACCGACTGTATTGAAATGCGCCCGGTTGCCACCACGACAGCCAACTGGAAATGGGATCTGCACACTATCCCTGTTCGGGTTATTCCTGTGGAACATCATGCTTAACCTTCTGAATCTATTCCGTAAAGATAAAATCTGGGATTTCGACGGCGGCATTCATCCGCCTGAAATGAAAACCCAGTCAAACGGCACGCCGCTGCGTCATCTGCCGCTGGCGGACCGCTTTATTATCCCGCTGAAACAACACATCGGCCATGAAGGCGAACTCTGCATTAAGCCAGGCGACAAGGTGCTGCGCGGCCAGCCGCTGACATTCGGCAATGGTCGAATGCTGCCGGTACATGCGCCCACTTCCGGCACGGTAGAGGCGATTGGTCCGCATATGACTGCGCATCCTTCCGGGCTGGCTGAGATCTCTGTATTTATCATTCCTGACGGTGAAGATCGCTGGATTGAGCGCCAACCGCTGACCGATTATCGCCAGCTGCCGTGTGAAGAGCTGATAAAACGTATTCATCAGGCAGGCGTGGCAGGTCTTGGCGGTGCAGGCTTCCCTACTGCAACCAAGTTAAAAGGCGGGCTTAACAGCACTCGTACGCTGATTATTAACGCCGCCGAATGTGAACCCTATATCACTGCCGACGATCGGCTGATGCAGGATTGTGCCGATGAGGTGCTGGAAGGCAGCCGTATTCTTGCCTGGGTGTTGCAGGCGGAACGCGTACTGATCGGCATTGAGGACAATAAGCCAGAAGCGATTGCCGCCCTGAAGCGTGCGCTGGGCAACAGCACCGATCTGCAACTCCGCGTGATCCCTACAAAGTACCCTTCCGGCGGTGCAAAACAGTTAACTAAAATTCTTACCGGCAAAGAGGTTCCACACGGCGGGCGCTCTTCTGATATTGGCGTGCTGATGCAAAATGTCGGCACTGCCTGGGCGGTTAAGCGCGCCATTATCGACGGCGAGCCGCTAACCGAACGCGTGGTGACCCTGACTGGCGAAGCGGTGACGCAGCCCGGTAACGTCTGGGGACGTCTTGGTACCCCCGTCAGCCATTTGCTGCATCAGGCGGGTTTCCAGCCGCAGCCGCAGCAGATGGTGATTATGGGCGGTCCGCTGATGGGCTTTACCCTGCCCGCGCTGGATGTGCCGGTAGTAAAAATCACCAACTGTCTGCTGGCACCCTCTGCCAGCGAGATGGGCGCGCCCCAACAGGAACTCTCCTGTATTCGCTGCAGCGCCTGCGCTGATGCCTGTCCGGCGAATCTGCTGCCGCAACAGCTCTACTGGTACAGCCAGGGGGGCGATCATGACAAAGCGCGGGCTTATCATATTGACGATTGCATTGAGTGCGGCGCCTGCGCCTGGGTTTGTCCCAGTAATATCCCGCTGGTGCAGTATTACCGTCAGGAAAAAGCAGAACTGCGCGCTATCGATCTGGAGGCGAAGCGTACCGCTGAGGCCAAAGCGCGTTTTGAAGCGCGCCAGGCGCGTCTTGAGCGTGAAAAGCTGGAGCGCGAAGCGCGTCATACCCAGGCGAAACGCCGGGTCAGCGCCAGCGAGCAGGATGAAATCGCCGCCGCGCTTGAGCGCGTGAAGGCCAGGAAAGCAGCCGAAACTGTTGAAGTGCAAGCCGGACAGGAACCTGACAACGCTGCGGTTATTGCGCAACGCGAAGCGCGTAAGGCGATGGCCCGCGCCCGTCAGGCGGAAAAACAGGCGGAAACCGAGCCGCTGTCGCGTCAGGCAGGCGATCCGCGCAAGGCGGCAGTGGAAGCCGCTATCGCTCGCGCCAAAGCGAAAAAAGCGCAGGCGGCAGGCGTCGCGCGGTCAGAAGCTGAGAATGACATGAATGCGGAAAGTCACAGCGTGCCAGCGACCGATGCGACCTCTCCGGTTGCCGACGCCGCCACGCCGGTCGATCCGCGCAAGGCAGCGGTAGAAGCCGCCATTGCCCGCGCCAAAGCGAAGAAAGCGGCACAGGCGCAGGCCGCCAGCGCTGATGCGCCAGGCGTTGACGGGCAGCCGCAACGTCCCCCGGCGGCTGACGAAGCGCCGGTCGATCCGCGCAAGGCAGCGGTGGAGGCTGCCATTGCCCGTGCCAAAGCGAAAAAAGCGGCACAGGCGCAGGCCGCCAGCGCTGATGCGCCAGGCGTTGACGGGCAGCCGCAACGTCTCCCGGCGGCTGACGAAGCGCCGGTCGATCCGCGCAAGGCAGCGGTGGAGGCTGCCATTGCCCGCGCCAAAGCGAAGAAAGCGGCACAGGCGCAGGCCGCCAGCGCTGATGCGCCAGGCGTTGACGGGCAGCCGCAACGTCCCCCGGCGGCTGACGAAGCGCCGGTCGATCCGCGCAAGGCAGCGGTAGAAGCCGCCATTGCCCGTGCCAAAGCGAAAAAAGCACAGCAACAGCAGCAACAGCAGGCGGACAACAACATGGAAACGGATACGGATGCGGATGCGCGCCGTAAGGCTGCCGTTGCCGCCGCCGTTGCCCGCGCCAAAGCGCGTAAAGCACAGCAGCAGAGCCTTGAGGATTAAATGTTTCGTATTGCAAGCTCCCCTTATACGCATAACCATCGCGCCACCAGCCGCATTATGCTGCTGGTGCTGCTGGCCGCCGTACCGGGCATCATTGCCCAGTGCTATTTCTTTGGCTATGGCAACCTTATTCAGATAGCGCTGGCGGCGCTGACGGCCTGGGGCACCGAGGCGGCCATTTTACATCTGCGTAAACAGCCGGTATTGGTAAACCTGAAAGATCACTCCGCCCTGCTGACCGCGGTGCTGCTGGGCATTAGCCTGCCGCCGCTGGCTCCCTGGTGGCTGATCGTTATTGGCACTGCCTTTGCCATTATCATCGCCAAGCATCTATATGGCGGGCTGGGACAAAACCCGTTTAACCCGGCGATGATCGGTTATGTGGTGCTGTTAATCTCCTTCCCGGTGCAGATGACCAGCTGGCTACCGCCACAGGCGCTGCAATCCGTCACGCCCGGCCTGGCTGACTCGCTGAGCATGATCTTTACGCATCACACGCTGGCAGGCGATACCATGCAACAGCTGCAGCTGGGCGTGGACGGCATTAGCCAGGCAACCCCACTGGATAATTTTAAAACCGGCCTGCGCGCCGGCCACAGCGCCGATCAGCTGCTGGCCCAGCCGATCTACAGCGGCGTGCTTGCCGGCCTCGGCTGGCAATGGGTAAATGCGGCTTTTCTGCTGGGCGGGCTGTTTCTGCTGGCGAAAGGCACTATCCGCTGGCATATTCCGTTGAGCTTTCTGCTTGCGCTGCTGCTCTGCGCCACGCTGGGCTGGCTGTTTTCTCCCGCTACGCTGGCGTCGCCGATGATTCATCTCTTTTCCGGCGCAACCATGCTGGGCGCGTTTTTTATCGCAACCGATCCGATTACCGCCTCCACGACCAATAAAGGCCGCCTGCTTTATGGCGCACTGATTGGTCTGTTGGTCTGGCTGATCCGTAGTTTTGGCGGTTATCCGGATGGCGTTGCCTTTGCGGTGCTGCTGGCGAATATCTGCGTGCCACTGATTGATTACTATACCCAGCCGCGCGTATACGGCCACCGCAAGGAGTAAAGCATGCTGGATACCATACGTAAAAATGGCGTAAGGCTGGCGCTGTTTGCCGCTGTAACCACCGGCCTGACCGCAGTGATCAATACGGTTACCAGGCCGACTATTGCTCACCAAACCGCAGTGCAGCAAAAAATCCTGCTGGATCAGGTGGTGCCGCCTGAAAAATATAATAACGTAATGCAGGATGAATGTTACGTTGTCACCGATAGCGCGTTAGGCAATGACAAGCCCCACCGTTTATACGTGGCGCGTAAAGACGATCGCCCGGTCGCAGCAGCGCTGGAAACCACCGCGCCAGACGGCTATTCCGGCGCGATCCAGATGCTGGTTGGCGCCGATTTCCATGGCAAAGTACTGGGCGTACGGGTGGTTGAACATCATGAAACGCCAGGCCTGGGCGATAAAATTGATCTGCGCATTTCCGACTGGATCACGGCTTTTAGTGGCGTGCAACTGAACGGCGCACAGGATACCCATTTCGCGGTAAAGAAAGATGGCGGTGATTTCGATCAGTTTACCGGCGCGACCATTACCCCACGTGCAGTGGTTAACGCGGCTAAACGCGCTACGCTGCTTATAGAATCTCTGCCAGAAAAAATTTCTGCGCTACCCGTTTGTGGAGACGCTAATGAGTGAAGCTAAAAATTTATTAATCGGCGGCCTGTGGAAGAACAACTCTTCGCTGGTGCAGCTGCTGGGCCTCTGCCCGCTGCTGGCCGTGACCTCCACTGCTACCAACGCGCTGGGGCTGGGGCTGGCGACCACGCTGGTGCTGACCATCACCAACAGCGCTATCTCCGCCTCGCGCCGCTGGGTGCCGTCGGAAATCCGTATTCCTATTTACGTTATGATCATCGCCTCGGTGGTGAGCTGTGTGCAGATGCTGATTAACGCTTACGCTTACGGCCTGTATCAGTCGCTGGGGATCTTTATCCCGCTGATTGTTACCAACTGCATTGTAGTGGGACGCGCGGAGGCGGTCGCCTCGAAAAGTTCTGTGCCGCTGTCGGCGCTGGATGGCTTTGCCATCGGTATGGGTGCCACCTGCGCGATGTTCGTGCTGGGCTGCCTGCGTGAAATTATTGGCAACGGT
This sequence comes from Pantoea sp. FN0305, assembly GCF_050113845.1. Taxonomy (NCBI): domain Bacteria; kingdom Pseudomonadati; phylum Pseudomonadota; class Gammaproteobacteria; order Enterobacterales; family Erwiniaceae; genus Pantoea; species Pantoea sp. FN0305. Next base: position 374,277 of record NZ_JBNJSN010000004.1, on the reverse strand, counting down.
ACAATTTTTAACGGTGCCGATCAGTTGCTGGGCAGTTGGGCGAAAGTGTTGCGCATCGAAGTCGTACATTTCGATTCGCCAATGCTGCTGGCGATGCTGCCACCGGGCGCCTTTATTGGCCTCGGTATGCTGCTGGCGGCCAAATATATCATCGATCAGAAATTGAAGGCGCGTGCCGCCGCGCAGCAGAGCCTTGCACAGGAGCCAGCCGGGAAAGCGGTGTGAATAAAGAAAAACGCTATCAGATTCTGTCACGACTGCGGGATAACAATCCTCATCCCACAACCGAGCTACAGTTTAACTCCCCTTTTGAGCTGCTGATTGCGGTGCTGCTCTCGGCGCAGGCCACCGATGTCAGCGTCAATAAGGCAACGGCGAAGCTCTATCCGGTCGCCAATACGCCCGCAGGGATGCTGGAGCTCGGCGTCGAGGGCGTAAAGCAGTACATTAAAACCATCGGCCTGTTTAACAGCAAAGCGGAAAACGTGATCAAGACCTGCCGCATACTGCTGGAGCAGCATAATGGCGAAGTGCCGGAAGATCGCGCCGCGCTGGAAGCCCTGCCCGGCGTTGGGCGTAAAACCGCCAACGTGGTGCTGAACACCGCCTTTGGCTGGCCGACAATCGCCGTGGATACCCATATTTTCCGCGTCTGTAACCGTACCAATTTTGCGCCTGGCAAGAACGTTGAGCAGGTAGAAGAGAAGCTGCTAAAAGTGGTGCCCGCTGAATTTAAAGTGGATTGCCACCACTGGCTGATTTTACACGGACGTTATACCTGCATTGCCCGTAAACCGCGCTGCGGCTCCTGCCTGATTGAAGATCTGTGCGAATATAAAGAGAAAGTCGAGCTCTGAAACGTTGTGTTTTGTGCCAAATCACCTGCTGACAGGCAGGCATTGCAATCGGGTTTACTGGAGAGCGGGCTTCCTGAGTACAGGATGCCTGACCGCTTTCTTCTTTATAAAAAAGGCCAGTCAGCCTGAACTGACTGGCCCGGTGATGCTGGCCGGCTTTGCTTACGCGCTTTCCTGCGCATCCGCCTCGGCTATTTCCTGTTCGCGCTGCAGGCGGTAATAGTCCGCCTGCGATGGCGTGAGCGGCTGTTTGCCACGGATCAAGTCGGAGATTTTTTCAGCGATCATTACCGTTGGCGCGTTCAGGTTACCGGTGGTGATTTGCGGCATGATCGAGGCATCCACTACGCGCAACCGCTGCAGACCATGTACCCGTCCTTCACTGTCTACCACGTCCATTTCACCGTAACCCATCGCGCAGCTGCCGCAGGGGTGGTAAGCAGTTTCCGCATGCTCGCGGATAAAGGCGTCGATCTGATCGTCGCTCTGCACTGCGATGCCCGGCTGGATTTCCGCGCCACAGTAGGGCTCAAGCGCCGGCTGACGCATGATCTCGCGCGTCAGCCGCACCGCCGCGCGAAACTCCACCCAGTCGCGCTTTTCTGACATATAGTTGAAAAAGATTGACGGCGCGTCATAAGGATCTTTTGACTTGAGTTTAATACGCCCGCGGCTCATGGAACGCATCGGCCCGACGTGCGCCTGGAAACCATGCTCTTTAACCGGGCTGCTGCCGTTATAGTTAATTGCCACTGGCAGGAAGTGATATTGCAGATCCGGCCATTCCGGATGTTTATCGCTGCGGATAAAACCGCCCGCTTCAAACTGATTGCTGGCGCCGATGCCGGTTCCTTTCAGCAGCCACTCGGCACCGATTGCCGGCTGGTTCCACCATTTCAGTGCGGGATAGAGAGAAATGGGCTCTTTACAGCGAAACTGCATATAGATTTCCAGATGATCCTGCAGATTACGCCCTACGCCCGGCAGCGCATGCACTACATCAATATCCAGTTCGCTCAGCCACTCTTTCGGCCCCACGCCGGAGCGCTGCAGGATCTGCGGCGAGGCGATGGCGCCCGCGCACAGCAACACTTCTCGCCGTGCGCGGGCCTGCTGACGCGCGCCCTTGCGCAGCCAGGTTACGCCGCTGGCGGTTTTACCCTCAAACAGAATACGATCGGTTTGCGCATGGGTAATAATCGTCAGGTTTGAACGCTGTTTTGCCACGTCAAGATAGCCGCGCGCGGTGCTGGAGCGACGTCCCTGTGGCGTAACGGTGCGATCCATCGGCCCGAAACCCTCCTGGCGATAGCCGTTCAGATCGTCGGTTTCAGGGTGTCCTGCCTGTTTTGCCGCCTCGATAAAGGCGCGATAAAGCGGATTATTGCCGGTTTTCGGCGTGGTTACGCTCAGATAGCCTTCGCCGCCATGATAGTCGTTTTCGCCGATATCACGCTTTTCCGCCCGGCGGAAATAGGGCAAACAGTGCAGATAAGACCAGCTCTCCAGCCCCGATTTTTTTGCCCAGCCATCGTAATCCAGCGCGTTGCCGCGAATGTAACACATACCGTTGATTAACGAGGAGCCGCCCAGCCCTTTGCCGCGTCCACACTCCATCCGGCGATGGTTCATATGGGGTTCAGGATCGGTTTCGTAGGCCCAGTTATAGCGTTTACCCTGTAACGGATAAGCCAAAGCGGCTGGCATTTGGGTACGGAAGTCCCAGCGGTGATCGCGTCCGCCTGCTTCCAGTAACAGTACCGATACGTCAGCATCCTCGGTAAGGCGCGTCGCCAGCACATTTCCCGCTGAACCAGCACCAATAATAATGTAATCAAATTCCTGCATTAAACCTCCAGAATCCGGCGGCCTGCGCCGCCGGTGTATGCATTAAAACGCTGACGGGTAGTCGCCCAGCTCAATCAGCACGGATTTGGTGCGGGTATAGTGCTGCAGCGTATCGATGCCGTTTTCACGACCTACGCCAGACTGCTTATAGCCGCCAACCGGCATCGGGGCCGGGGACTCTCCCCAGCTGTTAACCCAGCAGATGCCTGCTTCCAGCTGATGGATCACGCGGTGTGCCCGGTTCAGCGACTGGGTAAAAATGCCGCCCGCCAGACCGTAGCCGGTGGCGTTAGCACGCTGAATCACCTCGCCTTCGTGGTCAAAGACCAGAATGCTCATGACCGGGCCGAAGATCTCTTCCTGTACGATGCGCATCTCATCATCACAGTCGCTGAATACCGTGGGTTCTACGTAGTAACCCGCAGCCAACTCGCCTTCCGTAATGCGCTGCCCGCCCGCCAGCAGGCGCGCGCCCTCCTCTTTGCCCAGCTGCAGGTAAGAGACCACTTTTTCACAGTGCTGTGCGCTGACCAGCGGACCGAAATTCACCGCCGGATCGCGCGGGTCGCCGGTTTTAATACGGGCCATTTTCTCCAGCAGACGCTGTTCAAATGCCGACAGCAGTGAGCGCTGAACGAAAACGCGCGTGCCGTTGGTACAAACCTGACCGCTGCTATAAAAATTGGCCATCATGGCGCCATCAACGGCGCGCTCCAGGTCAGCGTCATCAAACACAATCAGCGGTGACTTACCGCCCAGCTCCATGGTGACCTCTTTCAGGTTCGCCAGCGCCGCATCCGCCATCACTCGTTTGCCGGTGTTCACTTCACCGGTAAAAGAGATTTTTTCGATGTCGGGATGCTGGCTCAGCGCCTGACCGACCTCGGCAGCCCCCTGCACCACGTTAAATACGCCGTCCGGCAGGCCCGCTTCGCTATAGATTTTGGCCAGTTCCAGCGCGCTTAAGGGCGTGACCTCGCTGGGTTTAAACACCATCGCATTACCGGCAGCCAGCGCGGGCGCGCTTTTCCAGAGCGCGATCTGAATCGGATAGTTCCATGCGCCAATCCCGGCGCAGACGCCCAGCGGCTCGCGGCGGGTGTATACCAGCGCGCTGTCGCGCAGCGGGATCTGCTCACCCTGCAACGCAGGCGCCAGGCCTGCGTAATACTCCAGCACATCAGCGCCGGTCACAATATCCACAGCGGCCGTTTCGCTAATCGGCTTACCGGTGTCGGCAGTTTCCAGCTCAGCCAGTGCCTGATTGCGTTCCCGCAGCAGCGCAACCGCCTTCAGCAACACGCGACTACGCTCAACCGGCGTATAGCTGCGCCAGATACGCTGTCCAGCCTGGGCGCTGGCCACGGCGCGATCCACATCCTCACGGCTGGCGGCGCTGATTTCCGCCAGCACCTTGCCGTTAGCGGGGTTGACGCTGGTAAAAATTGCGCCCTGACCCGGCTCTTCGCAACCGTTAATATAGTTTCCGCGGCGTTCAGCCATGATTCCTCCTGTTAATACGGGTTCTGCTCCGGCGACCGTAGCCAGAGCGCGAGATTCTGATAACAGAGCGTTCGGGCCCGTCGGAGCCCATCTTCGATGGACTCTGACGATAACGTCATGCGCAGCCACAATCCGTCAATAATTGCCGCCATGCTGCTGCCCGCCGCTCGCGCCTGCTCGCGCGGCATGGCGCGGGCAAACTGAGCGGTCAGATTCGACCACAGCCGCCGATCGTTGATGCTTTGCAGGCGCTGTAGCCTGGGCTGATGCAAACTGTTCGTCCAGAACACCAGCCAGGTTTTTAATACCGGAGCATCAACCTGCGAAAGGTCAAAGTTGCCGTCGATGATGGCGCGTATCTGCGCCTCCGGCGTATCCGGCACCTGACGTCTTTGTCGCTCTACCGCCAGGTAGAGATCGGCCAGTATCTGCCGCATGCAGGCGTCCAGCAGGCCATTTTTGTCGCCAAAATAGTGGCTGACGATGCCGGTCGAGACACCCGCCTCTTTGGCAATAACCGCAATGCTGGCTTCCGCCAGTCCTACCCGATCGATTACCGTCAGGGTCGCTTTGATTAGCTGCGCCTGGCGTATGGCTTTCATTCCGACTTTTGGCATCGTGCTGTCACTTTTCACCACTAAAGTCTCTATAGGCTAGCTTTTTTATATTGAACGTTCAATCAATAAAACCTACTATCTATAACAAATGGATAACAAAACCTTGAACTTTACAGGGGCTTTCAGGCAGGGATGATTCACTTAATTTGATGGGGAGCTTGCATGCCGGGGTCACAAGACCGAGATACCATTCAATCCGTTACGCTTAACCGCGCAGTGTTTTATGGCGCTGCGCTGATCATTGTGCTTTTTTCCTCTTGCGTACTCGCCTTTCCTGAACAGGCGAGCCTGATACTGGGTAAGGCGCAAACCTGGGCTTCCGCCACCTTCGGCTGGTATTACATGCTGGTGGTGGCTTTTTATCTGGGCTTTGTGCTGTTTGTCGCCCTTTCCCGCTATGGCGATATCAAACTGGGCCCGGATCACGCGACGCCCGATTTCAGCTATGGCAGCTGGGCAGCGATGCTATTTTCCGCCGGCATCGGTTCCGAGTTGCTGTTTTTTGGCGCTTCAGAGCCGCTGGATCACCTGCTGCTGCCGCCGGAAGGGGTTGCAGGCTCCGCCCAGGCGGCGCGCGACGGCATGGTGCTGACCATGATGCACTGGGGTTTGCACGGCTGGGGCATTTATACGCTGGTGGCGATGGCGTTGGCCTATTTTGCCTATCGTCATAATTTGCCGCTGGCGCTGCGATCCGCGTTTTATCCGCTGATTGGCGATCGTATCAACGGCCCTGTGGGCCATGCGGTCGACATATTCGGCATCGTCGGCACTATGTTTGGCCTGGCAACCAGTCTGGGCATCGGCGTAATGCAGATTAATTCCGGCATTAGCTTTTTAACCGGCATCGCGCAGAGTCATACTATGCAGGTGATTCTGATTGTAGTGGTAATGGGTGCTGCGACCCTTTCCGCCGTCAGCGGCGTCGATAAAGGCATTCGTCGGATGTCGGAGCTGAATATGCTGCTGGCACTGCTGATGTTCTTTTTTGTGCTGTTTGCCGGACCAACAAGCCATCTGCTGAACACGCTGGTGCAAAACTTCGGCGACTATTTTACCAGCCTGCCGCGTAAAACTTTCGATCTCTACGCCTACGGCAATAGTGGTAAAGAGCGCTGGCTGGGCAGCTGGACGGTGTTTTACTGGGCCTGGTGGATTGCATGGTCGCCGTTTGTCGGCATGTTTATCGCGCGTATTTCCCGTGGCCGTACTCTGCGCGAATTTGTTATTGGCGTGCTGCTGATCCCGATGGGCTTTACGCTGGCCTGGCTGTCGGTATTCGGCAACAGCGCGCTGAGTTTCTTCCAGCATGGAATGAAACAGCTGGGCGATATTGCTCTGAGCGAGCCGGCGATGGCGGTTTACCATATGCTCTCCAGCTATCCGCTGGCGACGCCGCTTATTGTGCTGGCGGTAGCCATCTGCTTTATCTTTTTTGTAACCTCAGCCGACTCCGGCGCGCTGGTGGTGGCTAATCTCTCCTGTACCGGCGACAGCAGCAGCGATGCGCCCAACTGGCTGCGAATTTTCTGGGCAGCGGCGGTCTGTATGCTCACGCTTTCTCTGCTGTTTGCCGGTGACTATACCTCGTTGCAAACCGCAGTGGTGCTGAGCGCCTTGCCCTTTTCTCTGGTACTGGTGCTGTTTGTGGTGGCGATGTATCGTGCGCTGCATCATGAAAAACAGCGCGATCGCAGCCGCTCGTTGGCCATTGCCTCACCGCTGCTTAACGGGCGTTATCGTCCGGGCCATACCAGCAGCTGGCGTCGACGCCTGAACCGGGCTATCTCTTATCCGGGACGCGATATGGTTTATCGTTTTATGGATGAGACGGCGCGTCCGGCGCTGAGTAAGGTCGTTGAGGTCCTGGAAGAGAAAGGTTTACAGGTGGAAAGCGATCTGTCGCCGCAGGATTTTTCAATGAGCATTCGCGTCGAACACGGCGAGGAAGCGCCTTTTGTATACGGCGTGCAGATGCAGGGTTACAGCACCCCGTCCTTTATGCGTCGCGGCGGTAATTTACCTACTGCCAGCCGCTATTATCGTGCAGAAGTCCATTTATGGGAGGGCAGCCAGGAATATGACCTGGTGGGTTATACCGAAGAGCAGATAATTAACGATATTCTGGATCACTATGAGCGACATCTGCAGTTCCTGCATTTAATTCGCTAATCTGTATCTTTAGCCGGGCATAATAGTGTTATGCCCGGCTTTTATAGTTTATTAATTCATCACCACTTATTTTGAATCCTGAATTAATCGGTTAAATTGTGATCCCGTTCACATCTTGAAGCTGCTTAATTTCCACCGTTGTGCAACCCTCTATAAACATTGATAAAATTTTCACTAAAAGCGTTTTATTAGCGATTTATTCTGCGTTTTTAGTGAATTTTTGCGTGTCATAAGGTTAATAGCGTTACCAGAAAACAATCGCCCTTCAGCCCTGCCCCTCAGGTTAAAATGACATATTGTTCCGTCAATAAATTACCAAATAGTACTTAACACTATTTAACACGCTTAACTCTTGCTGTTAACCCTATGCGCTAAGGCTGGGATAGCAAATAAAAAAACACTTGCCACTCGTGGCGGGATAAGAGAAATTAACCGCCGTTTTTTCAGATTTTATTACAGAACCGCGCGCAGGTTTCGCCAGCGACGCAGTCTTATTTCCTGATGAAAATCAGGTTGAAACAACAGAGGTAACAGTGTCTACAGCAAACAAACACACTGACAAGGCGGCAAGCCTTAATGCGTTCAAACAACCAAAAGCGTTTTATCTGATCTTTTCTATCGAACTTTGGGAACGTTTCGGTTACTACGGTCTGCAAGCCATTATGGCGGTCTATCTGGTTAAACAGCTGGGTATGTCCGAATCTGACTCCATCACGCTTTTCTCATCGTTCAGCGCGCTGGTTTACGGCCTGACCGCTATCGGCGGCTGGCTGGGGGATAAAGTGCTCGGCACCAAACGTGTGATCGTGCTTGGTGCGCTGGTGCTGGCGGTAGGTTACAGCCTGATTGCCTGGTCAGGGCATGATGTGTCAATGGTCTATATCGGCATGGCTACCATCGCCATGGGTAGCGGCCTGTTTAAAGCTAACCCATCTTCGCTGCTTTCCACCTGCTATGACAAAGATGACCCGCGTATCGACGGCGCTTTCACCATGTTTTATATGTCGATCAACGTGGGCTCGCTGGTTTCCATGATGCTGACGCCATGGCTGGCGGCGCGCTACGGCTGGAGCGTGGCCTTTGCCCTTTCCGTGGTCGGCCTGGCAATCACGGTTATTAACTTCCTGCTGTGTCAGAAAATGGTGAAAGACTATGGTTCTAAACCCGATTTCGCGCCGCTGAATATCGGTAAACTGCTGGTAACGCTGGTCGGCGTAGTGGTGCTTATTTCTATCGCCACCTGGCTGCTGCATAATCAGTTTATTGCCCGCATCGTCCTGGGCGTGATTGCGCTGGGCATTCTGCTGGTCTTCGCGAAAGAAGCATTCGCCTTGAAAGGCGCGGCGCGTCGCCGCATGATTGTTGCTTTCCTGCTGATGGTCGAAGCGATTGTGTTTTTCGTACTCTATATGCAGATGCCGACCTCGCTTAACTTCTTCGCCATTCGTAACGTAGAACACAGTATTCTGGGCATTGCTTTTGAACCTGAGCAGTATCAGGCGCTGAACCCGTTCTGGATCATGGTAGCCAGCCCAATCCTGGCCGCCGTTTATAACAAAATGGGCGACCGCCTGCCGATGCCGCATAAGTTTGCTATTGGTATGGTGCTTTGCTCTGGTGCCTTCCTGGTGCTGCCGCTGGGCGCAAGCTTCGCCAATCAGTTAGGCATCGTATCCGTTAGCTGGCTGATCCTGAGCTATGGGCTGCAAAGTATCGGTGAACTGATGATTTCTGGACTGGGTCTGGCGATGGTTGCTCAGCTGGTGCCGCAGCGTCTGATGGGCTTTATCATGGGCTCCTGGTTCCTGACCACCGCTGGTGCCGCCATGATTGCCGGTAAGGTTGCTAACCTGATGGCAGTCCCGGAAGGCATCAACGATCCGCTGCAGTCGCTGCAAATCTACAGCGATGTGTTCCAGAAGATCGGTATCGCCACCGCAGTTATCGCCGTGCTGATGCTGCTGACCGCGCCGATCCTGAACCGCATGACTATCGATCATGATGCACCTAAACAGCCATAAGCGGCTGGTGTGATGCATAAAAAAGCCGTCCTCGTGACGGCTTTTTTTATTGTTTTTTTACGCTGACATTTTTCAAAGCCCGCAGTAGGATGAGGCTCACCCCCGCATGCAACAAGGAGCATTGTATGAAACTGTTCAGTAAAGCCGGTGCCTGTTCCCTCTCTCCCCATATCATCCTGCGCGAGTGCGGCCTTGATTTCACCCAGGTGAATGTCGATTTAGCCAGCAAAAAAACCGAGCGCGGCGAAGACTATTGGCAGATCAATCCCAAGGGGCAGGTTCCGGCCCTGGAACTGGATGATGGTACGCTGCTCACTGAAGGCCCGGCTATTGTACAATATCTGGCCGATTTAAAGCCCGATCGTCAGTTGCTGGCGCCAGCCGGAAGCCTGACACGCTACCATACGCTGGAATGGCTGAACTATATCGCCACTGAGCTGCATAAAGGCTTTACCCCGCTGTTCCGCCCCGATACGCCAGAAGAGGTTAAGGTGCAACAGCGTCAGCAGCTGGATCGCAAATTCCGCTATGTTAATGATGAGCTGCAGGATAAACAGTGGCTGGTGGGTTCGCGCTTTAGCGTGGCGGATGCCTATCTCTTTGTTGTCTTGCGCTGGGCAAACGCGGTGCAGCTAGACCTGAGCAAGCTGGAAGCGTTGTCGGCCTGGCAGGCGCGCGTGGCTGAACGACCCGCCGTGATTGCCGCATTGAAAGCGGAAGGCCTGGCCTGATATCGAACGGGACGCTGTCGCGTCCCGCTATTTTTCTTTTTCGTCTGTTGGTCGCTTAAAGTTTCTCAGCGACAAAATGCTGCTGTGGTTGCGCAATCAAATCCTGGGCCGCCACCAGCTGTAGTTCATATTCGCCCATCTCATGGGTTTTCAGCATCACCTCATACACCGCTGCGGTGATATGCTCCAGCGACTGCTTCAGCGTTTCGCCCTTTAACAAATTCACCAGCAGCAGGCCACTGGTTAAATCGCCAACGCCTACCGGCTGTCTGACGCCAAAATCGATCAGGGGACGGCTGATATGCCAGGCTTCCTGGGCCGTAACCAGCAGCATCTCAAAACGATCGCTGCGACGTCCGGCGCGCGCCAGATGTTTAACCAGCACAATTTTTGGCCCTTGCGCAATCAGCTTGCGTGACACTGTCACCGCCTCATCGACTGATGTCACGCTGCTGCCGCTGAGCATCTCCAGCTCCAGCAGGTTCGGCGCAATGATATCGCTGGCAGGCAGCGACGCTTTGCAGTGAAACTCCGCCACGCCCGGTGCCACGATGCAGCCCTTTTCCGGATGTCCCATCACCGGATCGCAGAAGTACCAGGCGTCGGGATTGGCCTGTTTGACCTGGCGTACAATCTCCAGAATCTGTTCACCCTGCTCGGCAGACCCGAGATAGCCGCTCAGCACCGCATCGCAGGTTTTTAAGCGATCGATATTGGCAATGCCCTTCACGATATCGGTCAGATGTGAAGCCGGCATAACGGTGCCGGTCCAGTGCCCGTATTGCGTATGGTTGGAAAACTGAACGGTATTTAACGGCCAGACGTTCGCGCCCATACGACGCATCGGGAATTCCGCCGCGCTGTTGCCGGCGTGACCAAAAACTACGTGAGACTGAATAGCGAGAATATTTTTCATGTTAAACCTTGCACAGCCCTGCCAAAAAATAAGGCCGGGCGAACCGGCCTTTTATCTTTATTTCCAGCACACCAGACAATAGTGCTTTTTACCGCGACGCAGCAAGGTATAACGACCAAACAGCCTGTCGCTGTCGCTGAAGCGGTATTCCGCATCAGACTGTTTTTCACCGTTAACCGTAACCGCGTTAGAATTGATCATGGTGCGCGCCTGTCCGCGGGACGGCACCAGTTCCGCATTAACCAGCGCCTGCTGCAGATCGGCGTCGGCCTCCAGCGTAATGGTCGGCATGCCGTCCTGCGCCAGCTGTGCGAAATCCGCTTCGGTCATCTCGCTCAGGCTGCCGGAGAAGAGGCTTTGCGTGATACGCTGCGCCGCAGTCAGCCCCTCTTCGCCATGCACCAGACGGGTAACCTGTTCAGCCAGCACATACTGAGCGCGCGGCGCTTTGCCGCTGTTTTTATCTTCTTCTTCCAGCGCATTGATCTCTTCAATGCTCATAAAGGTGAAGAATTTCAGGAAGCGATAAACGTCCGCATCGGCGGTGTTGATCCAGAACTGATAGAATTTGTACGGGCTGGTTTTCGCGGCATCCAGCCATACCGCGCCGCCTTCCGTTTTGCCAAATTTCGTGCCGTCAGACTTGGTGATCAACGGTACGGTCAGGCCAAACACCTGATTTTGATGCAGACGACGCGTCAAATCGATGCCGGAAGTGATGTTACCCCACTGATCGGAGCCGCCAATCTGCAGCGCCACGCCGTAGCGTTCGTTCAGGCAGGCAAAATCGTAACCCTGCAGCAGATTGTAGGAGAACTCGGTAAAGGAGATGCCCTGATCTTCGCGATTCAGACGCTGCTTCACCGCCTCTTTGTTAATCATCTGGTTAACAGAGAAGTGTTTGCCAATATCACGCAGGAAAGTCAGCACGTTCATGCTGCCGAACCAGTCGTAGTTGTTGGCCGCAATAGCGCTGTTTTCACCACAGTCGAAATCCAGGAACGGGGCGACCTGTTTGCGGATTTTATCTACCCATTCATTTACGGTTTCAGTCGTGTTCAGCTTGCGCTCTGCCGCTTTAAAGCTGGGATCGCCAATCAGACCGGTGGCTCCGCCCACCAGCGCAACCGGTTTATGTCCCGCATCCTGGAAGCGTTTCAGACAAAGCAAAGGTACCAGATGGCCCAAATGCAAGCTATCGGCAGTGGGATCAAAGCCGCAATAGAGAGCGATTGGCCCTTGCGCCAGTCTCTCTGCTAACGCATCCTCGTCCGTTACCTGGGCGATCAGGCCCCGCTCTTGCAATTGTTTAATCAGGTTACTGCTGGTCATTAAAGACTCCATGTTGTAACGACTGCACCTATGCTGGTACACAGCTTTCCGCTGACGTGCGGAGAAATGAAGGCCTATAGAATAAAGCGCTGTTGTCGCCAGCGCCAGCGCCTCAGGCGGATATTTAGTGAATCAGGGCGCCAGCCGATCGATTTTCCAGCGCTCGCCGTCGCGCTGATAGAAAAAGCGATCGTGCAGCCGGTTCTCGCCGCCCTGCCAGAACTCCATTGCGTCGATTTTTATGCGAAATCCGCCCCAGAAACTGGGCAGCGGCACCTCGCCCTGACTGAATTTCTGTTTCAGCTCAAGAAATTTACTTTCCAGTACCCCGCGCGCTGAAATGCGGCTGGACTGCTGCGAAACCCAGGCACCAATTTGGCTATCACGCGGACGGCTGTGGAAATATTTCACCACCTCCAGCGTCGACAGCTTTTCTACCTGGCCCAGCACCATCACCTGACGCTCCAGAAAATGCCAGGGAAACAGCAAACTCACGCGCGGATTTTCAGCCAGCTGCTGCGCCTTACGGCTGCCCAGGTTGGTATAAAAAATCATGCCGCGCTCATCGTAATGCTTAAGCAACACAATGCGTTGATAAGGCTGACCCTGTGCATCAACCGTCGCCACGCACATCGCGGTGGGATCGGGCAGCCGGGCATCGCACGCCTGACGCAGCCACTGTTCAAATAAGGCCAGCGGCTGCTCAGGCAGATCCTTACGACGCAGACCGCCGCGGGTATATTCACGGCGCAAATGGGCTATCTGTTGCAAACTCTCATTGTCACTCATAACCGGATCCAACCATAGCAATAGGGTGCCGCTATTGTGCTATTCACCCTGATAATATTCAACGCGCAGGCGCGTGCTGCAGCTGGCAATCATTGACAATAATGCGCTGATTACGCTCGATAAACGCACTGTTGCCCTTTGACCAGAAACGGTAGGTACCGTCGCTGTAAATCACCCCGGAAGCGGATTGCTGCTCAGTCAGCGTGAGCGGCTGGCCGTCCATAATAAAATGCGCCTGCTGTTGCGCGATTTTAACCGTCAGCGGCAGCGTGCCACACAGATAGTGTAACGTCTGCTCTTGCGGCTGATGTTTGCCAAACAGGCCACAGCCGGAAAGCAGCATGATCGGAATCAGTATCAGATACTTGTGCATGCGATCTCCTTACGATACCTCACAGCGGTGGCCGATTGGCCGGATAGATAGCGCCCAGTATGCTGGCTTCGCGAGCGCCGGTAACCGACGGCAAATTACCTGGCAATCCTGATAGCGTGCGGAAAGCCAGCCAGGCGAAAGCCAGCCCTTCCATATCATCGCCATTGATGCCGACTTTATCCGTGGTTGAGACTTCCGTGCCTGCTAATAATGTTGCCAGACGCGCCATCAGCGCCGGATTACGGCAGCCGCCGCCGCATACCAACAGACGGTCGCAGCCACCGCTCAGTTGCACCTGTTCGCTGATGGTCATCACCGTCAGCTCCAGCAGCGTAGCCTGTACATCCTGCGCAGCCAGGCCCGGGAAATGGCTTAGTTGCTTTTCGATCCAACTGAAATTGAAATACTCTCTGCCGGTGCTTTTCGGTGCCGGCAACGCAAACCAGCCGTCGCTCAGCATCTGCTTGAGTAACGGCAGAATCACCCTTCCGCTGCCTGCCCATGCGCCATCCTTATCATAAGGCAGACCGCGATGACGCCAGATCCAGGCATCCATCAGCATATTGCCAGGGCCGGTATCGTACCCGCCCGGCGCTCTGCCAGGGAGCAGCACCGAAAGATTCGCAATGCCGCCAATGTTTAATACCATGCGACGCTCTTGCGGATGCATCAGCAGCGCCTGATGAAAAGCGGGCACCAGCGGCGCACCCTGTCCGCCCAGCGCCATATCGCGCCGACGGAAATCGCCGACTACGGTAATGCCGGTCGCAGCGGCAATCTGGTTATTGTCGCCAATTTGCAGCGTACTGGGCGCATCGCCATAGGGCTCATGCCATACCGTCTGGCCATGACAGCCGATGGCGGTGATATCATCGGCGCTCAGGTTTTGCTGTTTCATTAACGTTAATACCGCCTCCGCAAACAGGCGGCCAAGACGGGTATCCAGCTGCCCCAGCTGCGACAGCGTCAGGGTTTGCCCCTGATTGATCGCCAACAGCTGCTGGCGTATCGCCTGCGGCACCGGATGACAATAGCTCGCCTGTTGCGCCACCATTCGTTCATCAATCGCGGCTAACACCACATCCACGCCATCCAGGCTGGTGCCGGACATTACGCCAATATAGCGTCCCGATTTCATCAACTGACCTTACTTCCGCTCTGGAAGAGAATTCAAACAGCTCTCAGCCTGGCAAAAAAGGCTGGGTAATTCTATGATTAATTGTTGTTTTTCATGTACGACCCGACGCTTTTACATTCAGGCATGATTTTTTGCTGGCGTAATTGAATCTTTGTTTATCTGATACGGTCTATGCTCAGCCCTCGTCTTTTTTTCACTATTTTAAAACAGGCGTAGGTTCTGCCGTATAATTAGGTCATCTGTGGCTGCTTTACAGTGCAGTCAACAATCATGAAAGGAGCTTTATAATGATGAAGCGTTTATTAGTTGTGGCGCTGGCAGGCATGACGCTGGCAGGCTGTGCTAACACGGATACGCTTTCCGGTGACGTGTACAGCGCTAACGAAGCTAAACAGGTGCAAAGCGTAAGTTACGGGACGCTGGTATCCGTTCGCCCGGTTAAAATCCAGGGTGGTGATGACAGTAACGTTATCGGCGCTATCGGTGGCGCGGTGCTGGGCGGCTTCCTGGGTAATACGGTGGGCGGCGGCACTGGCCGTAGTCTGGCGACCGCAGGCGGCGCAGTGCTGGGCGGCGTGGCTGGTCAGGGCGTTCAGGGCGCGATGAATAAAGCGGACGGCGTCGAGCTGGAAATTCGTAAGGATGACGGCAACACCATTATGGTGGTACAGAAACAGGCTGCCAGCCGCTATTCTGTGGGCCAGCGCGTGGTGCTTGCCTCAAACGGCAGCCAGGTGACCGTTTCTCCGCGTTAAATCCTGTTGCGCAAAAAACCGACGCGTCGCGTCGGTTTTTTATCGCCTGTCACTCGCTTTTCTTTTGCAGTTCGGCAATATTTTTTTCCAGACGGGCAATAAGCGTAATCAGCTGCTCAACTTCGCGCTTCGAAATACCCGCTAAAATATCATCACGCGTGGCGTCAATAACATGTTCCACCTGCTGGATAACCGGCTCCGCCGCTTTCGTTAGCTTGATGCGTTTCGCCCGGCGGTCGTTAGCGCAGGTACAGCGCATAATCAACCCCTTCTCTTCCAGCTGATCGAGGGTACGCACCAGCGAAGGCTGTTCAATGCCGATAGCTTTAGCCAGCTGAATTTGTGACTGATGCGGGGGTAATTGATGGATATTATGCAACGTAACCCAATGCGTTTGCGTCAGTTCCAGCGGTTTAAGACGTTGATCGATCAGCGCACGCCAGATGCGCACTAAGCGTGCTAAATCCGTTCCTAATGGCGTATCCAATTTCATCTCCTTATAATTAGCTTGCTAGCAATCAAGCGTGATTTTAGTCTATTCTGCGAGTTTAACGGGCAAAATACAAATTCAGCACGCTGTGTAACGGGCGTTGGTTTCTGATTTCAACACCTTGCATCTCTGTGTGAATAGGGATCGCTTGTTTGGCCTATCCTGCTGTTTAGCAATGTTTTTCAGATTTTCACCTGGCCGACCAGACGCTGTGGTTCAGTTAAGTACCGTCAACGCGGAAGTCAGAATGATCTGCGTGACTGGCCAGTGCTGTATCAGCTCATCCATTTGCCTTGATCGCCCAGGATGGCTTTGCTGTAGCCGATCGGGGCGTTAGACGCCCAAATGAAGAGTTATTTTACCGTCACGCACGGCGCATTCAGATGCGTGCGTCCCGGTCATCATGCCGGGACAGGCAGTTACATCAATGGGTATCGTCTCAAAGGGTCGATAAAGTAGGCTGTTCAGGCTATCGTGCGGTAAACCTGGCGTGTTTTACCGCAACAGAACCCGGGTTCGACATAAAATCTGCCCGATCCCAAAATCAGGCATAGCAATATCAACCAAAGCTTACTTAATAACGCCGCAGGCGTAACGCGCGCCACCGCCGCCCAGCGGCTGTGGGTGATCGCTGTGGTTATCGCCGCCCGCATGCACCATCAGCGCCTTACCGGAAATGTCACTGATTTTTTTCAGACGCGGTGCCAGTACGGGATAGGTGACATCACCGTCGGCGTTAGCATACAGCGCCGGGAGATCGCCCAGATGACCTTCCCCCCATGGCCCCAGGTGACTACCGCTGTTCTGCGGATCAAAGTGGCCGCCCGCCGCGCCCGCCGGCACCGTTTTGCCGTCGGTAGTGGCAGGTTCACAGCTGCCTTTGGCATGAACATGGAAACCATGAATGCCCGGCGGTAGCCGTTTGAGATTAGGCGTAAAGGTTAAGCCATAGGCCGTTTCGTCAATCGTTACCGTGCCGACAACCGCGCCGACGCCCTCTTTGGTTACGCTATGCAGCGTCACCTCTTCGCTGGCTGCCTGTGCGTAGCCACATACCAGCAGCGTTAACGCTGCCAAACCGTAATATTTCATCTAACCTCCTGCAGATTAATGTCAGCTTACCTTTCCAGCCTGGCTGAAAATCACGTATAAGCTGAACAATGCAGCATTTTTTTGCGTTTCTTTACGGCACATCATAACCCAGCGCAGCTTTTCGAATACGGAACCACTGTTGGCGGCTAAGCTGCAATGAAGCGGCCTTTTGTGCGGCACGCACCCGCTCTATTTTACCCGAACCAATAACCGGCAGCGGCGCAGAGGGCAGACGCATAATCCAGGCATAAACCACCTGATCCGGCGATTCGGCCCCTGTTTCTTCGGCAACGGCCTGTAGCTCAGCACGCAGCGGCGCAAACTTATCTTCGCTGAACAGCCGTCCCCCGCCGAGACAGGACCAGGCCATGGGTTTAATGCGCAGTTGCTGACATTGATCGAGCGTGCCGTCCAATAGCGTATCCTGACAAAGCGGAGAAATTTCCACCTGGTTAGTCGCCAGCGTAAAGGGTAAGCGTGACTGCAACAGCGCAAATTGCGCTGGCGTGAAATTGGATACGCCGAAATGGCGCACTTTACCGCTCTGATGCAGCGCGCTAAAAGCTTCCGCCACTTCGTCCGCATCCATTAACGGATCGGGACGATGAATCAGCAGCAGATCGAGATAATCGGTAGAGAAATGGCGTAAGGAGGTTTCTGCGCTGCGGATAATGTGGTCGCTATCAGTAATATAGTGGCCCAGCGCATTTTCTGGCCTGGCAGTAGTGGCGATGCCGCACTTGGTTACCAGTTCCAGTTGGTGACGTAGCGAAGGCTGCAGGCGCAGCGCCGCACCAAAAGCGGCTTCACACTGATAATCACCATAAATATCCGCATGATCCACGGTGGTAATGCCCAACGCCAGATGCTGCTCAATAAAGCCTGTCAGCTGCTGCGCGGACATTTGCCACTCCATCAACCGCCAGTAGCCCATCACCAAACGGGAAAATTCTGGCCCCTGCGGCGCGATACGCACTCGTTCTGTCATTTTTTCACCTTTGCGACTAACGTTTTCAGGCCGCAGTATACGCTGGCGTCAGAGAAAAAAAGGGAAAGATATCAAAACAGTGACGGTTGTTGGGGTTCTTCAGGTGAAGAGGGTTTTTCGCTGCGATGCAGCCGTAACCAGCGCTGCCGACAAAGGCGCAACACTTCGCGCTTGCGCGCATCGCTGTATTTCATCCAGTTAAAACGCTCTTCACGGCTGCGCAGGCAGCCACGACAGTATCCGCGTTCATCGGACTGACAAATACCGCGGCACGGGCTTGGCACCGGGAAAAATTCAAGCTGCTCTGCCACATCGCCTCCTGAGTCATTGTCTTCTTTCATTCAAGACAGCTTCTGGCTGGAGCGCAAGCCTGTTCAGAAAATTCATGCTATCTGCCAATAAGCCAGCATCTGTGACTTGCGGGGGGATAGCGGCGCCTTTGTTAGTCCACGTTAAGGTTTTACTAAGGTTTTTAAAATAGTCTGCGCGAAACTCTTCCACTTTTATTTTGATTATGCAGATGCTGAAAAAAATACGCTGTAATGACTCTGTGTTTCTTATTGGTTGCGCCCTGTTTTTTACTTTTATTCTTAACGCGCAGTTTATTATTCGTGCGGCAGAAAAAACGCCTCTTCTCCGTCTGCACGATTATCTGTTCCTCGCCACCATTCCAGTGGTGCTGTTTTGCGCTTTTATGCTGATTTTTAATCTGTTGGCGTTGCCCTGGATCCGTAAGCCGCTGCTAATTATTTTGCTGTTATGCGGCGCGGCGGCAAATTACTTTATGTATAGCTTCGGTACGGTTATTGACACCAATATGGTGCAAAACGTTTTTGAGACAGATTTACAGGAGGCCTCTGCCCTGCTTAGCCTGCGCTACGTGCTCTGGCTGCTGTTACTGGGCGTGATACCTGCATTAGTAATAAGCGCCACCCGCATCACGCGGACGCGCCCGTGGTGGTTTACGCTGGCGAAACGGGCGTTATGGTGTGTCGGCTCCATCCTGATGATTTTGCTGATAGCGGCGCTGATGTATAAAGACTACGCCTCTTTGTTTCGCAATAACAAAGGGCTGGTGAAAATGGTAACGCCAGTGAACGTAGTCAGCGGCGTAATGCACTATGCCGACGACCGCTGGTTGCAGGGTAATCAAGATCTGGTGCGCATTGGTCAGGACGCTCATAAAGGCCCACTGGTCAAAGCAGCCGGGAAAAAGACGCTGGTTATTTTTGTGCTGGGCGAAACGGCGCGTGCGGAGAACTTTTCACTCGGTGGCTACAGCCGTGAGACCAATCCCAAACTGAAACAGCAGCAGGTCATTTACTATCCGCACGCCAGCTCATGCGGAACAGAAACCGCTATTTCCGTGCCCTGTATGTTTTCAGGCATGCCGCGTTCGCAATATAACGCTAACCTGGCGCGACATCAGGAAGGGCTGATGGATGTCCTGGCACATGCTGGCGTCAATGTAATGTGGCGCGAGAACGATGGCGGCTGTAAAGGCGCCTGCAACCGTATTCCACACACCGATATGACCTTATGGAAACTCACGGATATTTGCCGCAGCGACTACTGCCTGGATGAGGTTCTGCTGCACCGTTTATCGCATTATATTGATAGTCTGAAGGATGACTCGGTGATTGTACTGCATCAAATGGGCAGCCACGGCCCCGCTTACTATTTACGTTATCCGTCGGCTATGCGGCAGTTCACTCCTACCTGCGACAGTAAACAAATCCAGGATTGCGATCATCAGGCGTTAGTAAACACCTATGATAATTCGCTGCTTTACACCGACGCCATGCTGAGCGATACCATCGATCTGTTAAAGTCTTATCAGGATCGTTTTAATGTGGCGCTGATCTATCTTTCGGATCATGGCGAATCACTGGGCGAACGCGGTATGTATCTGCACGGCACGCCTTATCTGTTTGCTCCCAGCCAGCAGACGCATATACCTTTCCTGCTATGGCTCTCTTCCGATTATGCCCGAACTTATGACGTTGATGAGTCCTGTCTGCGCCAGCATGCGCAGCAGGATGCGGTTTCACAGGATAATGTTTTCCATACGCTGCTCGGCATGGTCAACATTGAGACTGCATTGTATCAGCCCCGTCTTGACTTGCTTAAGGTCTGTCAGGCGCATTAGGGTTGCATTAGACCAACTGGTCTATTACCCTGAGCCCTATGAGTAAATCGATCCGACATGATACCCGTGAACAGCTGCTCGCCATTGGCGAGCAGCTCTGTTTGCAACGTGGCTTTACCGGCATGGGCCTGAATGAATTGCTCAGTCAGGCCTGCGTGCCGAAGGGATCGTTTTATCACTATTTTCGATCCAAGGAAGCTTTTGGCATCGCCATGCTTGAGCGCTATTTTAGCGCTGTGCAACGTAGCATGCTGACCTGGTTCGATTCACCTGTGCTGCCGCGCCAGCGTCTGCTTGACTATTATCGTCAGGCGGAACAGCGTTTTCATGAAACCGGCCATATTGAAAACTGCCTGGCGGTTAAAATATCCGCCGAGGTTTGCGACCTGTCAGAAGAGATGAGAGTGGCGCTGGAACAGGGTGCCGCAGCTCAGATAGCAATTCTGACCACGACGCTGCGCACCGCCGTTTTGCAGGGTGAAGTTCACCTTCCCTGCCCGCCTGAGGCTATGGCGCAAACGCTCTATTCTCTCTGGCTGGGCGCCAGTCTGCAGAGTAAAATAGGGCGCGATGGCAGTGCGTTAACCCATGCGCTCCAGGCAATTTTACAGCTCTTGCCGGAAAGTTAATAAAAAAACCTGTTTTCAAGAAGACCGGTCTACTCATTATTGGCCGGCACTCCCGGTTGGCCATAGACGGCTATACTAAGCTTTTTTGACCGTCATCGGATGATGACACCCTTTTGGAGACTATTATGCGCTTACTTCATACTATGCTGCGCGTTGGCGATATGCAGCGCTCACTTGATTTTTACACCCGTGTGCTGGGCATGCGTCTGCTGCGTGAAAGCGAAAACCAGGAATATAAATACAACCTGGCGTTTGTAGGCTACACCGACGAAAGCGAAGGCGCAGTGATTGAGCTGACCTATAACTGGGGCGTTGATCAATATGACCTCGGCAACGCCTATGGTCATATCGCGCTTGGGGTAGACGATGTTGCCGCCACCTGCGAAAGAATTCGTCAGGCTGGTGGTAAGGTGACCCGAGAAGCTGGCCCGGTGAAAGGCGGCAGCACCATTATCGCCTTTGTAGAAGATCCGGACGGTTATAAAATCGAACTGATTGAAAATCAACATGCCGGGCATGGCCTCGGCAACTAAGTTTTTCAGGGCGCCTGGTGGCGCCCTGCTTTTTCCCGCTGCTGCAACCCCTGTGGAAATTTGCCATAATGCGCGCTGCATTTTTTCGCCAATGAGATCCTGATGTCTGAATCGAAACAACTGAACGCTTTATCTGACCGCTTCCGCGGGTTTTATCCGGTAGTGATTGATATTGAAAGCGCCGGATTTAATGCCAAAACCGATGCACTGCTGGAAATTGCCGCCGTTACATTGAAAATGGATGAAGAGGGTTGGTTACAGCTTGACCAGACGCTGCATTTTCACGTAGAGCCTTTTGAGGGCGCGATTCTGCATCCGGAGGCGCTGGCGTTCAATGGTATCGATCCTGATAATCCGCTGCGCGGCGCGGTTAGCGAATACGATGCGCTGCACGCTATCTTTAAGCAGGTGCGTAAAGGCATGAAAGATCAGGGCTGCAATCGGGCTATCGTCGTGGCGCATAACGCCAATTTCGATCACAGCTTTATGATGGCTGCCGCCGAACGTACTGCATTAAAGCGTAATCCTTTTCATCCTTTCGCCACCTTCGATACCGCCGCCCTGAGCGGGCTGGTGGTCGGCCAGACGGTGCTGGCGAAAGCCTGTAAGGCGGCGGGCGTCGCTTTTGACGCCAGTCAGGCGCACTCGGCGCTGTATGATACCGAGCGCACTGCCGAACTGTTTTGCGAATTGGTCAACCGCTGGAAACGTCTGGGCGGCTGGCCGCCGCTGCCGGTGGCCGATGAGCAGCCCGTGGATGAACAACCTGTCGATGCAGAAATCAGCGACAGCGAATAAGCGTTAAGCAGCCATAAAAAAAGGGCGCCTGAGGCGCCCTTCGTGATTTAATGCGAGATAACAGCTTATTCCGCTTCTTTATATTTTTCGGCAGTTTCTTTGATCAGCGTCTGCAGTTCGCCGCGCTGGAACATTTCGATTACGATATCGCAACCGCCAACCAGCTCGCCATCTACCCACAGCTGCGGGAAAGTCGGCCAGTTAGCATATTTCGGCAGTTCAGCACGAATGTCAGGATTTTGCAGGATATCCACATAGGCGAAGCGCTCACCGCAGGCAGAAAGCGCCTGGACCGTTTGCGCAGAAAAGCCGCAGCTTGGTAACTTTGGCGAGCCTTTCATATAGAGCAGAATCGGATTTTCTGCGATCTGGCGTTGAATTTTTTCAACAGTACTCATAATTGCCTTCCTTAAATAGCATGCTTCGTGTCTATTGATTGTAGCGACTGTAGCGGGTTGCTGAAAACGACATTTTCTGTAAGGTTAAATAATGCAGGTTATTGTACCGGTTTATCAGGCCAAAATAACACCAGCCTGGGCGCTTTCCGCAGCGACGATTAATACCTGGCAATAAATTTGCTGAGATAAGCACCTGACTATGCTTATTTTTACATCTGTATGCATTTAAAGTTTATTTGATTAAAAAAGGCTTTATCTTTTCGGAAAAAGTTCGATTAGAATTGCCCACCAGGAGTCTGCCCTATGTGGCAGAAATAAGATTAACCTTGCGCTATCACTGCGCTTTGAGTGTAACCACACCATGCGTTTATTGATTACGCTTTTTATGCTGGCTATAGCTCAACTGTTTTTCAACGTTGCCCATGCCTCACCGCAGGCCCCGGTAAAGGCCAGTCAGCATAAAGTTGATAAAAAAGCCGCCCGTGACGATGACCGCCGCAAGCGTCGGACGGTAAAAACAACCAGTAAAAAAACCCGTACGGCCAGCGTTGAAAAAAACAAGGTAAAGAAAAAAAGCAAGCCGGCCGCCGTTGCCGCCGCCAGCGTAAAGAAAAGCCGCGCATCGGTGAAAACCGCCAGCGTGAAAAAAAGCAGCTTCAAGAAAAGCAGCAGCAAAAAAGGCACGCAGCGCTATGGTCGCCAGCGTGGCGATAAGAAAACGGCAGCGACCAGGCGCGGGCCGCTGGAGATGAGCAAGGCGCACCGTGAACGCTATCAAAAAGCGCGTGAAACCGCGATGAACAAACTGATGAGCCAGTTAGGGAAGCCCTATTTATGGGGAGGCACTTCACCCCATACCGGCTTCGACTGCAGCGGTCTGGTCTGGTATGCCTATAAAGATGTGGTAAAATTCAAGATCCCCCGCACCGCGAATGAGATGTATCATCTGCGAGATGCAGCGCCCATTAATCGTGAAGCGCTGGAAAAAGGCGATCTGGTGTTTTTCCGCATCAATAACCGTGGCGCAGCCGATCACGTTGGCGTCTATCTGGGCAATGGTCGTTTTATCCAGTCGCCGCGTACCGGTAAAGATATCCAGATTAGCCAGCTTAGTGATGATTACTGGCAGCGGCACTATGTCGGCGCGCGCCGCGTTATGACGCCGCGCACCATTCGCTAACGCGTTGCGCAATAAAAAAAGCCTGTCATGAGACAGGCTTTTTTTATTGCGCAACGCTCAGTGCATAACGGCAGTGAAACTAAACGCCATAATCATCAGCAATGCCATGACTGTGGTGCCTATTGATAGTTTCAAATCGGTGCTCATCTGGTCTCTCCTTTACCCACATAAAATGTAACGGTATAGATTTTCCCATACTCCCTGGTAAAAATCTCGTTTTCTTTGCGCCAGCTTGGTAGAATCCCCGCCTTGCGTTGCGCAACGACAAAAAACAACCGTTGGCACCCTTTTTTAAAGACGTCCCGCCTGTCAGACGTACCTCAGCCCGCATAATGACAACCTCAACGCGCGCTGAATAACGCCATGTGGACGCAAACGATTAACATTAGCCTTATCAAACTATTAGGATAGGCGCAGGAGTATCTTTTTAATGGCAACAATCAAAGATGTCGCGAAGCGTGCCGGCGTTTCCACCACCACGGTATCGCACGTCATCAATAAAACCCGTTTTGTCGCGGAAGAAACCCGTGAGGCCGTGTGGGCAGCCATCAAAGAACTACACTATTCGCCCAGTGCAGTCGCACGCAGCCTGAAGGTTAACCACACTAAATCGATCGGTCTGCTGGCAACCTCCAGTGAAGCGCCCTATTTTGCTGAAATTATTGAAGCGGTAGAAACGCGCTGTTTCGCCAGTGGCTATACCCTGATTTTGGGCAACGCCCATAACGATCTGCAAAAACAGCAGGCTTATCTGTCAATGATGGCGCAAAAGCGCGTGGATGGCCTGCTGGTGATGTGTTCAGAGTATCCTGAAGCACTGCTGAAAATGCTTGAGGAAAACCGCAATATTCCCATGGTGGTCATGGACTGGGGCGAATCCCGCGGCGATTTTACCGATACCGTGCTGGATAACGCTTTCGAAGGCGGCTATCTTGCCGGGCGCTATTTGATTGAGCGCGGTCATCGCGACATCGGCGTGATCCCAGGCCAGATGGAGCGCAATACCGGTAGCGGACGTTTTGCCGGCTTTGTAAAAGCGCTGAATGAGGCTAATATCCCGGTACGCGAAGAGTGGATTGTACAGGGTGACTTTGAACCTGAGTCGGGCTATCGCGCCATGCAGCAAATTCTGGCGCAAAAGCAGCGCCCTACCGCCGTGTTCTGCGGCGGGGATATTATGGCAATGGGCGCGATTTGCGCAGCAGATGAAATGGGGTTGCGCGTGCCGCAGGATATTTCGGTTATCGGTTACGATAATGTGCGCAACGCTCGCTATTTTACCCCGGCGCTGACCACCGTCCACCAGCCCAAAGAGCAGCTGGGCGAAACCGCCTTTGATATGCTGCTGGACAGAATTACCAGCAAACGCGAAGAGCCGCAAACCATAGAGGTTCATCCCACGCTGATTGAACGTCGCTCCGTCGCCGACGGCCCTTTCCGCGACTACCGTCGTTAATGTGATGGCTCAGAAAACCTCCTTTTCTGAGCCTACTACTCTTCACGCAGCCATTCCCGGTTGATTGTTTCCGTATCGCCAAGATAGTCCAGTAACCAGCGCAGCGCAGGTGAAGCGCTTTGCTCTGACCAGCTGACGCAACAGAAGCTGTCGGGGAAAGGCACCGGCAGCATCAGCTCCGTTAGCTGCCGGGCTTTAAGCAGCGGCGCGGCAAAATGACCGGGAACCATGCCCACGCACAGGCCGGCACGCAGGCAATCAAACGCGCTTTCCCAGTCCGGCACCACCAGCCGACGCTGATTATCCAGCGTCCAGGTCGTGCGCCGGGGCAACGCGCGGGAAGTATCTTCCAGCACCAGCGACGGCCACGGGCGAATATCATCCTCCTGTAGCGCGGTGGTGATGCTGGCTAAAGGATGATCAACGCTAACCACACAACGCCAGTTCAGCGCGCCCATATCGCGGAAGGCGAAGCGCCCTCCCACCGGGATCGCCTGTGTTGCGCCGATCGCCACATCAACCCGTTCATCCGCCAGCGCATCCCAGACGCCGTTGAAAACCTCCGGCGTGATCAGCAGCTCCATATCCGGAAAATGTCGGTAAAAATCCAGCACCAGCTGGCGGGTACGCTGCGGCTTAACGATGCGATCCACAGCAATGCTTAACTGCCCGCGCCAGCCGTTCGCTACCTGCTGGCACTGGCGGCGCGTGGCTAGCATTTTTTTGATAACAGCCCGCCCTTCACGAATAAAAAGCTCTCCCGCCTCTGTTAATACCACGTCCCGATGACGCCGTTCGAAAAGCGGCACCGCCAGCCAGGATTCCAGCTGACGAACCGTATAGCTGATAGCGGAGGGTACGCGATGTAACTCTTCGGCGGCGGCGGAAAAGCTGCCATTGCGTGCGACAGCATCCACCACTTCCAGTGCATATTCAGACCACATTTTTTGCCTGCAAAAATTTTGATATCAATCGGCAAATTTTAGCGTTTCACATTCAGAAAAACATCCTTTACCCTCGCGCCGTCTGTTCACCTGCTTATAAATGAGAAAGAGATGTCTGCTTCAAAAGGATTTATGCTCTATCTGGCGCTACTCAGCACGCTGGGTTTTCTGGCCACCGATATGTATCTGCCTGCATTTACTGCCATGCAGGCGAGTTTTCACACTTCCGCTGGCGTGATTAGTGCCAGCCTGACCGTTTTTTTAGGCGGCTTTGCCTGCGCTCAGCTTTTGTGGGGGCCGCTCTCCGATCGTTATGGTCGTCGGCCAATATTGCTGTTGGGCCTTACGCTGTTTGCGCTGGGCTGCGCAGGCATGCTGTGGGCGGATGCCACCTGGCAGATGTTGACCCTGCGCTTTATTCAGGCGGTGGGTGTCTGCGCGGCGGCGGTAAGCTGGCAGGCGCTGGTGGTTGATCGCTATCGGGGCGCACAGGCGAATCGGGTTTTTGCCACCATTATGCCACTGGTAGCCCTGTCGCCGGCGCTGGCGCCGCTGCTGGGCGCCTGGCTGCTCAGCCATTTTTCATGGCGCGCGATTTTTCTGGCGCTGTTTCTGGTTACGCTACCGCTGCTGTTCGCCACGGCAAACCTGAAAAAAACCGCGCCCGCTTCCGATCCATCGCGGCAA
Source organism: Pantoea sp. FN0305 (assembly GCF_050113845.1). Classification (NCBI taxonomy): domain Bacteria; kingdom Pseudomonadati; phylum Pseudomonadota; class Gammaproteobacteria; order Enterobacterales; family Erwiniaceae; genus Pantoea; species Pantoea sp. FN0305. Next base: position 347,881 of record NZ_JBNJSN010000004.1, on the reverse strand, counting down.
CGCAGCGGTTTTTTCCGCCTGCTGACGTCTCGTATTTATAGCGGCAACGTGCTGATTTATGCTGCCTGTTCCGCCAGCTTTTTCGCCTGGCTGACCGGTTCGCCCTTTATTCTGCACGATCTTGGCCTCACGCCTGCCGATATTGGCCTGAGCTATCTTCCGCAAACCGTCGCGTTTCTGGTCGGCGGCTTTGGCTGCCGTTCGGCGCTGCAGCGCCGTAGCGGTCGTACGCTCCTGCCCTTCCTGCTGGTTTTTTACGCGCTAAGCGTTGCGGCGCTGTTTATGGTATCGATTAGCGGTCAGGTTACGCTCTGGGGTTTATTGATTCCTTTTTGCGGCATGGCGCTGGCAAATGGCGCGATTTATCCCATCGTGGTGGCTAACGCCCTGCTGCCTTTTCCGGATGACACAGGTAAAGCGGCAGCGCTGCAGAACTGTTTACAGCTGGGCCTCTGTTTTTTCGCCAGCCTGGCCGTCTCATCCTGGCTGACTCATCCATTATTGACCACCAGCACGGTTATGCTGTCGACCATTCTGCTGGTGGTGGTGGGTTACGCTTTACAGTACGTTGCGCGCCACAGCGCTGCGGACACAAAAAAGAGCGCCAGCGCTGATCTTAGCGATTAAACCTCGCGGCTTCAGGCATAGTTAGCAACCTAACTATTAGCCGTTGTATATTGCCTTGCGGGAGCATATACTCCTTGCAAGGCAGTGACTTATAATAATCAGCGTGTTTTTTCCCGGTCATCCTGCGCTTTTCAGGCGACAATGTCGTGCCTGGCCGGGCTTTCATTCAGTTTCAATCCTCTGTTTAACGTCGGATATCTGGCACACGGTCTTCCGTGAGATTTCTCACAATCCTGAGAAATTGACTATTCTCTTTCTCAGGTTCGTATCACACAGGTGATGGAGAAGCTATGAGTTCATCGTGCATAGAAGAAGTGAACCTGGAGGAAAACCATTGGTATCGTATCGTCCATGAAATGCTGGAGATGGCTGATATTGAAATCAACGGTAACCGCCCCTGGGATATTCAGGTAAAGAATCCTGACTTTTTTAAACGGGTTTTACAGGAGGGATCCCTTGGCCTGGGCGAAAGTTATATGGACGCCTGGTGGGATTGCGAACGCCTTGATATGTTTTTCCATCGCGTGCTGAAACACAAATTGGATCAACAACTCCCTCATCATTTTAAAGATACCTTGCGGATTGCAGCAGCGCGCCTGACCAATCTACAGTCAAAAAAACGCGCCTGGATGGTAGGCAAGGAGCACTACGATTTAGGCAACGATCTTTTTTCGCTGATGCTTGATCCCTTCATGCAATACTCTTGCGGCTACTGGAAAACCGCCCAAACGCTGGAAGAGGCGCAGCAGGCGAAGCTAAAAATGATCTGCGAAAAGCTTGCGCTGAAACCGGGCATGAAGCTGCTGGATATTGGCTGCGGCTGGGGCGGGCTGGCTGAGTTTGCCGCGCGTCATTATGGCGTCACGGTTGATGGCGTCACGATTTCTGCCGAACAGCAGAAAATGGCCCAGCTGCGCTGCGAAGGGCTGGACGTGAACATTTTGCTGCAGGATTACCGCGACTTAGATAACCAGTACGATCGGATCGTTTCGGTCGGCATGTTTGAGCATGTTGGCCCTAAAAACTATGCCACCTATTTCAACGTGGTCGATCGCAATCTCAAACCGGATGGTCTGTTCCTGCTGCATACCATTGGCGCGATTAAAACCAATATGGATGTTGATCCCTGGATTGATAAATATATTTTCCCCAATGGCTGTTTGCCGTCGGTACGTCATATTGCCGAAGCCAGCGAACCGCATTTCATTATGGAAGACTGGCATAATTTTGGCGCTGATTACGATACTACGTTAATGGCATGGTATGAGCGTTTTCTCGCGGCGTGGCCACAGCTTGCGGAGAAATATGGCGAGCGTTTTAAACGCATGTTCACCTATTACCTTAACGCCTGTGCTGGCGCGTTTCGTGCACGTGATATTCAGCTATGGCAGGTGCTATTTAGTCGCGGCATCGAAGGCGGATTACGCGTACCCCATTAACGGTATGCCGGGCAAATAAAAAAACAGGCAATCGGGTTGCCTGTTTTTTTATGGTGTGCCAGCTTATTCCGCGTTGTTTTGCAGCCTGGTCGCCAGCGCCGCATCACGTTGCGCCAGTACGCGTTCCACCGTATCCACAATCGCCTGCGTATGCGGATCGATTTCAATATTGACCCGCTGACCCAGCCTTTTTGCGCCCAGCGTGGTACGCATCAACGTCTCAGGAATAAGATGGACGCAAAATTTAGTTTTAGTGACATCGCCTACGGTCAGGCTGATGCCATCAATACCGATAAAACCTTTGTGAAGGATATATTTCAGTAGCGTGCTGTCCTGCGGTTTAAACCAGATCTCACGGTTGTTTTCCGCATTAATGATTTTGCTGATTTCCGCCGTGGTCATAATATGACCGGACATCAAATGACCGCCAATTTCGTCGCTAAACTTCGCCGCGCGTTCAATATTTACCGTATCGCCCGGCTGCAAATCGCCAAGATTAGTAATGCGTAACGTCTCTTTTACCAAATCGAAGCTGATCCGATCGCCATTAATTTCCGTTACGGTCAGACAGCAACCGTTATGCGCTACCGACGCACCCAGCTCCAGACCCGGTAATAACGCCTGCGGCATTTTAACAATATGAGTGCGAAAGTTAGTTTTTTCTTCAATGGCAACCACCTCTGCGGTGCCCTGCACAATTCCGGTAAACATAGATCGGCCTCAGTGAGTTTTTGCTGATATTAACATACTCTCCAACGCAGAGCAGGCCGGCAGAAGCGTGAAAAGCGCCACCCCGGTACCATAAAATGCGGTTTCCTTCACCGTCTGATGTGGTTATGATCCTGCACCAGCGTTGTGCATCATTATCTATTCTTAATTATCCTGTTCCTCTGGACACTATCTATCCATTTCTTAAAACATAAAAAGGTGTATACGTGCAGAAGTATGTGACAGAAGCGCGTCAATTACTGGCTCTTGCCATTCCGGTTATTCTGGCGCAGGTTGCGCAAACAGCTATGGGTTTTGTCGATACCATTATGGCGGGATCGGTTAGCGCGACCGATATGGCCGCCGTTGCAGTCGGCACCTCAATCTGGCTGCCCGCTATCCTGTTTGGTCACGGACTTATTTTAGCCTTAACGCCGGTGGTGGCGCAGCTTAACGGTTCCGGACATCGTGAACGCATCGCCAGTCAGGTGCGTCAGGCTTACTGGCTGGCGGCGATGGTCTCGGTGCTGATTATGATTGTGCTGTGGAATGCCGGTTATATGATCCATGCAATGCACGATATTGATCCCGCTTTAGCTGATAAGGCGGTGGGTTATCTGCGTGCGCTGCTGTGGGGCGCGCCGGGCTATCTGTTTTTTCAGGTCGCCCGTAACCAGTGCGAAGGATTATCAAAAACCAAACCCGGCATGGTGATGGGCTTTATCGGTTTACTGGTCAATATTCCGGTTAACTACGTGTTTATTTATGGCCATCTGGGCATGCCCGCCTTAGGCGGGGTTGGCTGTGGTGTTGCAACGGCATCGGTTTACTGGGTGATGTTTATCATTATGCGGTTGTGGGTGCGTCGGGCGCGCTCCATGCGCGATATTACTCTGCCCGGCTACTTCAGCGCCCCAGACTGGACGGTTCTGTCGCGGCTAACCCGTCTCGGCCTGCCGGTTGCGCTGGCGCTGTTTTTTGAAGTTACCCTGTTTGCCGTGGTCGCCCTACTGGTTTCTCCACTGGGCATCGTTAATGTTGCCGGTCATCAGATTGCGCTTAACTTTAGTTCATTGATGTTCGTCCTTCCGCTTTCGCTGGGGGTAGCAACAACCATTCGCGTCGGCTTCCGCCTTGGGCAGGGTTCGGTCGATGCGGCAAAAGTCGCGGCCTGGACCGGTCAGGGCGTGGGCATCATGATGGCTGCCGCGACGGCATTGTTTACGGTTACCTTCAGAGAGCAGATTGCCCTGCTCTATAATGATAATCCGCAGGTCGTTGCGCTGGCCGCGCAGCTCATGATGCTGGCCGCCCTCTATCAGTTCTCTGATTCCATTCAGGTGATCGGCAGCGGTATCTTGCGTGGTTATAAGGATACGCGCTCGATCTTCTTTATTACGCTGGTGGCTTACTGGGTGGTTGGCTTACCCAGCGGCTATCTGCTGGCGCTGACCGACTGGATTGTGCCGCCTATGGGCCCGGCAGGCTTCTGGTGCGGTTTTATTCTTGGGTTAACCTCAGCGGCAGTAATGATGCTGTGGCGCATTCGCCGACTGCAAAAATTACCGGCTGAACTGATCCTGAGCCGTGCGGCGCATTAAGTTAAACGCCCGCCGCGTCTAAAAAAACGGCGGGTCGCACAGTTGATGGGCAGTTGCGCAGAAAATTGCATGTTTCTGCTTGCCAGCGGTGAGCAGTGTCGCTAATATTCGTCCCCGCCGTCACCCAAGACGGCAGATGCGTTCTTAGCTCAGTTGGTTAGAGCACCACCTTGACATGGTGGGGGTCGATGGTTCGAGTCCATTAGAACGCACCAAAGTGCGTCCGTAGCTCAGTTGGTTAGAGCACCACCTTGACATGGTGGGGGTCGGTGGTTCGAGTCCACTCGGACGCACCAAAAATTACGTTGCGTTCTTAGCTCAGTTGGTTAGAGCACCACCTTGACATGGTGGGGGTCGATGGTTCGAGTCCATTAGAACGCACCACTCTCTTTGTATTCTCCCTTTTCTCTGTTTCTCTCATCAGCCTTGTTCTGTTTACGCCGGTTTTTCATCTGTACGGCTTACAGCAAGTGTAATTTTATTCATAATTTATCCCGCTAAAAAAAGTTTTTTATCAGCCAATTCAGCCTTAATAAAAATCCGCCATATCAGAACTTTCCTGGTATACAACCGGCATTCCGTCTGGATGCCCGAGACGATCTCTATCGCTAATTCCGCCCCGCGCAAAGGCAAAATACAGTTGCCGCAACGTCACTTTCCTTGATCTTGCACCAGCTGCTTCCACCCTTTTTGATTGGTTTTCGTATACTTAGCGTCTATACTATCCTTCGGTGTTTCACTTGAATGGTTTCAGCCAATTGACGTGCCCTTACCTACACTCACAACCAGTTGCGCAACTCGCCCACAGGGGCCACGGAACATCATCGCTCAACTTCCTCTGCACGCTTCATATCTGTCACCTATTCTTAGTTTGTATCGCAGTCCGCTCACTGAGCATGAATATTTCCCCGATGCACCAGGCATCGACCTCAAACCTTAATCATCCATCACAACTTACAGATAACTTGTCATGAAAAAGACCAAGATCGTTTGTACCATCGGCCCGAAAACTGAATCAGAAGAGATGCTAACCAACCTGCTGGAAGCGGGCATGAATGTTATGCGTCTGAATTTCTCTCACGGTGACTACGAAGAGCATGGTCGTCGTATCGCCAATATCCGCGCGGTTATGCAAAAAACGGGTCATCAGGCAGCTATCCTGCTGGATACCAAAGGTCCGGAAATTCGCACCATGAAACTGGAAGGCGGTAACGATGTTTCGCTGAAAGCGGGCCAGACGTTCACCTTCACCACCGATCAGTCCGTGATTGGCAACAGCGAGCGCGTTGCCGTGACTTACGCTGGTTTTGCTGCCGATCTGAAAATCGGTAATACCGTACTGGTCGACGATGGCCTGATCGGTATGGAAGTCACTGAAGTCACTGAAAACAGCGTGGTTTGTATCGTGCTGAACAATGGTGATCTGGGTGAAAACAAAGGCGTTAACCTGCCGGGCGTTTCCATTCAGCTGCCTGCGCTGGCTGAGAAAGATAAACGCGATCTGATTTTCGGTTGCGAACAGGGTGTGGATTTCGTTGCAGCCTCCTTTATTCGTAAGCGTTCAGACGTGCTGGAAATTCGTGAGCATCTGAAAAAGCACGGCGGCGAGCATATCCAGATCATCTCTAAAATTGAGAACCAGGAAGGCCTCAATAACTTTGATGAGATCCTGGATGCTTCTGACGGCATCATGGTTGCCCGTGGCGACCTCGGCGTGGAAATCCCGGTTGAAGAGGTGATTTTCGCGCAGAAAATGATGATCAAGAAATGTAATAAAGCACGCAAAGTGGTTATCACCGCCACTCAGATGCTTGATTCCATGATCAAAAACCCACGCCCTACCCGTGCGGAAGCCGGCGACGTGGCGAACGCCATTCTTGACGGTACCGATGCGGTCATGCTCTCTGGTGAAAGTGCTAAAGGTAAATACCCGCTGGAATCGGTACGCATTATGGCGACCATCTGCGAACGTACCGATCGCGTGATGAAATCACGCATTGATACGCTGAACGACAACCGCAAACTGCGTATCACCGAAGCGGTATGTCGCGGCGCAGTTGAGACCGCTGAGAAGCTGGAAGCCCCGTTGATTGTGGTTGCGACCGAAGGCGGTAAATCCGCGAAGTCGGTGCGTAAGTACTTCCCTGATGCTACCATTCTGGCGTTAACCACCAATGAAATCACTGCACGCCAGCTGCTGCTGAGCAAAGGCATTGAAGCGCGCGTAGTGAATGAGATCGCCTCTACCGATGATTTCTACCGTATTGGTAAAGAAATTGCGCTGGAGAGCGGTTACGGCCAGAAAGGTGATGTGGTGGTAATGGTCTCAGGTGCCCTGGTACCAAGCGGAACAACAAATACTGCTTCTGTACATGTACTGTAAATAATCACAGCCCTGCAGATAAAAGCGCCGTAAGGCGCTTTTTTTATTTTGTCGTAACGGTTATTTCCAAAAATTCCAATTGAAAATAACAATAAAATCTGCCTTTCAGGCAAGATAAAATCAATTAAATCTGACTGTTTTAACTTATTTTTTGGCATTATTGGCTTAACAGATGTTTCTTTGAGCGAACGAGTAAAAATAAGCATGTTCTCATCAAAAATTTATTCTCATACCAAAAAAGTTTGTGTAATACTTGTAACGCTACATGGAGATTAACTCAATCTAGAGGGTATAAATAATGAATCGTACTAAACTGGTACTGGGCGCGGTAATTCTGGGTTCAACTCTGCTGGCTGGTTGCTCCAGCAATGCTAAAATCGACCAGCTGTCAAGCGACGTTCAGACTCTGAACGCGAAAGTTGACCAGCTGAGCAACGACGTGAACGCAATGCGTTCTGACGTACAGGCTGCTAAAGATGACGCAGCTCGTGCTAACCAGCGTCTGGACAACCAGGCTCATTCTTACCGTAAGTAAGAGTACTGGTGTAATAAAAATGGTGCCCAATGGGCACCATTTTTTTTTGTGCTTTCTGAACAGCCCGCTGTAAGTGCCTCTCAGCTTTTCCCCATCGTAGCGCTCTCTTGACCCGTCTCATGCTCCTGCGCGCTTTCCAGCGCATTCTGCGGCGCTATCTGGTCATGGTTTACCGCTTCACCAAGGTTAACCAGTACCGGCATGCCTGAACGTCGTTTTAACGCCGCCTCGATGATCGCTTTATCGCTCTCGCTGCTGTTGATAAAACGCTTCAGCGCTTTGCTAAGCGGCAGCGGCATTGTTTGTGGGTCATCCTGCTCATTACGCGATAACGGCTGATGTACTTCAATATAGCGCTTACCGTCGGGTTCAATAGCGTACTTCACCGGTTGGTTGACAATCTGCACCCGCGTATTCTCCGACACGCTGTTAAACAGGGTCTCGATATCATCAGGCCGCAGACGAATACAGCCTGAGCTGACGCGCATGCCAATGCCGAAATCAGCGTTAGTGCCGTGAATCAGATAGTGACCGCTACCCCAGGCCAGACGCAGCGCAAACAGTCCCATTGGATTATCAGGCCCGGCGGGAAACACGGCTGGCAGTTTCACCCCTTCCTGCGCGTAGCGCTTGCGGATATTGGGGGTTGGCGTCCAGGTTGGGCCAGGAATTTTTTGGCTAATGCGGGTAACCATCGAAGGGGTCATAATCCCCTGCTGGCCGATGCCGATCGGATAGACAATCACCTTGTTTTCCCCTTTCGGATAGTAATAAAGACGCAGCTCCGCCAGATTGACCACGATGCCCTCGCGTTTGGTATCGGGCAGCAGCATCTGATGAGGGATGGTAAGCTCGCTGCCTGCGGCAGGCAGCCAGGGATCGGTACCGGGATTCGCTTCCAGCATATTTAACAGACCAACCTGATAGCGCGCGGCAATCGACTCCAGCGGCCGCTTATCGTTCGGCACCTGCGCCGTGGTGTTTTCGCCAATCAAGCGGCTGTTTTCGGCAGGCAAAGGATATTCAGTGGCGCTGACCAGGCGCGGTACAAAGAGCACGGCGCATATCAACCAGCCGGCAAAAGGAAGGTGAGCGTTCATGTAGGCTTCTCTCGTGATGAATAACGCACCCCGCTAACCGTAACGGGGTGTGAGAGAAGTGTAGCTTAGCAGAGCCTCTGCGCGCGGGCGCGGATAGTGCGGATCATGGCTTCCAGCCCCTGAGAACGGGACGGAGTAAGGTGCTGCGTTAATGCCAGTTGTTCAAACCAGGGACGCACATCAAATTCTACAATCTGCTGCGGCGTCATGCCCTGATAAAGACTAAATACAATCGCAATCAAGCCTTTAACAATGGCCGCATCGCTATCGCCCAGCAGTTCGACGGTACCGTCAGTGCCCTGCTGCATGACAATCCAGACCTGGCTCTGACAGCCGGAAACGCTGTATTCCGGCTGGTGGAAGGAATCAGACAATTCTGGCAGCTTCCCTCCCAGTTCAATCACATACAGGTACTTCTCTTCCCAGTTGGCGCAGCGATTAAAATTGCGCACCAGCTTCTCTTTCTCTGGCAGTATCGCCATTCCTTCCTCCCTTGCCCGCCGGATGGCTTAGCCTCCCAGCAAGCGATGAATACGTGTCAGCCCAGCGGCAAGCCGATCGGCCTCTTCTTCGCTATTATACATGGCGAACGATGCGCGACACATAGCAGGAACGCCATAGTGCTTCATCAGTGGCATTGCGCAGTGGTGACCGGTACGAATAGCAATCCCGTACTGATCGAGGAAACTGCCCACATCATAGGCGTGATGGTTGCCAAGATTGAATGCGATCACCCCGGCGCGCGTCTGCGGCCCGTAAATGGTCAGCTCAGGTACCGACGCCAGCTTATCCAGCGCATAACGCATCAGCGCCTGTTCACGGGCCTGAATATTATCCAGCCCCAGCGCTTCCACATAGGCGAGCGCAGCGCCCAGTCCAATAATACCGCCGGTATTAGGCGTGCCCGCCTCGAGGCTCCAGGGCGCTTTGGCGTAGGTTGTGCCTTCCGGCAGCACCACGTGCTCAATCATCGCGCCGCCGCCTTCCCACGGTGGCAGCGCTGACAGCTGCGCATAGCGGCCATACAGAATACCAATGCCGGTCGGCCCGTAGATTTTATGCCCGGAGAACAGATAGAAGTCGCAGTCAATGTCCTGCACATCTACCCGCTGGTGCATCACGGCCTGCGCGCCATCCACCAGCGTCACCAGCCCTGCCGCTTTCGCCTGCGCAACCAGCTCTTTAACCGGGTTAACGGTGCCCAGCACGTTGGAAACGTGCGTCACCGCCAGCAAACGCGTTTTACTGTCAATCAGCGAAGCGAGCTGCGAGCTATCCAGCTCCCCATCCGCCGTCAGCGGCAATACACGAATGGTAGCGCCGGTACGGGCAGCCACCATCTGCCACGGCACGATATTCGCGTGATGCTCCATGGCAGTGATAATAATATTGTCGCCTGGCTGCAGCTGACTGCCGCCCCAGCTGTGGGCGACCAGATTGATGCCTTCTGTGGTGCCTTTAACGAAAACAATCTCTTCCGGCGAGGCAGCATTAAGAAAACGCGCCGCCTGGGCGCGCACGTTTTCCATATCCGTCGTGGCGGCAGCGCTGAGGGTATGGATCCCTCGGTGAACCGCCGCATAGCCGTGCTGGTAGAAATGACTTTCCGCGTTAATCACCGCCAGCGGTTTTTGCGCGCTGGCCGCGCTGTCAAGGTAGGCCAACGGCTGTCCGTTGACCTCGCGTGCCAGAATCGGGAAATCGGCCCTGACGCGTGCGAGATCAAAACTCATTGAATGCCTCCGGGAAAACGTTGCGCGATGCGCTGCTGAACAAAATCTTTCAGCGTTTCATCGTCAATCGCTTCTGTAAGTTCCGCAGCAAAGGCGTAGACGATCATACGTTGCGCCGCTTCTTCGCTAATGCCGCGCGCGCGCAGGTAGAACATCTGTTCTTCGTCAATGCGTCCCACGGTAGCGCCATGGCTGCATTTAACGTCATCGGCATAGATTTCCAGCTGCGGCTTGGTATCCACTTCCGCCAGACGCCCCAACAGCAGGTTGTTGTTGGTCATCTGACCATCCGTTTTCAGCGCATGCTGAGCCACCTTGATCATGCCGTTAAATACCGCACGGGCGCGATCGCGCACAATGGTTTTATGCAGCTGACGGCTCTGACAGTAGCCTTTGTTGTGCTCAAGGTAAGTGCGGGTATCGCATACCTCTTTGTCTACCGGCAGCACCAGGCTGTTGATAGAGAGGTCGCTATTTTCGCCGTTCAGCTGCGCGCTGGTATTGTGACGACTCAGGCCAGCGCCCAGCAGGAAGCTGTGGCTGCTGACGCGCGCATCGCGCCCGGTCACGATATCGTTATGCGCAAAATGGAAGCTGGCGGCATTCTCAAACGAAAGTTTGGTATGCGTCAGCTGTGCATTGTCACCAACCATCATGGTCAGACGAGCGCCGGTAAAATGCGGCTGCGCATCCAGGCTAACGTAATGTTCAATTACCTGCGCTTCAGCACCCTCATCAATCTGCAGATGATGACGGTAATGCACCGTATTCAGCTGCTGTTCTGCCCGACCGCTGCTGATATGCAGCAAATAGAGCGGACGTTCAGCCGCTTTGCCACGCGGCAGGCGCAGCATGGTCGCCTGCTCGGCCAGGCTCTCGGTCAGGTGCAGAAACACCTCCGGCTGCACGGGAGTGGCGAAATTGCGTCTTTCCGCCGCGCTGGCTACCTGCACTTCAAAATGATCGAACTGAGTATCGCTCAGCGCAGCATTAAAATGCCCGTCAACAAACACCAGGCGCACTGCGTCCAGCGGCAGCGCCAGGCGAGTAACATCTTCAGCCGTGAGCGCGGACGCTTCAGGCAATACAAACTGCTGGCTGAGCAGCTCGTCCAGCGGCGTATATTTCCAGTTTTCATGCTTGCGGGTCGGCAATCCCAGCCGCATCAGCTGCTGCCAGTGCTGCTGTGCCTGTAGCGAGCGCACGTCGCCGCGCGACTCAAACAGATGGTGCCACTGCTGCAGCGCGTTTTCACTCCTGGTCGGTAAGCCAGCCATAGCCTTGCTCCTCCAGCTGTTTAACCAGCGTAAAGTCGCCAGATTTCACAATTTTGCCCTGATAAAGCACATGAACATAGTCCGGCTTGATATAGTCCAGAATACGCTGATAGTGCGTAACAATAATAAAGGCGCGTTTGCCATCCCGCAGCGAGTTCACGCCGTTAGAGACAATTTTCAACGCATCGATGTCCAGACCGGAGTCGGTTTCATCCAGAATGCACAGGTCCGGCTCCAGCGCCGCCATCTGCAGAATATCGTTACGTTTCTTTTCGCCGCCGGAAAAGCCAACGTTAACCGAGCGGGTCAACAAATCTTCCGGCATTTTCAGCAGTTCGATTTTTTCTTCGATAAAGTCCTGAAAATCGAAACGGTCCAGCTCTTCCTGTTGACGATATTTACGTACCGCATTAACAGCGGTTTGCAGGAAAAACTGATTGCTGACGCCGGGGATTTCCACCGGATACTGGAAAGCCATAAAGATGCCTTCGCCCGCGCGATCTTCCGGCGACAGCTCCAGCAGATCTTTACCTTTGAAATCCACCGAGCCGCCAACCACTTCATACTCTTCGCGACCTGCCAGAGTCGCGGAAAGCGTGCTCTTACCGGAGCCGTTAGGTCCCATGATCGCATGAACTTCACCCGGCTTTATTTCAAGATCGAGTCCGCGCAGAATGGCCTTATCTTCGATGTTTACCTGTAAATCTTTAATGCTTAACATGTTTTATCCTTCGCTTGCCCACAGGCAACGATGCATCGCGCTGGCATTAGCCAACGCTGTGTTCCAGACTAATGGCCAACAGCTTTTGCGCCTCAACGGCAAATTCCAGCGGCAGTTCAGAGAAGACATCTTTACAGAAACCATTAACAATCATGGAGATCGCATCCTCTTCGCTGATCCCACGCTGCAGGCAGTAGAAAAGCTGATCTTCGCCAATACGTGAGGTGGTGGCTTCATGCTCCAGCTGCGCGGTGTTGTTACGCGTCTCAACATACGGGAAGGTATGCGCCCCGCAGTCCGGGCCTATCAGCATGGAATCACACTGGGTAAAGTTACGCGCGTTGGTGGCGGTTGGCATAATCTTTACCAGTCCACGATAGGTGTTCTGGCTCTTACCGGCGGAGATCCCTTTGGAGATGATGGTCGATTTGGTGTTTTTACCAATATGGATCATCTTGGTGCCGGTGTCCGCCTGCTGGCGACCGCTGGTCAGCGCGACAGAATAGAACTCACCGATAGAGTTATCGCCGCGCAGGATCACGCTTGGATATTTCCAGGTAATTGCAGAGCCGGTTTCCGATTGCGTCCAGGACATTTTGCTGCCCTCGCCTTCGCACAGCGCGCGCTTGGTCACAAAGTTCAGAATACCGCCTTCCCCTTCGCCGCCCGGGAACCAGTTCTGTACCGTGGAGTATTTCACTTCGGCGTTTTTATGAATGATCACTTCCACCACCGCCGCATGCAGCTGATAGGTGTCACGTACCGGCGCGGAGCAGCCCTCGATATAGCTGACGTAGCTCTCTTCATCGGCGATCAGAATTGTGCGCTCGAATTGTCCGGTTTTCGCCGCGTTGATGCGGAAATAGGTGGAAAGCTCCATCGGGCAGCGCACCCCTTTCGGGATATAAACAAAGGTGCCGTCTGAGGCCACAGCCGAGTTCAGCGCGGCAAAGAAGTTATCATTATGCGGCACCACGGTACCAAGATATTTCTTTACCAGTTCCGGATGTTCCTGAATAGCTTCGCCAAATGAGCAGAAAATAATGCCCTGCTCCGCCAGTTTATGGCGATAGGTGGTGGCTACCGATACCGAGTCAAAAATGGCGTCGACCGCCACCTCTTTCCCTTCACGCACCGGTACGCCGAGCTGTTCGAACGCTTTTTCTACTTCCTGCGTCAGGTAGCTGCTGCTTGCCTGACCGCCGGAGGTTTGCTGCGCACCCGGCTCTGACGCGCAGCTGTCATCGCAGTTGCCGCAGGAAGGCGCCGAGTAATAGCTGTAATCCTGATAATCCAGCTTGTCGTAATGGGCTTTCAGCCAGTGCGGCTCTTCCATTTGCAACCAGGCTTCATAGGCTTTCAGGCGGAACTCCAGCATCCACTCCGGCTCGTTGCGCTTCGCGGAAATGGCACGCACCACCTCTTCGCTGATGCCGTGCGCCAGCTCATCGGTTTGCAGTTGGGTAAAGAAGCCTTCTTTATAATTTTTGCGGCCGCCTTCCCAGATTTGTACGTCGTCTGATGCTTCACTGTTTCGGGACATAGCACTGTTACTCAACGCCAAAGCTCTCACCACAACCGCAGGCGTGTTGAGCTTTAGGATTATTAAATTTAAATACCTGATTCAGGCCTTCGCGAACGAAATCTACCTGCGTACCGTCAATAAGGGGCATCGCCTGAAGCGGCACGTACAGCGTTGCGCCCTGATGAGTAAACAGCAGATCGTCTGCTACAGGCTCTTTCACCAGGTCCATGGTATAGCCGAACCCCGCACAGCCGGACTGTTTTACGCCCAGCCGGAGTCCTAACACTTGCGGATCGTTAGCGATAAGCGCCTTGATTTGCTGCGCTGCGCTGTCAGTAAGGGTCAAACCCTTCCAGATAAAATCATCTGGAGAGAAAGAGGCCGGATTTGCAGATTGCATTGTTTATTACCTCGCGATGCGATGCCTTACAGGCTTATCCCACTATGTTAGTGATAATGATAATTGCTTCAACCTCTTGTTTTGCAGGGATAAGCGCAAAATTGACGTTTTAAGGCCCATTAACTAAGGATAGTCCCTGCCAGACCAGATTGCGCAGACCATCATGACGCGCCTGTTGGTGGGGAATAATATTTTAAAATCATTCATTTAAAAAGTGCTACCTGAGTTAACCTGCTCCACCAGCTATTTTACGCTTATATAAGAAGGTTGGGATTGCTATTGCCGATTTTATCAACAGGAAGCATTAATCGATAAATTCTTCCGCCGCGCCATTGCAACCTGCAGCAATTTTATTATGATAATGATTATCATTAACACATCTCAGGTAAAGCATGAACCTCTCCGTTAATGCCTGGCTACAGCATAAAATCGATGAATATAACTTTGCCGTGCGTGATATGACGGTGGATTTTTATCTGGCGCAGGCCAAACTGAACCGTCCCGATTGCTCCCTCGACCAGCTTCGTAATTTCAATGATACCTGTTTAGATATGGCCGAACTCTGCCAGCTCAATGGCGATGAGCAAAGTTATCTTCATGCGCTGGGAAAACTTCATCATCGGCTGCTGCAGGAGGTGAACAATAGCCAACGGGAACGGCTGTTCCGTATGCAGGCGTGCCAGCTGGCACGCCATACGCTGACTAAACTCTGCCAGCACCTGACAATGAGCGGTGACTGGGAAAAGGCCACCGTTCTGCAAAGCGATTTCGTCAGGCATGCTGGCTGGATCTGGTAAATCTCAGTTTCTGGCTGCGTCAGGCCTTACTGACGTGGTGAGCCGGGAACTGCAACAAAGACGGTTTTCATCATCATAAATGTCAATCTGCCAGACCTGATGCATGCGGCCAAGATGCAGTGGCCGACAGCGGCCCCGCACCTCGCCCTCACGTACCGCATGCAGATGGTTGGCATTGATTTCCAGGCCCACCAGTATGTCATCCTCCTGCGTGCAGAGATAACCCGCCATTGAGCCTAACGTTTCCGCCAGTACGGCGGAAGCACCGCCGTGCAGCAGCCCAAACGGCTGACGCGTACGCGCATCCACCGGCATCACCGCCTCCAGGCCGTCATCATGCAGCGCCGTAAAGCGGATGCCTAAATGCCCTACCATACAGCCTTCGCCCTGTGCGTTGATCTGCTCGAGGGTGGCCTGTCGTTGCCAGATCGCCATTATATTAACTCCAACAGCGCCTGCAGCGGGTGACGCATCCCATTGCCTTCGATACGTTTAACCTGGCTACGACAGGAATAGCCGGTGGCCAGGCAGCGTTGACGCGGCAGTTTTTGCAACTGTGGATGCCAGGAAAGCTCATAAATGCCCAGCGAGTTATCCAGGTTCTTCGCCTCATGCCCGTAGGTACCCGCCATGCCGCAGCAGCCCACATTGATATTTTCCAGGCGCGCACCAAAGCGCGCAAATATAGCGGCCCACTGATTCGGCGTTGCGGGCAGCGTAGTGACCTCGGTACAGTGGGCAAACAGATACCAGGCTTCGCCACCAGGTGGCTGTATGGCGCGCGACGACAGCGCCTGATGCAGCCACTCATGCACCAGCTGAACGTGGAAATCGCCGCGTTTATCGCCCAGCGTCTGCTGATACTCATCGCGGTAACACAGCACCAGCGCAGGATCGACGCCGACCATCGGCATCCCCAAACGCGCCAGCCGGTTAAGGAAATCTGCCGTTTTCTGTGCGGTGCGGGCGAAGCGTTTCAGAAAGCCTTTTATATGCTGCGCTTTGCCGTTAGGCGAAAACGGCAGCAGTACCGGCTGATAACCCAGTTTTTCAATCAGGCGCACAAAGTCCGCCACTACCTGCGCTTCGTAATAGCTGGTAAAGGGATCCTGAACCACCAGCACCGTTTTTTCCCGCTGTGCAGCGTCGAGCCTCTCCAGCTGTTCCAGCGTGGTGGTCGCCGCCCTATGGCCCGCCAGCTGTTGTTTTAGCGTTGGTGAAGAAAGCAGCGGCAAATCAACCATACCGATATGACGCTGGCTCAAAGTCCTCAGCCAGGGCTGGCGCAGGAAGAAATTAAAGGTGCGCGGCGCGCGCGCCATCACCGGCGCATAGCTTTCTACCGCCGCCACCAGATGATCGCTGAGCGGGCGCAGGTAACGCGTGTGATAAAGCTGCAAAAAGCGCGAGCGGAAGGCCGGCACATCGATTTTGATTGGGCACTGCGTTGAACAGGCTTTACAGGCGAGACAGCCTGACATCGCCTCTTTCACCTCATGCGAAAAGTCATATTCACCTTTACGCGCATACCAGCTGTTGCGGGTGCGGGCGATTAACCCCCGCAGGCTAATAGCCGATTCCGGGATCTGCTGCTCCAGCGTCAGCGGATCGATACCCTTCTCCGCCAGCAGACGCAGCCATTCACGCGTCAACGTGGCGCGCCCTTTCGGCGAATGGATGCGGTCGCGGGTAATTTTCATCGAGGGACACATCGGGCTGCGCACATCAAAATTAAAGCACAGGCCGTTGCCGTTGCACTCCATCGCGCCACGCCACTCGTTACGCACCGCCAGCGGGATCTGACGGTCATAATAGCCGCGTTTCACACCATCGACCTGCATCATTGGCTCATCGACGCCAGTGGGCGTACAGATCTTGCCTGGGTTAAGGCGGTTGGCGGGATCGAAGGCCGCTTTGATCCGGCGCAGCTCTTCATACAGCGTTTCGCCAAAAAAGGCAGGGCTATATTGCGCACGGAACCCTTTGCCGTGTTCTCCCCACAGCAGGCCGCCATAGCGCGCCGTCAGCGCCACGACCTCATCGGAGATCTGCTTCATCAGCATCTCCTGCTGCGGATCGCACATATCCAGCGCAGGCCGCACATGCAGCACGCCCGCATCCACATGACCAAACATGCCGTAATTCAGGCCGTGATTATCCAGCAAGGCGCGAAACTCGGTAATATAGTCCGCCAGGTGCTCTGGCGGCACGGCGGTATCTTCCACAAACGGAATGGGCTTGGCGCGTCCTTTGGCATTGCCCAACAGGCCTACCGCTTTTTTACGCATATTGTAGATGCGCTCGATGGCATCGATATCGTTACAAAGCTGATAGCCGATCACGCCGCCCTGCTGCTGCGCCATCAGCGCATCGAGACGCTGGCACAGGGCCGTTAGCTGGGTGTCGATCAGCTGAGGATCGTCTCCGGCGAATTCCACAATATTAATGCCGAGCATCTCTTTGCCCGGCACATCGGTAATTAATTCGCGAACCGAATGCCAGACAATATCCTCACGCGCCAGATTCAGCACTTTTGAATCAACGGTCTCTACCGACAGCGCTTTGGCTTCTACCATTAAAGGCGCATTACGTAACGCCGAATCAAACGAGTCATACTTGATATTCACTAAACGCCGCACCGCAGGCAGCGGCGTAATATTCAGACGGGCTTCACTGATAAAGGCCAGCGTGCCTTCAGCCCCGCACAGAATGCGGGTCAAATCGAACGTCTGCAGATCGTCGCTTAATACATGACGTAAATCGTAACCAGTGAGAAAACGGTTCAGCGGCGGGAATTTTTCCGTAATCAGATCGCGCTGCTGGCGGCAGCGTGACAGCACAGTGTGATAGATACGCCCTTCCGTTGTCTGCTCAGCGGCCAGCTGTTCTGCCAGTGCAACCGGCATGGCGCGCGTATCGATAATATCACCGCCCAGCACCACCGCCCGCAGCCCCAGCACATGATCGGAGGTTTTGCCGTATACCAGCGAGCCCTGACCGGAAGCATCCGTATTAATCATGCCGCCCAGCGTGGCGCGGTTGCTGGTTGACAGCTCCGGCGAGAAAAAGTAGCCGTAAGGCTTAAGAAAGGCATTGAGCTGATCTTTTATCACGCCCGCCTCAACCCGCACCCAGCCCTGCTCCGGATTGATCTCCAGGATTCGGTTCATATAGCGCGACATATCAACCACGATGCCCTGATTTAGCGACTGTCCATTCGTGCCGGTGCCGCCGCCACGCGGAGTAAAAATCAGGCGGGAAAACTGCGGCATCGCCGCCACTCTGGCTAACAGAGCGACATCAGCGGTAGAGCGAGGAAAAAGCACGGCATCCGGTAACAGCTGATAAATACTGTTATCGGTCGACATGGTTAAACGATCGGCATAGCTGGTGGCCGTATCGCCGGTAAAGCCTTGTTGCTTAAGCGTGTCCAAAAATGAAAGCACCAGTTGCACGAGGCCTGGCGCCTGAGAAATCTGTGGGATCATTATCGGGTGACCAAATGTTGTGTATCGTTTGCGCTTGCTGTTTTATCTGCGAAATCTCGTTGTATCATATTTTTTTATGCCCCGCTGTTTTTTCAGGAAACGTAAAAACTTCCGGCGCTTAACTCTGTCGCAACGTAAAGAAATCACGCATTATTATGGGCTGAGCGGCAATGGGCTGTTCATAATCGCAAGGCGTAAATTAAGGATCCTTTTTTCGTATGAGAAAACTGCAACAGGATATGGATTTAACCCAGATTCTCTTCTCTTTGATGTTCATCCTGCTGATGATCGTTGCCTGCTTCTGGGTAGTGCAGCCATTTATTTTGGGATTTGCCTGGGCTGCGATGGTGGTTATTGCCACCTGGCCGTTAATGATCAAGCTACAGGCTCTGCTTTGGGGACGACGTACGCTGGCGATTATCGCTATGACGCTTATCCTGCTGCTGCTGTTCATTATTCCCGTCGCGCTGCTGGTAAATAGCCTGATCGATAATACCGGACCAGTGGTCGCCTGGGCGACCTCAGGAAACCTTCATCCTCCTCAGCTGACCTGGCTGAATGAGGTGCCGCTGATTGGTGAAAAACTCTATCACAGCTATCACCTGCTGCTGGACGGCGGCGGCGGCGCAGTGATGACAAAAGTACAGCCTTATATTGGGCGCACCACCGGCTTTTTTGTCTCTCAGGCGGGCCATTTTGGCCGATTTTTGCTGCATCTCGGCCTGATGCTGCTGTTCAGCGTGCTGCTTTACTGGCGCGGCGAGCAGGTGGGCGACGGCATTCGCCACTTCGCTTTCCGTCTGGCCGGTCGCCGGGGTGATGCATCGGTGCTGCTTGCCGGACAGGCGATTCGTGCGGTCGCGCTGGGCGTCGTGGTTACGGCACTGGTGCAGGGCGTGCTGGGTGGCATCGGCCTGGCCGTAGCCGGGATACCTTATGCCACGCTGCTGACGGTGCTGATGATTCTGTTTTGTCTGGTGCAGGCGGGGCCACTACCAGTACTTATCCCGGCGATTATCTGGCTTTACTGGAGCGGCGATACCACATGGGGCACGGTGCTGCTGGTCTGGAGTTGCGTGGTCGGTACGCTGGATAATGTGCTGCGTCCGGTGCTGATCCGCATGGGCGCAGATTTACCCATGATTTTGATCCTCTCCGGCGTTATCGGCGGCCTGGTGGCTTTTGGCATGATTGGTCTGTTTATTGGGCCGGTGGTACTGGCAGTCTCCTATCGTCTGGTCACTGTTTGGGTGCATGAAGCACCAATGCCGCAAGAAGATCCTGAAGATGTGGTAGAGGAACTGGCTGAACATGAAGAAGATGTAAAGAACACCACAACCACAAATTAACCCTCCCGCCGGGCATTTAGCGCTGCCCGGCTTTTCCCCCTGTGTAAATACCCCGGAATAATATTAAATCTTCTTAATATTTACCCTACTTTATATCTTATGAGGTAGTGCCTGCGTGAAACTGATTACCACTGGCACTGTTTTCGGGCCTTAAAAGAGTAAAGTGGCGCATTTAATGTAACGCATGATTAACTAATAAGAGGATTCTTAAAGACTGGCAAGCTGTAGCTGAATACTATGAGTGCCATGTTTAGGATCAAACCTATGATTTTTAAACAACCTTTTTCCCCTGAGTAAAGTGAAGAATTGCTGTGTGTAGTCTTTGCCCATCCCATGTGATGGGCTTTTTTTTATGCTTTTTTCCAGTAAAAAGGCCGGAAAATTCCGGCCTTTATCGTTAAGTAACATTATTAAGGGATCTTTTACTTTATTTCTGCAAGGCTTAGCCAGGTCTGAACCACCGTATCAGGGTTAAGCGACAGGCTGTCGATACCCTCCTCCATCAGCCAGGCGGCAAAGTCCTGATGATCGGATGGCCCCTGACCACAAATACCCACATATTTCCCCTGCTTTTTGGCGGCGCGAATTGCCATCGACAGCAGCGCTTTTACCGCTTCGTTACGTTCGTCGAACAGTTCGGAAACCACGCCGGAATCGCGGTCTAACCCCAGCGTCAGCTGCGTCATATCATTTGAGCCAATAGAGAAGCCGTCGAAATGCTCCAGGAACTGCTCCGCCAGCAGCGCATTAGAGGGGATTTCGCACATCATAATAATCTTCAGGCCGTTTTCGCCGCGCTTGAGTCCCTGACGCGCCAGTTCCTCAATAACCGCTTCCGCCTGCGCAACGGTACGTACAAACGGGATCATAATTTCGACGTTGGTCAGCCCCATCTCATTGCGCACGCGTTTAACGGCCTGGCATTCCAGCGCAAAGCAGTCGCGGAAGCGATCTGCCACGTAGCGTCCGGCACCTCGGAAGCCCAGCATCGGGTTTTCCTCTTCCAGCTCATAGCGTTCGCCGCCAACCAGATTGGCATATTCGTTAGATTTAAAGTCCGACAGCCGCACAATCACGCGCTTCGGCGCAAAAGCGGCACCCAACGTGGCGATCCCTTCCGTCAGACGCCCGACATAGAACTCGACCGGATCGTCGAAACCTTTCATGAGTTCGCGGATTTTCTGCTGCAGCTCCGGCGTCTGCTGGTCGAACTCCAGCAGCGCTTTTGGATGCACGCCGATCATGCGGTTAATAATAAATTCCAGACGCGCCAGGCCCACCCCTTCGTTAGGCAGACAGGCAAAATCAAAAGCCCGATCCGGGTTACCTACGTTCATCATGATTTTGAGCGGCAGATCAGGCATTTTATCCACCTGCGAACTTTTTACTTCAAAGTCGAGCAGGTCGTCGTAAACATAACCGGTATCGCCCTCGGCGCAGGAAACGGTAACCTTATGACCATCCTTCAGTCGATCAGTAGCGTCGCCGCAGCCTACTACTGCCGGGATACCCAGTTCGCGGGCAATGATGGCCGCATGGCAGGTGCGCCCGCCACGGTTCGTGACGATCGCTGCCGCTTTTTTCATAATCGGCTCCCAGTCCGGGTCGGTCATATCGGTGACCAGCACATCGCCCTTCTGAATGCGATTCATTTCGCTGATATCGTGAATGACTTTTACTTCACCGGCGCCAATGCGATGACCAATTGCACGTCCCTCGACCACAATCTTGCCTTTGCCCTGTAGCGTATAACGTTCCATGACCTGCCCGTTAGAGCGCACAGTTTCCGGACGCGCCTGAACGATATAGAGCTTGCCGGTATGGCCATCTTTCGCCCACTCAATATCCATTGGACGCTTATAATGTTTCTCAATTTGCAGCGCCTGATGCGCCAGCGCCTGTACTTCGTCATCACTGAGGCAGAAACGATCGCGATCCTGTTGCGGCACGTCTTCGATTTTTACCTGTTCACCGTGCTCCTGCGAATCGGCATAGACCATGCGAATTTTTTTTGAGCCCATATTACGGCGCACAATGGCGGGACGGTTAGCCTGCAGCGTCGGCTTATGCACATAAAATTCATCCGGGTTAACTGCGCCCTGCACCACCATTTCGCCCAGCCCCCAGGCGGCGGTAATAAAGACCACCTGATCAAAGCCCGATTCCGTATCAATGGTAAACATTACGCCGGAAGCGGCCTCATCGGAACGCACCATGCGCTGTACGCCAGCGGAGAGCGCCACGCCACGATGATCGTAGCCCTGATGCACACGATAAGAGATGGCGCGGTCATTAAACAGCGACGCGTAAACATGTTTTACCGCCACCATGACGGCATCAATACCCTGGACGTTAAGGAAGGTTTCCTGCTGACCGGCGAATGAGGCATCCGGCATATCCTCAGCGGTCGCTGAAGATCGCACGGCGAACGAGGCCTCGTCATCATCTGCCGAGAGTTGCTGATAGGCTTCGCGTATGGCCTCTTCCAGCGCCGGCTGAAAAGGGGTCTCCACAATCCACTGACGGATCTGTTTACCCGCTTTCGCCAGTTCATCCACATCATCAATGTCGGTTTCATCCAGCAAGGCATAAATACGCTGGTTAACGCCGCTCTGATCGAGAAATTGATTGAAGGCTTCCGAGGTGGTCGCAAAACCGTTTGGAACGGATACGCCAAGCGACGACAGGTTAGTAATCATTTCACCGAGAGAGGCATTCTTTCCTCCCACGCGATCAACATCGTTCATGCCTAACTGGCTATACCAGAGCACTAGCGGCATTTCGCCTTGATTGGACATTGGGACAATCCTTTTATGATAAATTTGAGGGGCACACGGAAAAATAGCGCTGATAACGCTTATTCAGCCTGGCACAGCAGAATGTAAAAGCGAAAGTGTTGAATCGTTAAAGCAGAGTAAAAAAATATTTTTAAGAAAACTCCGCCTATAATAGTGCGTTTGCGCAACAATATTATTTTATAAAAAACCCAGCCATTTCATCGGGATAAATTAATGTAATCGCTTAACCTTATTTATTCCGTTGCGCAACGCTACAATCCTGTTTTTATCCATTTGTTTGTTGTGTTCCGCCCTGTCGATAAATGAAAACAGGAACGCCATTTCATTTTCTTATGCTTTCGGTACGGGATAAAACCCAGAAAGAATAAAATATTCATATTAACTATTTTTGAAAAATTAATTTCAATAATTATACGAACTTCCCGCTTGATTTTCGCTGCGATTATCTGTCAGGCTCGGTTAACCCTGGATAAGAGAGAATAAGTATGACGGCAGAACGCAGCGTTTTTTATATCTCTGACGGCACCGCCATCACCGCAGAGGTGCTGGGACATGCGGTTATGTCGCAGTTTCCGGTAATGGCCAATAGTTTTACCCTGCCTTTTGTTGAAAACGTGCAGCGCGCCCAGGCTGTCAAAGCGCAGATCAACGCCATTTATCAGCAAAGCGGCTTACGCCCTTTAGTGTTTTTTTCTATTGTACTGCCGGAAGTGCGCGACATTATTCTACAGAGCGACGGCTTTTGTCAGGATATAGTGCAGGCGCTGGTTGCACCGCTACAGCAGGAATTGGGCATCGCGCCTGCGCCGGTGGCGCACCGTACCCACGGTCTGACGGCCAGTAATCTGGGCAAGTATGACGCGCGTATCGCCGCTATCGACTATACCCTGGCGCATGATGATGGCATTTCACTTCGCGGTCTGGATGAGGCGCAGGTGATTTTGCTGGGCGTTTCCCGCTGCGGTAAAACGCCAACCAGCCTCTATCTTGCCATGCAGTTTGGCGTGCGCGCCGCAAATTATCCCTTTATCGCCGATGATATGGATAATCTGAAGCTGCCGCCTGCCCTGAAGCCCTTCCAGCACAAACTGTTCGGCTTAACAATCGATCCGGAGCGGCTGGCGGCGATTCGTCAGGAGCGCGCCGAGAACACACGCTACGCTTCGATGCGTCAGTGTCGGCTGGAAGTAGGGGAAGTGGAGGCGCTGTTTCGCTCGCATCAAATACGCTATCTCAACAGCACTAACTATTCGGTTGAAGAAATCGCCACCAAAATTCTCGATATTATGGGGCTGAGCCGCCGGATGTATTAGGCCAGAATCCGGCGCGTATTGTGCTGCAAAACACGCTTTTACCCCTTCCGGACGGTTGAATTTACTGCTGGTTGGTTTATTGTGATCGCCATCACTTCCCGGTACTTCTGCCGCTGTGAAGACATTATTTTGAGATCTCAATGAACAAAACTGATGAACTGCGTACTGCTCGCATCGATACGCTGGTGACGCCCGCAGCGCTGGCAGAGCAATATCCGATAAGCGAAGCTATTGCTGCGAATGTCACCTCGGCGCGCCAGCGCATTGCGCGCATTCTTTCTGGCGAGGATGCGCGCCTGCTGGTGATTATAGGCCCCTGCTCGCTACACGACCCGCGCGCCGCGCTGGAATATGCCGCTAAACTTAAGGCGCTGCATGATAAATATCATTCCCGCCTTGAAATCGTGATGCGCACCTATTTTGAAAAGCCCCGTACCGTTGTTGGCTGGAAAGGGCTGATTTCCGACCCCGATCTTGACGGCTCGTTTCGTGTTAATGAAGGGCTTGCTATCGCGCGTAAGCTTCTGCTGGATATCAATGCGCTGGGCCTGCCTACCGCGACAGAGTTTCTTGATATGGTGATCGGCCAGTTTATCGCCGATTTAGTAAGCTGGGGGGCAATTGGCGCGCGCACCACGGAAAGCCAGATCCATCGTGAAATGGCCTCCGCCCTCTCCTGCCCGGTTGGTTTTAAAAACGGTACCGATGGCAATACGCGTATTGCCGTCGATGCCATCCGGGCGGCACGGGTAAGCCATATGTTCCTTTCGCCTGACAAGCATGGCCAGATGACCATTTATCAGACCAGCGGTAATCCTTCCGGCCATATCATTATGCGCGGTGGAAAAGTGCCAAACTACCATGCACAGGATATTGCTGATGCGGTCGCCAGCCTGCGTGCCTTTGATCTGCCAGAGCATCTGGTTGTGGATTTCAGCCACGGCAACTGTCTGAAGCAGCATCGCCGCCAGCGTGACGTAGCTGCATCGGTAGCGCAGCAGATCCGTGACGGATCGCGCGCCATTGCCGGGGTGATGATTGAAAGCTTTTTGCAGGAAGGCAATCAGCCAGTGGTAAGCGGACAGCCACTCACTTATGGTCAGTCCATTACCGATCCCTGTCTTAGCTGGGAAGATAGCGAAGCGGTCCTGGCACAGCTCGCCGATGCAGTCGACAGCCGCTTTTAGTTAAAAAATCGGCACCGGCCCCGGGAGTGCAGGCCGAGCGTAAACACGCAAAACAGCTCCCCGGCCCGCGCCCTCTATGACGCGGGCCGCTTTACTTTTCTGCCTGCACTCACCGCGCCCTGAGTTCAGTGAACCTCCGTACCAGATCCGCTGACGCCCTGCGGTTAGCTGGAACAGCTTACCGAGATTTTCTTGCCTTCATCCGGCGGACGTCGGGTTAAATCAGCATATTCCGGCGCATCGCTGAACGGATTACACAACGCCTGATGCAGATGTCGCAGCATGGTGATGTCATCGCGTTCCGCGCCTTCAATCGCCTGCTGCGCCAGATAGTTACGTAAAACAACCGCCGGGTTCGCCGCTTTCATTCGCTGCTGGCGTTCAGCATCGCTGCAATCATCTTTTAATAAGCGCTGCTGATAGCGCTGATACCACTGGTCAAACGCGGCACGATCGATAAACTCGTCACGCAGCGGTGAGCGGCTCTCCTGCTGCTGCGTCTCGCTTAGCATACGGAAGGTGCGGGTATAATCACTCCCTTCCTGGCTCATTAACGCCAGCAATCCGGTCAACAGCTCGTTATCTTCCGCCTGCGGCGTTAAAAAGCCCAGCTTCGCGCGCATTCTTTCGCCCCATGCCGTCATTAATGCCGGCTCGTAGAGACTCAGTGCCTGCTTAAGCTGTTCGGTAGTCATCAGATCCGACAGCGCATGCGCCAGCCGGTTAAGATTCCATAAACCGATCATCGGCTGATTATCAAAGGCGTAACGTCCCTGATAATCCGAATGATTGCAAATAAAGCCAGGCTGATAGTCATCCAGAAAACCGTAGGGCCCATAATCCAGCGTCAGGCCCAGAATCGACATATTATCGGTATTCATCACTCCATGAGCGAAGCCCACGCTTTGCCAGGCGGCGATAAGGCGTGCTGTGCGCTCCACCACATCGCTAAACCACAGCAGATAGCGATCCGGCTCTGACGCCAGTGACGGCCAGTGATGATGGATGAGGTAGTCTGCCAGCTGGCGTACTTTTTCCGGTTCGCCGTGATAAAAGAAGTGTTCGAAATGACCAAAGCGCGCATGGCTTTCTGCCACGCGCAACAGCATCGCCCCGCGCTCTTTGGTTTCACGGTAAACAGGATCATCGCTGGTCACAATGGTCAGCGCCCGGCTGGTGGGAATGCCTAAATGATGCAGGGCTTCAGAGGCGAGAAACTCACGCACGGTTGAACGTAACACAGCGCGCCCGTCTCCCATACGTGAATATGGGGTTAAGCCTGCTCCCTTTAGGTGCCAGTCAAATTTTCTGCCATCGCTCAGCTGCTGCTCGCCCAGCAGAATGCCGCGACCATCGCCCAGCTGCCCGGCCCAGACGCCAAACTGATGGCCGCTATAGACCTGCGCCAGCGGTTGCATGCCAGGTAACAGCGTTTCACCGCTCCAGACGCCGGTATTTTCCTGGTTGAACCAGCTTTCATCCAGTTCCAGCTCGCGCGCCAGCGCCTCGCTATGATAAAGCAGGCGGGCCTGTTTCAGCGGTGTTGGCTTCAGCGCGGTATAAAATCCGCTTAGTTCGTTATGCCAGGTGTTATTAAACTCCATGCTGCCTCCGTTTACCGCAGTAGAGTTTAAGTGTAACCCTGTTATGCCGTGGTAAACAGAAAACCGCGTGGGTTTATCAGCATTGACCGTCAGAAAAGCCGTGAGGCGGCTCCATCAGAGCGGCCAGCTCGCTGTCTGGAACCGGGGGGAACAGCGCGCCCTGCATACCGGTAAAGGCGAATGGGGCGATTTTTTCCAGGGTAGTGAGATCGTCAATGCCCGATACGATAAATTGCTGGCAGTGATCGCTTACCTGATAAACGATCGCCTTTAACATGGAATGATATGAGGCGCGCTTCAGCGTCTGCTGCAAAAAATATTTATCCAGCCGGATGCGATGAAACAAATTATCGTAAACCGCTTTTGCAGGCGCTTTGCCTGAGCCAAAATTAGTCAGGGTTAATTTAAAATTATCGCTCAGGCTGCTTAATAACGGATTATCTTTTCCCGCCCTGAAGTTAGGAAAACTCTCACTCAGCCCTAATTCCAGCGCCTGCAGCGGTCGCAATTTACGTAGCAAAAACTCGCTGGATAAAAGGGTTTCAACCATCTCTTCATCCACGTTCAAAATTACTGCAACATTATTCCGCAGGAAAAAGTCGTGATAATGCTCAATAACGCTGATCTGCTTTTGTAAGGTTTGCAAGCGCTGTTCGCCGTCGAACTGAGGTAACAGAATATCCTGCGGCACAACAACATTAAGAGAAGTATGTGTAAAGCTGGATAGCAAATCTACGGCAAGTAATCGGCCATTTAAAGCATAAACAGGGTTGAAGGCTGTATGAATAAAATAATCAGCAAAAACTGTTGTTGTCATTTTTTTAGCCATAAAAAAGTGGCAATTCGCGCATCCTATACCAAGGAAATATTACAATCAATAGTATATTTAATGATAAGTAATGCCCGCCCCTGCTTCTTTTAACGCAGTAAACTGCTGATACTAAACTATATAACGCAAATTTACCTTTATGACCGCTTATGTTTCTCTACGCTGAATCAGCCAAATAAATAAGATTTAGTGATCATTCTCGTTGTTTTCGGGAATATCTTACTTACTGAGCAATTAAAAAGACTGCTTATGTAAAGCTGAAATTTCATTCATTGTCGATTTGCATTACCGGTATATCATTCCATATTTTAAGCGCTGATTAAATGAGCATTTTCTGAATCGATTGATGCTTTTTCAACAGGTTAATCTTAAATTCTTCGCGCCTGCCAAAATACTTTTTGCCAGTAACTGTTATCCAGTGAAGAGCGGATTACCCCTTTGCTGGTAGAAGCATGGATAAACCTTTTATCACTGTCATAAATGCCTACGTGCAGACCATTCTCACCACGGCCAGTCTTAAAAAAGACCAAATCTCCCGGCAGTAACTGATCTTTATCGATGCGCGTGCCTGTATCGCTCTGGTCGCGTGTACTGCGCGGCAGTTGTAAATTAAAGCGATCGCGAAATGTCAGATAAACAAATCCAGAGCAGTCGATACCTCTGCGGCTCAGGCCACCGTAACGATAGGGCGTACCCTGCCAGCGGCTTAGCTGATCGTTCAGCTCGGCAATAACGGTAACTGAATCAGAAAGTCGCGCATTAGGCGGTGGCGCATGATGACTACAGCCGACAAGCAATACACTAAGCAAAAGTAATACACCGATTCGCATAACCTGAGTCCATCCTGTATGAGCGGAGCCGGGCTAACTGTAACGGTAAGTCCTGACGCTGGCAATCTTCTCAGCGCGCCTCTTCAGCCACTAACCAGCTTTCTCCTTCCGACTGTAGCTTACGAAACGTCAGCCCATACAGCATACGCAGCGTATCAGGCTGCAGGACCGCCTCAGCCCGTCCCTGGCGGATAACTTTACCCTGTTGCATCAGCCATACGTCGCGCGCATGACGCAGGCTATGGTTAACATCGTGACCGCTGGTGATCACCGCGCCGCCCGCCTCGCAAAAAGCGGTTAACTCGCGATCCAGCGCCTGCTGCTGCACCACGTCCAGACCGGCGTAAGGCTCATCCAGTAGCAGCAGCGTTGCCGGCTGCGCGACGCACGGCCAAACCTGTAGCAATACCGCCATAAGCCTGACGCGCTGCCATTCACCGCCGGAAAGCTGGCTTAACGAACGCGTAAGCTTATCATGCAGTTGAAAAGCAGCCAGCAGACGTGACAGCAGCATATCCTGACCGGGTTTTGCCCCGATCAGATGTTGCTGTAAATAGTGGAAAACCGCCATCTGCCCCAACTGTTGCTGCTGCTGTGGTAGCCAGGCACGCCGTCTCGCCAGCGCCGCCCGCGGCCACCCCTCCAGCGGCCTACCGATAAGACGCACCACGCCTGCGCCTGGTAACAGCCCGGCCAGACGCGCTAACAAGGAGCTTTTACCGGCACCATTGGGACCAAGCAGATGAACCAGATCGCCGCTTTTCACCTGGGCACTAAAAGCCTGCAGGCGTCCCGGGACGGTCGCCTGCTCAATGGACAACAACATTATTTTGCCAGCGCGAGCTTGATGCTTTCCATCACAATAGGATCTTCCGGCGTCATATCCGGCGCGAAACGCTGTACCACTTCACCGTTGCGCCCCACGAGGAACTTTTCAAAATTCCATAAAATATCGCCCTTTTCTTTCGGCGCACGTCCTTTACTTGCCATACGCTCATAGAAGCCGCTGTTTTCTGGCTCGACCGCTTCAGGGCAGGCGGCGATCAGTTGCTGATACAGCGGATGACGCTCAGGACCGTTCACTTCGATCTTGCTGAACATCGGGAAGCTGATACCGTAGTTGGTGTCGCAAAACTCCCTGATCTCTTCATTACTGCCTGGCTCCTGACCAAGAAAGGCGTTGCACGGAAAACCGAGCACGTTAAAGCCGGACTTATTCCAGGCGCGCTGCAGGTTCTCCAGCTCTTTATACTGTGGCGTCAGTCCACACTGAGAAGCGACGTTAACTATCAGCAGTACATCGCCTTTCCATTGTCCCAGCGTGGTGCGTTTACCATCCAGCATAACCAGTTCAGTATCATAAATGCTCATGCGCGTTTCCTGTTTCGGTGTGTGGTACAGCCCTTAACGGTGCTGAGTGAGTAATAACCAAATAAACAGCGGCGCCCCCAGCGTAGCGGTGACAACGCCAATGGGCAATTCCGCTGCGGTAAGTATCAGTCTGGCAATGATATCGGCAGCAAGCAATACGGCGGCCCCGGCCAGTGCGCTGGCGGGCAGCAGCATACGATGATCGGTGAGCCCGTTCAGCCGCAGCAAATGCGGCACCACCAGCCCAATAAAGCCAATTGCCCCGGCCAGCGCTACGCTAACACCAACCAACCAGCCAATCGCCACCACCAGCAGGTTGCGCCAGAGATAAAGTGACAGGCCAAGCTGACGGGCGCTGGTTTCGCCCAGTGCCAGTAGATTCAGAATTTTCGCCTGCCCACTCAGCCAGATCAGCACCGGCAGCAGCGCCAGCATCAGCCAGCGGTAGCGCCAGTCAATGCCGCTAAAGCCGCCCATCATCCAGTACATCAGCTGTCGCAGATCGAGATTACTGCTGAAATAAACCACCCAGGTCATCGCCGCACTACAGATAATCCCCAGCGCAATGCCCGCTAACAGCAGTCGGCTGTTAGAAAGATGACGACGGGCAAAACGCAGCAGGATCAGCGTGACCAGCAGCGCACCGGCAATGGCTGCCAGGCTGAACGCCCAGAAATCGCCATTTCCCAGCAGCACACACAGCACAAGGCCGAGCCCCGCGCCGTTTGATACGCCAAGCAGGCCAGGTTCCGCCAGCGGATTTTCAAACAGCGCCTGCATTACGCACCCCGCCGTTGCCAGTGAGGCGCCAACCAGCAACACACTCAGCGTGCGCGGCAGACGCAGTTGCCAGACAAACAGCTTGCCCTCCTCGCTTAGCCAGCGGTCAGGCAGAATCCACGTCTCTCCCGCGCACAGGCTTACCAGCGTAACGCCCAGCAGCATAGCGCTCAGCCAGACCAGCCAGCGATAAGCGCGACGATCCGCCTGACGGGAGAGTTCAGTTAGCAGCGACATAGCTATAGTTTTATAAGGAAAACAGAGATTTGATTGTAGTGGCTAAGGCAGAAAAAGAAAGGAATAAGAAAAGCCGGACACAGTCGTCCGGCATAATGTGCTTAACCGTGCGGCTGGAAATCGGGACGATGGCCTGCTGCGCCATGAGCCTGCTGATCTGCGGCCAGTCGATCGCTACCGGATGCGTCACGGTGCGCCGTCGGGCGATCGCGTGCCGGTTCCTGATGATGCGTAACCGGCTTTTTACGCACGGGTTGCTGCTGATGCGCTTCAGGTCGATGTGGCTGCCACCCGTTGCCATTCCAGTAGCCGCGCGGCCCCTTCTCGCCAATATGACGTCCATGATGCTCCTGCCACCATTTTGGAGCTCGCCAGTCATAACCATCCCAGTAGTAGCCTCGATGATCGCGATCGCCAATATGGATCGTTACGCCAGCAGGTGTCAGATCAAACGAAACGTCAGCGCTGGCGACAACGGGCAGCGCCGCCACGATGCTCAGCACGATACCTGGAAGTAATTTTTTTATGTTCATCGGGGTAACCTCATCATGTTTCATCCCCTGTTTATACCTGTGATCAGGCAGCTGTCACTATCAGCCTGAGCCGATTTTCGGCTTATTTTCCCGCGCCTTACGCATTCCTTACATTGTGGTGACTTTATGGAAAAGGCGGAAAATCCGTGCTGATGAAGCAGCCGGTAAAACACCCATAAAAAAGGCCGCACGAGGCGGCCTTTATGGTACTGACAGATCAGCTGTTTTTAGGGGAAGCGTTCTCGACGCGGCTTTTCAGCTTTTGTCCAGGACGAAATGTCACCACACGACGCGCGGTGATAGGGATATCTTCACCGGTTTTCGGGTTACGCCCCGGCCGTTGATTTTTATCGCGAAGATCAAAATTGCCAAATCCAGACAGTTTGACCTGCTCGCCGTTTTCCAAAGCTCTTCTTACCTCTTCAAAAAACAGTTCAACCAGCTCTTTGGCATCCCGTTTACTCAGCCCCAGCTTTTCAAACAGGTATTCCGACATATCAGCTTTTGTAAGCGCCATAGGTTCAATCCCTCAAGGTTGCCTGGAATCGCTCTTTTAATGCCGCAACGCAGTTGGCGACGGTTGCGGCAATCTCGTCTTCTTCGAGTGTCCGGCTGGTATCTTGCAAAATCAGGCTTATCGCAAGGCTCTTAAAACCTTCGTTTACACCCTTACCACGGTACACGTCAAACAAGTTTACGCCAACTATCTGATTTGCGCCAACTTTCTTACACTCCGCAATGATATCTGCTGCGGGAACCGTTTCAGCCACCACAACGGCGATATCGCGACGGTTTGCCGGAAAGCGCGAAATCTCGCGCGCATCAGGCAGGACGCGGTCTGCAACCTTATTCCAAAGCAGTTCAAACACTAAGGTGCGGCCATTGAGATCCAGCTTGCGTTCCAGCTCCGGATGCACCACACCGATAAATCCGATGCGTTCACCCTGTAAATAGATCGCTGCGCTTTGCCCCGGATGCAGGGCCGGATTAGCTTCGGCACGAAATTCAATGGCATCCAGTTTACCGGTCAGTTCCAGTACCGATTCCAAATCACCTTTTAAATCATAGAAGTCGACGGTCTGACGCGCCAGGTCCCAATGCTCTTCGTAGCGGTTACCGCTCAGTACGCCAGCCAGCATAACATCCTGGCGGATACCTAAATCTGCTTGAGTATCTGGCACAAAGCGTAATCCGCTTTCAAACAGGCGTACACGGCTCTGCTGGCGGTTCTGGTTATAGACCACGGCAGAGAGCAGACCGGTCCACAACGAGAGACGCATCGCAGACATATCACTGGAGATGGGGCTGGGCAGGAGCAGCGCTTCTTCGCCAGGGTGCAGCAGAGCCTGCACTTTGGGATCGACAAAGCTGTAGGTAATGGCTTCCTGGTAACCTTTATCCACCAGCAGATTTTTTACGCGCCTTAGCGACAGCGACGCTTCACGATGCTGCGTCATCACCAGCGAGGCTTTAACCGGCACGTCCGGGATGTTGTTATAGCCGTAAACGCGCGCGACTTCTTCAACCAGATCTTCTTCAATCGCCATATCAAAGCGCCAGCCCGGTGCTATCGCGCGCCATTCGCCTTCGCTTACGCTTACTTCACAGCCCAGACGCTGCAGAATATCGGTAACCTGCGCATCGGCAATAGGATGACCAATCAGTCGATCCAGCTTCTCACGACGCAGCGTGATGGTGGCGCGTACCGGCAGCTTATCCTGCGCGCTGGTATCCACAACCGGGCCCGCTTCACCGCCGCAAATATCCAGCAGCAGGCGCGTCGCGCGCTCCATTGCCTGTTGCTGCAGGGTCGGATCGACGCCGCGCTCATAGCGATGGGAGGCATCGGTATGCAAACCGTGGCGACGTGCGCGGCCGGCAATCGCCAGCGGCGCAAACCAGGCGCATTCCAGCAGCACGTTTGTGGTCTCTTCATTCACGCCTGAATGCTCGCCGCCAAAGATGCCACCCATTGCCAGCGGTTTATGATGGTCAGCAATCACCAGCGTGTCGCTGTTCAGCTTCACTTCATTGCCATCAAGCAGCGTCAGCGCTTCATCCTGCTGCGCCATGCGCACCACAATGCCGCCATCAATGCAATCCAGATCGAAGGCGTGCATCGGCTGACCCAGCTCCAGCAGCACATAGTTGGTCACGTCTACCACCGGATCGATAGAGCGGATGCCGCAGCGACGCAGCTTCTCTTTCATCCACAACGGCGTGGCCGCCTTCACATTGATATTTTTGACCACCCGGCTCAGATAGCGCGGACAGGCATCGGTGGCGTCTACGCGAATCGGCAGCGTATCGCTGATGGTCGCTGGCACCGCAACCATTTCCGGCGCGTTGAGCGGCAGGCTATTTAGCACCGCGACGTCACGTGCGATACCGATAATGCCAAAGCAGTCGGCACGGTTTGGCGTGATACTGATTTCGATGCTGTTATCGTTCAGCTGCAGATATTCACGGATATCGGTGCCAATCGGCGCGTCCGCAGGCAGTTCGATAATGCCGTTGTGATCATCGCTGATGCCCAGCTCAGAGAAAGAACAGAGCATGCCCTCCGACGGCTCACCGCGCAGTTTCGCCGCTTTGATTTTAAAATCGCCCGGCAGCACGGCCCCGACGGTGGCCACGGCCACTTTCAGCCCCTGACGGCAGTTTGGCGCACCGCAGACGATATCCAGCAGGCGATCGCCGCCGACGTTGACCTTGGTTACGCGCAGTTTATCGGCGTTCGGATGCTGACCGCATTCGACCACTTCGCCAACCACTACGCCATGGAAAGCGCCGGCGACCGGCTCAATGCCGTCAACTTCCAGACCAGCCATGGTGATTTGTTCCGCCAGGGCCGCACTGTCAAGAGCCGGATTTACCCATTCGCGTAACCAGAGTTCACTGAATTTCATTGGATAACCTGCCCTTATTTAAACTGTTTGAGGAAACGAAGATCGTTTTCGAAGAAAGCGCGCAGATCGGTCACGCCATAACGCAGCATGGTCAGACGTTCCATACCCATGCCGAAAGCGAAGCCAGAATAGACTTCCGGATCGATGCCGACATTGCGCAGCACGTTTGGATGCACCATGCCGCAGCCCAGCACTTCCAGCCATTTGCCGTTTTTACCCATGACATCCACTTCCGCAGATGGCTCGGTGAACGGGAAATAGGAAGGACGGAAGCGGATCTGCAAATCTTCTTCAAAGAAGTTACGCAAGAAATCGTGCAGCGTGCCCTTCAGATTGGTGAAGCTGATATCTTTATCGACAATCAGGCCTTCCATCTGATGGAACATCGGCGTATGCGTTTGGTCGTAGTCGTTACGGTAAACGCGGCCCGGCGCGATAATGCGAATCGGCGGCTGCTGGTTTTTCATGGTGCGGATCTGTACGCCAGAAGTCTGGGTACGCAGCAGGCGCGTGGCGTCAAACCAGAAGGTGTCATGATCGGCGCGGGCCGGGTGGTGACCCGGAATGTTCAGCGCATCGAAGTTATGATAATCATCTTCGATTTCCGGTCCGGTAACTACAGCAAAACCCAGCTCGCCAAAAAAGTCTTCAATGCGATTGATGGTACGGGTTACCGGATGCAGGCCACCGTTTTCTACCCGACGTCCGGGCAGGGAAACATCGATGGTTTCTGCAGCCAGACGCGCGTTTAGCGCGGCGGATTCCAGCGCGTCTTTACGCACGTTAAGCGCTTCCTGCACCTGCTGTTTGGCTTCGTTAATCACCGCGCCTGCCGCAGGACGCTCTTCGGCCGGCAGTTCGCGCAGGGTGGTCATCTGCAGGGTCAGATGCCCTTTTTTGCCCAGATATTCGACGCGGACGTTATCTAACGCCGCAACATCCTGCGCATGTTCAATGGCTGCCCTGGCGTTGGCAACCAGCTCTGCGAGATGGGACATTGTTTCCTCTTCTTCCAGCCTAAGGCCGGGCTGTTTCAGGTGGGGACCAGAAGTCCATATCAGTTCGCGGAAAATAAAAAAGCCTCCACGAGGGAGGCTTTCAGTGCGATTTTTCGTTTCTTTTTTCGCGCACAAGCCCCCAAAATTCAGGTGCTAAAGTAAAAAAAGAAACGAAAAATAGCGTGCATGCTTGGTTTACCTTGTCGCTTGCGTTAGACGGCTCTATTGAAATGCCAGCAGGCGGAAAAGTCAATCTTTTGCTACGGTTACATAAAATAAAAGAGGGAGCACGCTCCCTCTTCCATCTGACTTACGCCAGAGCTGATTTCGCTTTTTCAACCAGTGCAGTGAAAGCCACTTTGTCGAATACGGCGATGTCGGCCAGGATTTTACGGTCAATTTCAATGGACGCTTTTTTCAGGCCATTGATGAAACGGCTGTAAGAGATACCGTTCTGACGCGCTGCAGCGTTGATACGCGCAATCCACAGCTGACGGAACTGACGCTTACGCTGACGACGGTCGCGGTAAGCATACTGACCAGCTTTGATAACAGCCTGGAAGGCAACGCGGTAAACACGTGAACGTGCACCGTAGTAGCCTTTAGCTTGTTTTAAGATTTTTTTGTGACGTGCGCGAGCAATTACACCACGTTTTACACGAGCCATTTGAGCTCTCCTGTTCTATATTCTGATTGAAAAAATTAACTTATGCGTACGGCAGGCAGGCAATAACCAGACCCAGATCGCCTTTAGACACCATGGCTTTCGGGCGCAGGTGACGTTTACGCTTGGTTGATTTTTTGGTCAGGATATGACGCAGGTTCGCGTGCTTGTGCTTAAAGCCACCTTTACCGGTTTTTTTAAAGCGTTTAGCCGCGCCACGGACAGTTTTAATCTTAGGCATTTATAAAATATCCACTTCGCATTGTTAATAAAATGAACCAGACAGGCGAATAAAATCGCACAGCGCGAACGCTGCGCGACATTATTACTTGAAAGCCTACTGTTTCTTCTTGGGTGCGAGCACCATGATCATCTGGCGGCCTTCAATCTTCGAAGGGAAAGATTCAACTACTGCCAGTTCACTCAGATCTTCTTTCACGCGGTTAAGCACTTCCATACCGATCTGTTGGTGCGCCATCTCACGACCGCGAAAACGCAGGGTGATTTTGGCTTTATCGCCTTCTTCCAGAAAACGAATCAGGTTGCGTAGTTTGACCTGATAGTCGCCTTCATCGGTACCAGGGCGGAATTTAATTTCCTTCACCTGGATAACTTTCTGCTTCTTCTTCTGTTCCTTAGAAGACTTACTCTTTTCATAGAGGAACTTGCCGTAATCCATTATACGACAAACCGGCGGTTCGGCGTTAGGGCTGATTTCAACTAAATCAACACCTGCTTCTTCAGCTTTTTCAATAGCTTCGCGTAAACTAACAATACCAAGCTGCTCGCCTTCGACGCCAGTCAGACGCACCTCGGTAGCACGGATTTCACCGTTAATACGATTGGGACGCGTCGGTTGAACTCGTTTTCCGCCTTTAATACCTTATTCCTCCAATTGATGAAGATTGCGGCTGCGTATTTCTTGCTGCAGCTTCTCGATCAGCACATCCACGTCCATGGACCCAAGGTCTTTACCGCGGCGGGTACGTACAGCCACTTTACCGGCTTCTACCTCTTTATCACCGCAAACCAACATATAAGGGACGCGACGCAATGTGTGCTCGCGGATTTTAAAGCCAATCTTCTCGTTTCTCAAGTCTGCTTTTACACGAATGCCCGCATTCTGTAATTTTCGCGTTAATTCGTTGACATAATCAGACTGCCCGTCGGTGATATTCATCACCACCGCTTGTACCGGTGCCAGCCAGGTTGGATAAAAACCGGCGTATTCTTCAGTGAGAATACCGATAAAGCGTTCCATTGAACCCAGAATAGCACGGTGAATCATCACCGGCACCTGTCGTTCGTTATTTTCACCTACATAAGAGGCACTCAGACGGCTCGGCAATGAGAAATCGAGCTGTACGGTACCACACTGCCATGGACGATCCAGGCAGTCATGCAGGGTGAATTCAATTTTAGGACCGTAGAATGCGCCCTCGCCCGGCTGGTATTCGAACGGAATCGCGTTCTCTTCCAGCGCCGCAGCCAGATCCGTTTCAGCACGATCCCATAATTCATCGCTGCCGATGCGTTTTTCCGGACGGGTAGACAGCTTCACCACGATTTTTTCAAAACCGAAGGTGCTGTACATGTCGTACACCATCTTAATGCAGCTGTTAACCTCAGCACGCACCTGCTCTTCCGTACAGAAGATATGGGCGTCGTCCTGGGTAAAGCCGCGCACACGCATCAGACCATGCAACGCGCCGGAAGGCTCGTTACGGTGGCAGCTGCCGAACTCCGCCATACGTAATGGCAGGTCGCGGTATGATTTTAGACCCTGATTGAAAATCTGCACGTGGCCGGGACAATTCATCGGCTTAATGCAGTATTCACGGTTCTCAGAAGCGGTGGTAAACATCGCTTCTTTATAGTTTTCCCAGTGGCCGGTTTTTTCCCACAGGACGCGGTCCATCATGAACGGACCTTTAACTTCCTGGTACTGGTACTCTTTCAGCTTACTGCGAACAAAAGTTTCAAGCTCACGGAAGATAGTCCAGCCATCGTTGTGCCAGAATACCATACCCGGCGCTTCTTCCTGCATATGATAGAGATCAAGCTGCTTACCGATCTTACGATGGTCACGCTTGGCCGCCTCTTCCAGACGCTGCAGATAAGCGTTCAGCTGCTTTTTATCCGCCCATGCGGTGCCATAAATACGCTGCAGCATTTTATTGCTGCTGTCGCCACGCCAGTAAGCGCCCGCAATTTTCTGCAGTTTAAAGTGATGGCAGAAACGCATATTAGGCACGTGCGGCCCACGGCACATATCGACATATTCTTCATGGTGATACAGACCAGGACGATCGTCATGGCTGATATTCTCATCAAGAATGGTGGTTTTATAGTTTTCACCGCGTGCGGCAAAGACGTCACGCGCTTCCTGCCAGCTGACTTTTTTCTTAACGACGTCATAGTTCGTTTCGGCCAGCTCATGCATGCGCTTTTCCAGCCGATCGAGATCTTCCTGCGTCAGAGTATGATCGAGGTCGACATCGTAATAGAAACCGTTATCAATAACCGGACCGATAGCCATTTTCGCGTTGGGCCAGAGCTGTTTCATGGCGTGACCTAGCAGATGCGCGCAGGAGTGGCGGATAATCTCCAGACCTGCGTCATCTTTAGCGGTGATAATAGCAACGCTGGCATCTTCGGCGATTGGATCAACCGCATCCACCAGTTCGCCATTAACGCGACCGGCGATACAGGCTTTTGCCAGCCCTGGACCGATATCTTGCGCAATATCCATCACGCTAACAGGTCGGTCAAAGCTGCGCTGACTGCCGTCAGGAAGGGTAATTACAGGCATTTCATATCCTTAATTGCAGTGGTAACCCACACGAAAGATTACATGCAAACATTGGTTAGAAGTTAATTTTCAACGGATTACCGGCCAAAACTAACCCACAGTTGTTAATTTGGTACGCAGCCAGGGACAAGATGCAGAAGTGCCCGGCCGGGTAAGAGTTGAAGAGCGGACATCTTACACGCTAAAGGGATGATGTTAAACAGGTGTTTGCCGTGACCTACAAAAGAAAGCGGCCCGCATCAGCGGGCCGTTAGCACATTCAGGAAAAGGTTCTCCTTACTGTTTTTCTTCACTGCAGAGCCTGTCCCACAGCTCATTATGCGTATTGATCGCGCGTATCGTGCGAACGTCCATCACCTCGGCATCTTTGCCATGCGTATAGATAGGCTGAAATAACGTACAGGATGAATCGACGCTGGCGCGGTCAATCATCGACGTTGTACTTCGACCGGTGCAGCTTGTCACGAGCAGCAGCGTCACTGACAGTAGCGTTAGACGTTTCCACATGCTTAGCCACCTTAATATTATCCGCCTGTTTTTTTGCAATCGCCTCAGCCTGTTGGGTTTGCAGCTCTGCCGCTGCCACATCCCCGCGAGCCTTCTCTTGCGTCTTGCCAATTTTTTTTCCACCAAAGTAAGAGCCGGCAAGCCCGGCAATAAGCGCCAGCCCTCCCAGTATCCAACTCCAGCCCCCGGACAGTAATGACATAACTTCACTCATGATAAGGCCCTCCCGCTTTAGCCAGCCTTACTTTAAAGCGTAGGCAGCAACCGCAGGCGCGCCACTGTTTGAAATAATTTTTATCATTTGAAATCAGGTTTTTTATCACAGCCCTTTTGCCGGGAATAGCGTCAGGGTCTACCTTCAATGACATAACTTTACGAAAACAGGGAAAGCACACAGGAAGTGGTCATGATGCATTGCCTTATGAGAGCGCCTGATGAGCCAGAACACCTGCACCATTATTTACAACGGCGAATACCTGAGCGGTGAAGCTGACCAGCCTCTGATTGATTTTTTACAAGCCCAGGAAAAAATCTTGCCGCACGTCTGTTATCACCCTGCCCTGCCTCCGCTGCAATCGTGCGATGTCTGCTGGGTTGAATATCAGGGTGAGCTGGTGCGCGGCTGTACGTTGCGAACCTGGGATGGCATGGAGATTTCCAGCCATCAGCCTGAAGCGAAAGCCGCGCAGGAAGAAGGCATGGATCGACTGCTGGCGCGTCACGAACTCTACTGTACCCTGTGCGAACACAATACCGGCGACTGCACGCTGCATAATACCGTCGCCGATATGCGTATCCCTATTCAGTACTATCCCTATCAACGTAAACCTTATCTCAAAGATGAAAGTAACCCTTTCTACACCTATGATCCCGATCAGTGCATTCTGTGTGGGCGCTGTGTAGAGGCGTGTCAGAACGTTGAGGTCAATGAAACGCTCTCTATTGACTACGGTGCGGAACATCCGCGCGTATTGTGGGATGGCGGCACCGAAATTGCTGGATCCAGCTGCGTCAGCTGCGGCCACTGCGTTACCGTTTGTCCCTGTAACGCACTGCTGGAAAAAACCATGCAGCCTGACGCCGGGCCTTTTACCGCAATGCCGGAAGATCTCAAACGCCCCATGATTGAGTTAGTGAAGTCGCTGGAAAACACCATTGGCGCGCAGCCTGTTACCGGCGTTTCGCTGATAGATATGGCGATGCGGCAGAAAGAGATCAAAAAAACCAAAACCGTCTGCACCTATTGCGGCGTCGGCTGCAGCTTCGAAATGTGGACGCGCGATCGCCATATCCTGAAAGTTCAGCCGGTGGCGGATGCGCCGGTAAACGGCATTTCAACCTGCCTGAAAGGCAAATTTGGCTGGGATTTCGTGAACAGTCCGCAACGACTGACCACACCGCTGATCCGTGAAAACGGGCGCTTTCGTCCGGCCAGCTGGGATGAGGCGCTGGATCTCGTCGCACAACGGCTCAAAACCATCGCCACGCAGCACGGCGGCGACAGTATCGGGTTTATCGGTTCCAGCAAAGGCAGTAATGAAGAAGCTTACCTGACGCAGAAAATTGCCCGCCTGATTTTTGGCACCAACAATGTCGATAACTCTTCGCGTTACTGCCAGAACCCGGCGACCGAAGGACTGTTCCGCACCGTGGGTTATGGCGGCGACGCAGGCACGATAGAGGATCTGCAAAAAGCTGATTTAATCGTGATTGTCGGCAGCAACCTGGCGGAAAACCATCCGGTTATCGCCTCGCGCATCAAGGCCGCGCAAAAACATCACAGACAAAAACTGCTGGTGGTGGATCCGCGCAAACATGAAATGGCCGAGCGTGCCGATCTGTACCTGCGCATCAAACCCGGCAGCGACAGCCTGTGGGCCTCGGCCATGTCCCGTTATATGTTTGAAC
Organism: Pantoea sp. FN0305; assembly: GCF_050113845.1. Lineage (NCBI taxonomy): Bacteria > Pseudomonadati > Pseudomonadota > Gammaproteobacteria > Enterobacterales > Erwiniaceae > Pantoea > Pantoea sp. FN0305. The sequence continues at coordinate 306,918 of NZ_JBNJSN010000004.1, read as the reverse complement.
ATAACTATGCTGATGCGGCGTTTCTTGCCGGAAAGGTCAACCAGCTGGAGGAGTACCGCGCCTCGCTGGCGCCTTTTACCCTGAACGAGGTCAGCGAGCAGACCGGCCTGAGCGTTGAAGAGATGATTAGCGCGGCGGAAATGATCGGCCAGGCGGAACGGGTCTCTATCCTGTGGGCCATGGGCATTACCCAGCACAGCCACGGCGCGGATACCAGCACCGCTCTCTCGAACCTGCTGCTGGTTACCGGCAATTATGGTCGGCCAGGCACCGGCGGCTATCCGATGCGCGGACATAATAATGTGCAGGGTGCCAGCGACTTCGGCTGTCTGAGCAATATTTATCCGGGCTACGAAAAGGTTACCGACCCTGCGGTGCGGGAGAAGTGGGCTCATGCCTGGGGCGTTACGCCAGAAACGCTCTCAGACCAGGCGGGAGCGGATAATTATTTAATGATCGAACACGCGCATCAGGGCGCGTTAAAAGCGATGTATATCATTGGTGAGGAAACCGCCTTTTCCGATGCAAACTCCACCAGGGTGCATGAGGCGTTCAGTAAGCTGGAGTTTATGGTGGTGCAGGATATCTTTATGAGCCGCACCGCGGCCTTTGCCGATGTGGTGCTGCCGGGCTGCCCCAGCGTAGAAAAAGAGGGAACCTATGTTAATACCGAGCGCCGCATCCAGCGTTTTTACGAGGTGATGCCGCCGCTGGGCGACAGCCTGCCCGACTGGCGTATTCTTACCGATCTCGCCGCCCGGCTGGGTTATCCCTGGAATTATACCCATCCGGGTGAGATCATGGCCGAAGCCGCACGCATCGCCGATATCTTCGCTGGGGTGGATTATCAGCAGCTCAGCGGCTGGCGGTCTCAGCTGTGGCCGGTGAAGCCGGACGGCAGCAGCACCCCGCTGCTCTATACCGACGGTTTTAAATTTCCCGACGGCAAAGCGGTACTCTATCCCATTCACTGGCAGCCGCCGCAGGAGGCGCCAGATGACGAATACGATCTCTGGTTAAACAATGGCCGGATGCTGGAGCATTTTCAGTCCACCAACCAGACCGGACGCGGCGACCGTATGTTTTCGCTTTCGCCAAACGGCTTTGTGGAGATCAGTCCACAGCTGGCCGAGGCGCGCCAACTCCAGCAGGGCGACTGGGTGAGCATCGCATCGCGCCGTAACGCAATTGAGGTGCCGGTGATTGTCAGCGATCGTGTCGCGGGCAACGTGCTGTTTATGCCGATCCACCATGGCAAGCCGGGCGTTAATGGTCTGACCGGCGACCACCACGATCCAGATGTAAACACTCCGGCCTATAAAGAGATTGCGGTAAAAATGGTTAAGCTGGCGCACCCACCGCTGGCCGAGCCGTTGCCGCATCAAAACTTCCGCTACGGCAGCCGCACGCCGCAAACCCGACTGCCGATCGAAATCAAATGGCAGCAAGAGGGTTATACCCTTCCCCCTGAACACACCCAACATCCGGAGAAATTTTAATGGCTGAACCGATAAATTATGATGTCCCGCCACCCAAAACCGAACCTGATGCACACGATGCGTTGCATGAGCTACTGCACAGCCTGCACCATCACGGTTTTTTGCGTCTGGCCAACGATATGGTTTCAGCCAACACGCAGATTGCCAAAGTTCTGGTAGAGGGATTAAACAAACCGGGCTCGCAGAATGCGATGCAAAACCTTTCAGTATTGCTGATGGCGCTGTCTGATATTCCGCCAGGGCAGTTTCATAAAACGGTTTACGCGGTGAAATCAGCCTTAAACGCAGTGAACCAGCACGCTGAAACCCAACAGCACCATGAGGTTGCACCCGGCGTCAGCGGCACCTGGAAGTTGCTGCACGATGAGAGCCTGTGGCATGCGGTGATGCCGCTGGTCGCCGGCTTAAAGGCGTTCGCTACCGCGATGGAGCAACCGGTACCGGACAAACCCATCAGCGCCTTTACCGGTAAAGACAGCCATGCCTGAGAATATTTAAGGGCTGCCTCTGGCAGCCCTTTGTTATCACACGCAGTAAAACCGGTTTTACATCGCGTAGGAGAGCAGAACCTGCGTTTTGGTATCGGTATGATCCGGCGCAGACTCTGGCGGATTGTTATTCCAGGTCACGTTATAGGTCACCTTCAGTGCAAAGTGCGCGTTAATTGCTACCTGCAGGCCGGTCTCAGAGTTAACCGTGGTGTTGTCATTAAAGCTGCTCAACACCGAGGCACCCTGAATAAACTTAGTGGTATCGGTCATCTGCCACTGATAGCTCATCGCACCGTAGCCCAGTCCCTGCGTTTCATGTCCGCCGTCATGGAAATCGTCATAGCGTACGCCCGGACCGAATTCCACACGCAGCGAATGCACCGGGCCGTTCAGGATTTGACGACCGTAACCGGCAGCCAGCACATCACGCGAATCATAGCCGTTAAAACGATCGCTAAGCCAGCTGGCCTGACCGAACAGATAGTCATGGTCGGTCATGTTATAACGTGTACGTCCACCTACCTGATAGGTTTCGGAAGAACGCTCATCGTTAGAAGACGTGTTGGCTGCGTTGCCCCACAGGCTGTACGCGGTATTCGGCTGATACCAAGTCATATTGGTCTGTGCGGTTAATGAAGAACTTTTGGTGTTTCCCGTCTGTGCTAAATAACCCGCCGCCGCATTGCCTTCAAAGGTTTTTTTAGCGGTAGAGGGGTCATCCATAACGGTAAATACGGTGTTATCAGCCATGGCCTGATGACAGAAAGCGCCCGCAGAAAGTAATAGCGCAGCAGAAAACTTATTAAGCAAATTCATTTATTGTGATCCGTACGACAGTTTAAAAAAGGGAGAGTCTGAAGGGTTTTACGCTGCAATCAACGTCACTTACCGTAAATATTGTAAACAGGCGTTAAACAGCGTGAATACCTAAGCATCCAAAGGAAAAGATGTCATGAATTGGAATTTTCTTATTAACGGCGCGCATTATAAAGGGTAATCAGGCGAAACGCAGCACGGCTGGAAAAATATTTATTTCCCTTTGTTATCAAAGAAAAGCACGCCGAAAAGCGTGCTTAAAACCGCAGTTACTTTTGTGGAGCCGCCGAGCCTAATACGCCCTGGCCTTCCGGGATGGTAGTAAAACGCGTGACGATTTCATGCCAGCTGTTGGCAGGATCAAGCTGAGCGAATGCCTGTGGATAAATAAATTTCGCCAGATATTCAATACCCACAATATTCCATGGGTGATTATAGAAATTATGATAAACGCCATAAAAATGCCCTTCTTTCACTGGCTGTAACTGTGCAAAGCCCGGGCGCTGTTTCATTTTATTAAATGCCACATCAACCTGCTGCTGCGTTACGCCATAGCCGAACGGCACGGCCGCATTATTTTTGCTTGCCCACTGTGAACCCGACACGATATAGGCGTCCGGTTTCATGGCGATCACCTTCTCCAGCGATACCTCGCCAGTTGCACCCGGCAGCAGCTCTGAGCCAATATTGGTCGCGCCGACCGCTTCCACCATAGAACCCCAGCCAACATGGCCGTGGGTAAAGCAGCACGATTCCAGCCCGGCCAGCCCGGCTTTGGCTTCAATAAAGACGCGCGGTTTCGGGGAAACCGTCCGCACCTTATCCTGAATTGCCTGGTAGTGCTGCTGATAAAAATCGGTGTACTGCTGCGCTTCCTGCTCGCGATTAAGCGCCTCACCCAACAGCGTTACGCTGGCTGGCGCATCCTTTACCGGGTTTTTAAAGGTATCGATAAACAGCACCGGAATATTCAACTGCTTAAGCTTTGCCAGCACGCCGGTCTGGGTTAACGACGGTTTTGAGCGCAGCTGTGCAATCATTAAATCTGGCCGCTGGGCGATAACGCTTTCAAGATTTACCTCACCCTTATCGCTGAAGCCCATATCGGTAATATGCTCAGCCTGCGGCCATTTGCCCAGCATCAGTTGCCAGGTTTGCCCGTCGCTTTTCTTTAACAGGTTATTCCAGGCCACGACGCGCTGAAAAGGATCCGCGCGATCGAGCAGCGCCAGCGCAAGAATATCGCGTCCGTCCTGAACCACGATTCGCTGCGGCTCCTTAGCCAGGGTGATTTTCTGCCCATCGAAATCAGTCAGGGTAACGGGATAAGTGGTTGCTACGGCCGATGCGGAAGCTGCCAGCATAACAACCGAGGCAGAAAATTTTATTGCGCGATGCACATCGTTCTCCTTGTCACAGACGGTGCCTGTTCAACTATTATTCAAAAGGTTAGCGCCATGATAATAATGATAATTAATCGCATTATCAAACCTGTTTTGTTACTGATTCGCCGCTTTGGCAGTGATGGTCTAAGCTGAAAATTCTTTCGGGAACAACGAGGTGAATATGAGCCCATCAAGTGTGACCCGGTATGTTGTTACCTTTCGTTACCAGGACAAGGGGCTGGCTGCCGGTCTTGAACTCAACAGCGCGATGACTAACAGCGGTTTTAGCGCTACTCTGCAGGATGATGAGGGCCATACGCACGAGCTGGGTACCAACAGTTACGGCATCGTCAGCGCTAAAAGCGCTGATGAGATCCGTCAGCAAGCCATCAGCCTCGGCGAAGTCGCGCTGGAGAGTGAGCCGGAGGTGGAGGTACAAACCTTTGTGGATTATATCCAGCAGAACCGCCCTTAACGCCTGAAGAGCGAGCCGCGCGTTGGCGCCGATTTTATGCTCTGTCATTACACAGCGAGAATGAGGATAACCCCATGTGGTCAGCCATAAGTCGTCTGTTGAATGAACAATTAGGACATGCGGAAATTACCCAGCGCACGGAGCTGCCTGCCGGTGAAGTTCATGCTGCCTGGCAAATTCGCTATGGCGAACATCAACTCTTTATGAAGTGCAATACGCAGGAGATGCTGAGCGCCTTTACCGCCGAAGCGGATCAGCTGGCGCTGCTGGCACGCAGCCAGACGGTACGCGTGCCGAAAGTGTATGGCATCGGTAGCGATCGCGATTACAGTTTTCTGCTTCTGGAATATATTGAGCCGCGTTCGCTGGATGAAGCCAGCGCCTTTCAGCTGGGGCAGCAGCTTGCCCGCCTGCATCAGTGGAGCGAACAGCCCCATTTCGGTCTTGATTTCGACAATAATATTACCACTACGCCTCAGCCCAATGTCTGGGTGCGTCGCTGGTCGCGCTTCTTTTCCGAGCAGCGGATAGGCTGGCAGCTCCAGCTGGCGGCGGAGAAAGGCATTTTGTACGGTAATACCGAGTTGATTATCGATTGCGTTCAGCGCGCACTGGCGACTCATCATCCTCAGCCCTCGCTGTTGCACGGCGATTTATGGCCCACTAACTGCGCGGGCAGCGAAAGCGGACCGTGGATCTACGATCCCGCCTGCTACTGGGGCGATCGTGAATGCGATCTGGCGATGCTTTCCCGCTATCCTGCTTTTCCGGAAAACATTCTGGCAGGTTATCAGTCGGAATGGCCGCTGCCGGAGGATTATCCACAGCGTCAGCCAGTTTATCAGCTTTATTACCTGCTCAACCGCGCCAATGTGTTTGGCGGTGCCTGGCTAAGTGAGGCGCAGCGCGCGGTGGGCCTGCTGCTGGAACGGGATGAGCAACAGAAAAATCGGGCCTGAAGCGATCATTGTTCAGGCCCGTTACGCTGTTCAGATAAAACCGGTTACTGACAGTACAAAGTAGCCTGCCAGGGCGATAACGATCGGCAACACATAGAGCGGGAAGATTTGCAGGAAAATAGTGTGCCGTGGCACCACGATTTTTTCCTCCAGCTGCTGTCGGCTGCGCCCTTCCTCACCTTTTACCTGTTCCAGGATCAGCATATCTTCGAGCCCTTCTTTTATATGGCGCGACTGACGCCACATACGTGCGCCCGATGCCTGCAGCGCCAGACCCACAAAAATCAGGATATAGATAAGCCAGAAACCGATATTGCCACCCGCATTAAAGTCGGGCACCGGCGAATTACGCCAGAAAAAACCAAGAAACGGCGTATTGAAACGGATCATATCGATCATCACGTGAATAAAATCGAGCAGCACCGCATCAATGCCGGGCCGCTTTTCGCTGTGCGTGAACATAAAATTCATTAGCGATACCAACGTGGAAACCAGCGCCGGTAGAAAAATAATCCAGCCAGCCACGCGTTTGATAATGGCAACACGGCCAGCCTGTTGATAAGTCATGGTTTCTCCTTGCACCTGTTGTCTGGCAGTAAGTCTACCCGCTGTCAGGGAAAAGCGCCTGGAAAAAAGCGCTGCTAATTATTTTATCCTGTGAGTCCCACCATGCCTGCTGGAAAGCTTCATGCTATGTTAAAGACAAAATGTGAAAATGGAGCCTTGTATGACCTACACCCGACCTGTACTGGCCGCGATATTTGATATGGACGGTTTGCTGATTGATTCTGAACCCTTATGGGATCAGGCGGAAATGGATGTATTCGCCACGCTGGATGTTGATCTGTCGCGCCGTAGCGAACTGCCGGATACGCTGGGCCTGCGTATCGATCAGGTGGTGCGCATGTGGTTCGAAACGCTGCCGTGGAATGGACCCAGCCAGCAGGAGGTTACCGACCGCATCATTACCCGCGCCATCAATCTGGTGGAAGAGAAGAAACCGCTGTTGCCGGGCGTGGAGCAGGCGCTGCAGCTCTGCCGGTCTGAGGGTTTAAAAATCGGTCTGGCTTCCGCTTCACCGCTGCATATGCTGGAAAAAGTACTGGCACTGTTTAATCTGCGCGACTCTTTCGAGGTGCTGGTCTCCGCCGAGGCGCTACCCTACAGCAAACCGCATCCGCAGGTCTATCTGGATGCCGCGGCACGTCTCGGCGTGGATCCGTTAAACTGCGTCACGCTGGAAGATTCCTTTAACGGCATGATTGCCACTAAAGCGGCGCGTATGCGCTCGGTCGTGGTTCCCGCAGCTGAATATCGCAGCGATGGGCGTTGGGCGCTGGCGGACGTTAAGCTGGATTCGCTGTTACAGCTCACTGCCCAGCAGTTAAAGGGCTACTGACTTTTACCCTGCCTGCGCTTTGCAGGCAGGCTATTTCCTTTGCGCCCTGTCACTTTGACTCTGCTGCTGGTCTCCGATCGCTGCCACGCCCTGCTTTAGCTCCACTGTTTTTTCCGCAAATATGATCCGACGTGCAAAATAAATAAAACACCATTTCATTTTTATTGAATTCGCATGCCGACCTGCCTATGATTCTGTTAACGACAAGCGTATTCCTGATTTATAGGTTCTAACCTCAGAGAGGCATCGACATGCAAGTTCGTCAAAGCATCCATAGCGACCATGCCCGTCAGCTTGATACGGCTGGCTTACGCCGCGAATTTCTTATTGAGAACATATTCACGGCTGACAACTACACCATGACCTACAGCCATATCGACCGCATTATCGTCGGCGGCGTAATGCCGGTGCGTGAAAGCGTCACTATCGGCAGCGAAGTGGGTAAGCAACTGGGTGTGAGTTATTTTCTGGAACGCCGCGAACTGGGCGTGATCAATATTGGCGGGCCGGGCCTGATTGAAGTTGATGGCAAAGCCTGGGAAATTGGTAACCAGCAGGCGCTCTATGTGGGCATGGGCGCGCAGTCGGTGGTGTTTAAAAGCGTAGATGCCAGCCAGCCCGCTAAATTTTATTACAACAGCGCCCCGGCCCATACGCGTTACCCGGATAAAAAAATCACCCTGGAAGAGGCCTCGACTGCCACGCTGGGCGATCCCGCCACCAGCAACCGCCGCACCATTAATAAATTTATCGTGCCGGATGTGTTACCAACCTGCCAGCTCACCATGGGCCTGACCAAACTCGAAGAAGGCAGCCTGTGGAACACCATGCCCTGCCATACCCACGAACGCCGTATGGAAGTTTACTTTTACTTCGATATGGATGAGGAAACCGCCGTGTTTCATATGATGGGTCAGCCGCAGGAAACGCGTCATCTGCTGGTGCATAACGAGCAGGCGGTAATTTCGCCGAGCTGGTCGATTCATGCCGGCGTCGGCACCAAACGCTATACCTTTATCTGGGGCATGGTGGGTGAAAATCAGGTCTTTGACGATATGGATCACGTCAAAGTCAGTGAACTGCGTTAACGACGATTACAGGAAGCAAAAAATGATACTGAATGCATTTAACCTCGAAGGAAAAGTGGCGCTGATTACCGGCTGTAATACGGGTCTGGGTCAGGGAATGGCTGTAGGGCTGGCGCAGGCGGGCTGTGATATCGTCGGCGTTAACCACTCTGGCGCGGATGACACGCCCGCGCTGGTGGAAGCTACCGGCCGCCGCTTTATCAACATCAATGCCAATTTGATGGATAGCAGCTGCATCCCGCAAGTGGTGCAACAGGCGGTTGCCGCCTTTGGTCGTATCGATATTTTAGTTAACAACGCCGGTATTATTCGCCGCCAGGACGCGATTGAATTCAGCGAGCAGAACTGGGATGACGTGATGAATATCAACAGCAAAACGGTATTCTTCCTCTCGCAGGCGGTGGCGCGTCAGTTTATCAGTCAGGGCAACGGCGGCAAAATCATCAATATCGCCTCCATGCTCTCTTTCCAGGGCGGAATTCGGGTGCCATCTTATACCGCGTCTAAAAGCGCGGTAATGGGCCTGACGCGGTTGATGGCCAATGAGTGGGCGGCGCATAACATTAATGTTAACGCCATCGCCCCGGGCTATATGGCAACCAACAACACCGAGCAGCTACGTAACGATGAAGGTCGCAGTCAGGAAATTCTTGGCCGTATTCCGGCCGGACGCTGGGGTAAACCGGACGATATGATGGGGCCGGTCGTATTCCTGGCTTCATCCGCTTCTGATTATGTTAACGGCTATACGCTGGCGGTTGACGGCGGCTGGCTGGCACGCTAATGGTTACCGGACAGGGCCTGGCTCTGTCCGGTATTCACTTTTGGTTACAGCGTCACAACTTCCATTCTACTGTATAAATCCCCTATACTGGATACATTGACAGTTATGTATCCAGGTTATCTCCATGACGGCCGAAGGCCACGTTATTTTCGCCATTGCCAGCGCTATTTTTGCCAAGCGCGCTGAGCTTACGCCAGAGCTGGCTAACGGCGACTGGTGGCATATTATTCCGGCGGTTCTGCTGACCTGCCTGCTGCCTGATATCGATCATCCCCGCTCAACCCTTGGGCAGCGTTTTCGCTGGATTTCCCAGCCCATTGCGCGGGCGTTCGGGCATCGGGGCTTTACCCATAGTTTACTGGCGGTGCTGGGCGGCATCGTGCTGCTACAGTTTAATCTGCCGCACGGTTCGCCGTTGCCGGGCGATGCCATGCACGGCATGGTATTAGGCTATCTCAGTCATATTGCGGCTGATATGCTCACGCCCGCTGGCGTGCCGCTGTTGTGGCCATGCCGCTGGCGCTTTCGACTGCCGCTATTAAACACAAAATCAGGCAACCAGCTGGAACGTCTGTTCTGCCTGGCGCTGGTTGCCGGGGCGTTATGGTTTCCGTCTGGCATGCCCCAGTTCGGTGCGGACGGCTGGCCTGCCCGCGTAATGAATAACGTACAGACGGGCATCGATCGTCTGTTGAACTAAGCGCCTGCTGCATTTGCATACAAAATCAGACAAAAAGTTATAACCCATTCCATTCGGATCTAATGGCGTCAGGTGCTGACCTGATACCATTTCGCCCATTGCGCAACACACTGCGCCGATAAAAACACTTCTTCCGACCCCACAGGCTGCGTTTTAACGCGGCGGTGGGGTAATCTCATGGAGAAAAAAAATGAATGTCCCGCTTATTTTGAATATTTTGACGTTTATCGTCCTGCTGGTGGTGTTATCCCGGCTTGGCCGCCAGGGCTGGAGCCTGTCGAAAAAAGTATTGGTGGGTCTGGTCATTGGCGTGCTGTTTGGCCTGGCGCTGCATCTGATCTACGGAGACAACGCAGCGGTACTGAAAGAGTCGATTAGCTGGTTTAACGTGGTAGGCAACGGTTACGTTCAGCTGCTGCAGATGATCGTGATGCCGCTGGTATTTGTCTCTATTCTCAGCGCCGTGGCGCGTTTGCATAACGCCTCCGCATTGGGAAAAATCAGCGCGCTGACCATTGGCGTCCTGCTGTTTACCACCGCTATCGCGGCGCTGGTCGGGGTATTTGTCACTACCCTGTTTGGTCTGACCGCCGAAGGTCTGGTGCAGGGCGTGCAGGAAACGGCTCGTCTGTCGGCCATTCAGTCTAACTATGCGGGTAAAGTTGCCGATCTCAGCGCGCCGCAAATGCTGCTCTCTTTTATCCCGAAAAATCCCTTTGCCGATCTGGCCGGTGCTAACCCCACCTCCATTATCAGCGTGGTGATTTTTGCCGCTTTCCTTGGCGTTGCCGCCTTGCAGTTGTTAAAGGATGACCGGGAAAAAGGTGAGCGCGTCCTGAAAGCGATTGAGGTTTTACAGCTGTGGGTAATGAAGCTGGTTCGCCTGATTATGAAGCTGACGCCATATGGCGTGCTGGCGCTGATGACCAAGGTGGTGGCCAGCTCTAACCTGCAGGATATCATCAAGCTCGGCGGCTTTGTGGTGGCCTCATATCTGGGCCTGGCGATTATGTTTGGCGTACATGCCCTGCTGCTGTCGGTTAACGGCATTAATCCGCTGCGCTTTTTCCGTAAGGTCTGGCCAGTGATCACCTTTGCCTTTACCAGCCGCTCCAGCGCCGCTTCTATTCCGCTTAACGTGGAAGCACAGACCCAGCGTCTCGGCGTGCCGGAATCTATCGCCAGCTTCTCCGCCTCATTCGGTGCCACTATCGGACAGAACGGCTGTGCCGGTCTTTATCCTACTATGCTGGCAGTAATGGTTGCGCCGACCATGGGCATCAACCCGCTGGATCCGGTATGGATCGCCACGCTGGTTGGTATCGTGACGCTGAGCTCAGCCGGTGTGGCGGGCGTCGGCGGCGGTGCGACCTTTGCCGCGCTGCTGGTACTGCCGGCGATGGGGCTTCCGGTTACTCTGGCTGCCCTGCTTATCTCTATTGAGCCGCTGATCGATATGGGCCGCACCGCACTGAACGTTAATGGTTCAATGACGGCCGGTTCCCTCACCAGCCGCTGGCTGCGCCAGACAGACAAGGCGCTGCTTAATAGCGACGATCATAGCGAACTGGCACATCGCTAACGCCGCTGTGCCCTGACAGTGAACCTGAGCCTGCTGCGTTCAGGTCGGACAAACCCCTTAAGGGCCGGATTTTCCGGCCCTTATTTTTTTCTCTGTGGCTCGCCTGAAGACATTTTCTTTTCAACCGCCTTAATGCGCTATAACACAAAATCCCGGAAATTCCAGGCGTACCTAATGTGCTGTTCTATAGTTAATGGAGCCTTAAACGACATCAACAGGAGCAATGCTAATGTCGAAAGAAACCGATAATAAGGAGCTGAGCCACAGCGCACCGGCTACAGGCCCCGAATCCGCCAGGCCAGGTCTGGATTCTTTAGCCCCAGCGGATGGATCGCATCAACCCTCTTCCGAACCGACGCCGCCAGGCAAACAGCCTACCGCGCCGGGAAGCCTCAAGTCGCCCACCACGCGTAACGCCAAACTCGATCAGCTGGACGCGCACCGCAAAGGCGGTGAGAACTTTCCGCTGACCACCAATCAGGGGACGCGCATCGCCAACGATCAAAACTCACTGAAGGCGGGAACGCGCGGACCAACGCTGTTGGAAGATTTCATCATGCGTGAAAAAATCACGCATTTTGACCATGAACGTATTCCTGAGCGTATCGTGCATGCGCGCGGTTCAGCGGCACACGGCTATTTCCAGCCCTATCGCTCCATGAGCGACATCACCAAAGCGGATTTCCTGCGCGATCCCAGTCAGGTCACCCCGGTCTTTGTCCGTTTCTCCACGGTTCAGGGCAGCGCCGGCTCCGCCGATACCGTGCGGGATATTCGCGGCTTCGCCACCAAATTTTATACGCAGGAAGGCGTGTTTGACCTGGTGGGCAATAATACGCCGGTGTTCTTTATTCAGGACGCGCATAAATTTCCTGACTTTGTCCATGCGGTGAAACCCGAACCGCATAATGAAATCCCGCAGGGACAAAGCGCGCACGATACCTTCTGGGATTACGTTTCGCTGCAGCCGGAAACGCTGCATAACGTGATGTGGGCAATGTCCGATCGCGGTATTCCGCGCAGCTATCGCACCATGGAAGGGTTTGGCATTCATACCTTCCGCATGATTAACGCAGAAGGTAAAGCAACCTTTGTCCGTTTCCACTGGAAGCCGGTGGCAGGCAAAGCGTCGCTGCTGTGGGACGAGGCGCAAAAGCTGACCGGCCGCGACCCTGATTTCCATCGCCGCGATCTGTGGGAAGCGATTGAGGCAGGCGATTATCCGGAATATGAACTCGGCGTGCAGCTGATCCCGGAAGCGGACGAATTTAAGTTTGATTTTGATCTGCTGGATGCCACCAAGCTGATCCCTGAAGAGCTGGTACCGGTAGAGCTGATCGGTAAAATGGTGCTGAACCGCAACCCGGATAATTTCTTTGCCGAAACCGAGCAGGTTGCCTTCCATCCGGGCCATATTGTGCCGGGCCTCGATTTTACTAACGATCCGCTGCTGCAGGGTCGCCTCTTTTCCTATACCGATACGCAAATCAGTCGCCTTGGCGGTCCGAATTTCCATGAAATTCCTATTAACCGCCCGGTCTGCCCTTACCATAACTTCCAGCGTCAGGGCATGCATCGCATGGATATTGATACTAATCCAGCGAACTATGAACCGAATTCTATCAACGATAACTGGCCGCGCGAAACGCCGCCGCAGCCGCGCCGTGGCGGTTTTGAAAGTTATCAGGAGCGCATCGAAGGTCACAAAGTACGTGAGCGCAGCCCATCGTTCGGCGAATACTATTCCCAGCCGCGTCTGTTCTGGCTAAGCCAGACGCCAATTGAGCAGCAGCATATTATTGAAGCCTTCTCTTTCGAGCTGGGTAAAGTCGCGCGTGCCTATATTCGCGAGCGCGTCGTGGATCATCTGCTGCATATTGATGTGTCGCTGGCGCACGGCGTGGCGCAGAATCTGGGCATTGCACTGTCGGATGAAAAACTGCATACCGCGCCGCCTAAAGATGTTAACGGCCTGAAAAAGGATGCCAGCCTGAGCCTGTATGCCATCTCGAACGGCAATATCAAAGGCCGTCAGGTTGCTCTGCTGGTGAGCGACGGCGTGAAAGCGGCCGACGTGCTGGCGATTTTGCAGGAGCTGAAAGCGCACGGCGTGCACGCCAGGCTACTGGCCTCGCATATGGGACAGGTGCGTGCCGATGATGGCTCCAGCCTGCCGATTGACGGCACCTTCAGCGGCCTGCCTTCGGTTACGGTGGATGCGGTGATTGTGCCGGACGGTAATATTGATGCGCTGCTGCTGAGCGGCGATGCGCGCTATTATCTGCTGGAGGCTTATAAACATCTGAAGGTTATCGGCCTGAGCGGCGATGCTCGCCGTTTCAAAGCGCAGTTTGGCCTGGGCGACGATGAGCCTGAAGAAGGACTGGTTGAGGATGTGAAAGCCGAAGGAGTACTGATGAGCGAGTTTATCGCTTCTCTCGGCGCGCACCGTATCTGGTCTCGCAGCCAGAAAGCGCTAAGCGTACCAGCCTGATGCCGTTGGCGGGCTATTTAGCCCGCCACGTTAAGGAAGCGTTAAGCATAGTAACCATGCGCTAAATCCCCCTTTCCCCGCTTGTTTTTCCCACGTTTAGATCGATTCTGCTGTGAGTTAATGCAGGCGAATTATCATGAAAAAGGTTATCGCATCGCTACTTGCCCTGACGCTAACCACACCGGTTATTGCCCTGGCCCATCCAGGCGAACCGGACCCGGGCTGGCACCATGGCGGCGGCGGTCCCGGCTGGGGACGTCCGGCCCCCTTTCGCTTCCTGCCAGAGGCGGCAACCGCCGTGTTGATTGGCGGCCTCACTTACTACTTACTCAACGGCACCTATTACCAACGCCAGGGAGAAAACTACGTGGTAGTAAAACCGCCTGCAGAACGCGTTACGCTCGACAACAGCATGCATGCGCTTGACTACAACGGGCGACGCTATTATGTGCAGGATGGGCACTACTATGAACGCAATATTGACGGGGCATATCTTGAGGTACCGCGTCCGCCGGGGCTATAGACTGGGATAGTGTAGGACGCAGGAAAGTCTGTTGTGCAGCGGCCCTGTCTGATGGAACAACCATCAAGATAAACAGAAAGCAGAAACAGCAGGGGCGGCCTTAGGCCGCCCCTGCTAATTTCGTTCAGACCTTACTGATTGGCCTGCGGATCGGTATCGTACTCTTTACAGCTCTGGAAGCCGTAGTTCATCACGCGACCTGTGTCGTTATAGCTGACAAAATAGGTCTGCGGTTTGCCGTCACGCTCGCCCAGTACATAAGTCTGACAGGTACCGCGCGCGTGTACCATGGTGATTTCAGTAGACGCCGGGCCAGCTACCTGACGAACCTGTTCACGCGTCATGCCTTTTTTCACATCCTTCACGACGGGCTGAGTAACGAAACTTTCAGCACGATCGTAAGCGGTACAGCCAGATAACACCGCTAAAGCCACTGCAGCACCAATAAATCCTGTGAGTTTTTTCATCTTTATGTTCCTCATTCATTGTCCATGTGAAGTAATCCTGGAACACAACTACTGATTTATCAAATTTATGCCGCAGATTTGTTGGTTTTCAGCCGACTCCGATTTAGCGTTGCGCAAGGGTCATTGCCCGGCGAAACCGTGGGGAAACCAGGCGTAAAACCGTATAATCGCGCCGCCTGCCCCCGCAGCGATAGTGCAGTCCGCAGAGGTCTGCGCAATAAATGCACAACATGCCACACCGTTTTAGACAGGGAGATAAAAACAACATGACATCAACCCATCGTAACCCTATTGGCTATGCGATAAGCCTTGGCCTGCTGGCGGCGTTAGGGCCGCTATGCATCGATCTTTATCTGCCGGCGTTGCCTGACCTGGCTGCAGACCTGAACACGCCCACTGCTACCGCGCAGCTAAGCCTCACTGCCGGTCTGCTTGGGCTGGGCGTAGGACAGTTACTGTTTGGCCCGCTCAGCGATAAAATGGGCCGTCTGCGACCGCTGAATCTGTCGCTGATTCTGTTGATTATTGCTTCGGTAGGCTGCGCGCTGGCGCAAAACATCGACCAGCTATTACTGGCGCGCCTGTTTGAAGGGCTGGCTGGCGCTGGCGGCGCGGTCCTGTCACGCGCTATTGCCCGCGACATGTATAGCGGACACGATTTAACGCGCTTTTTTGCTTTGCTGATGCTGGTGAATGGTCTGGCCCCGATTGCCGCACCGGTGATGGGCGGCGCGTTGATGGCTGTCCTTGACTGGCGCGGGCTATTTATGGTGCTGGCGCTGATCCCGCTGCTGCTGCTGATTATGGTGCGCGTTAAGCTGCATGAAACCCTGCCGCCTGAGCAGCGTAGCCATGGCTCCCTGCTCTCTGCCTGGGGAGCCCTGGGCAAAGTGGTCACCCATCGTCCCTTTATGGGGTTCTGCCTGACGCAGGGGTTTATGATGTCCGGGATGTTCGCTTATATCGGCGCATCGCCTTTTGTGCTGCAGCAGATCTACGGCCTGTCGCCGCAGGCGTTCAGCTTCTGCTTTGCGCTGAACGGGCTGGGGCTGATTATCGCATCACAAACCAGCGCCCGCCTCTGTCCGCTGTGGGGTGAATATCGCGTGCTGAAAGGCGGTCTGATGCTGGCGTTTATGGCTTCCACCAGTCTGGTTTTAACCGGTCTCACCGGCGCAGCGCTGCCGCTGGTGCTGGTGGCATTGTTCTTTACCGTGGCCAGCAATGGCGTCATCTCCGTTACCGCCGCATCGCTGGCGATGCAAAGCCAGGGCAAACGCGCAGGCAGCGCCTCGGCGGTGATTGGCGTCACCATGTTTACCCTTGGGGCGATCAGCGTGCCGGTTACCGGCCTGGGCGGCACCTCGGTATTAACCATGACCTTTACCATCTTTGGCTGTTATGTGTTGGCAATCACAACCTTTATCCTGCTGGCAAAAAAACCGCAAACTGTCTGAATTAACCGCGCCTGAACATTTCTCAGGCGCAAACCCGCTTGTCGTTTTGCCTGATGCACGTTAGCTTTAACAGATACGCATTCGCAACGAGCCATCAGGCTACTGATTTAAGGAGTGGTTTATGTCACTGCAGCAGGAAATAATTAAGGCGCTGGATGTCAAGCCGACGATCGATGCCAGAGAGGAAATTCGTACCAGCGTTGAGTTTTTGAAATCCTATCTGAAAGCCCATCCCTTTTTAAAAACCCTGGTGCTGGGCATCAGCGGCGGTCAGGATTCTACCCTCTGCGGCAAATTGAGCCAGCTGGCTATCAGCGAACTGCGCGAAGAAACCGGTAACAGCGCCTATCAGTTTATTGCCGTGCGTCTGCCGTACGGCGTGCAGGCGGATGAAAAAGATTGTCAGGATGCGCTCGATTTTATTCAGCCCGATCGTACGCTGGTGGTAAACATCAAAGAAGCAGTGCAGGCCAGCGAGCGCGCGCTGAAAGAGGCAGGTATTGAGCTTAGCGATTTTGTACGCGGCAATGAAAAAGCGCGCGAACGTATGAAGGCGCAATACAGCATCGCCGGCATGACCCAGGGCCTGGTGGTGGGTACCGACCATGCGGCTGAAGCGGTTACCGGCTTCTTTACCAAATATGGCGACGGCGGCACTGATATTAACCCGCTGCATCGCCTGACCAAAGGCCAGGGCAAAATGCTGCTAAAAGAGCTGGGCTGCCCGCAGCACCTCTATCTCAAACACCCAACGGCAGATCTGGAAGACGATCGCCCGGGCCTGCTGGATGAAGTGGCGCTGGGCGTTAGCTATGGTCAAATCGATGCCTATCTTGAAGGCCAGCAGATCGATGAATCTGCCGCCAAAACGATAGAAGGCTGGTATCTGAAAACCGAGCATAAGCGTCGCCTGCCGGTCACCGTTTTTGACGATTACTGGAAAAAATAATCGCTCTGCGGGCAGACTGCCGCATGCGGCCTGCTCGCTTTTGGCTCTCTCTTTCCGCCCCGCTCAGCCTTTTCGTAACTTCCGTTTGCCCGGCCAGGCTACCCATTATGTTTGCAATATGCGCAGGTGGCTCAGTCTGACTCCCTTCTACGGGCGATGATAAAACCTGCAATGCGCCGTTTTTTTGCGCTGTTCAATTTCCGCCCCGGCTGATAGACTGGATATGCAACCAGTAAACGGAGTCACCTGTGGTAAGACGTGCTGCCAGCCACCGCCTTGAATTTGAAGCGGCGGCCATTTATGAATATCCCGATCATCTTCGCTCATTCCTGGCCGACATTCCGAAGCTGCCCGGCGTCTATACGTTTCACGGCGACAGCGACGTTATGCCGCTCTATATCGGCAAAAGCATTAACTTGCGTACGCGGGTAATGTCACATTTCCGCACGCCGGATGAGGCAAAAATGCTGCGCCTGACGCGCCGTCTGAGCTGGATAACCACCGCCGGCGAGCTGGGGGCGCTGCTGCTGGAAGCACAGATGATCAAAAATCAACAGCCGTTGTTCAACAAACGGCTGCGGCGCAACCGGCAGCTCTGTTCGCTTCAATGGGACGGCCTCTCTCAGCCCGCCATTGTTTATGCGCGCGATCTCGATTTCTCCGCCTCGCCTAACCTGTTTGGGCTCTTTTCCAGCCGCCGTGCTGCGCAGGAGACGCTCAAGTCTGTCGCCGATGAACATCAGCTCTGTTATGGCCTGCTGGGGCTGGAAAGCCACAGTAAAAATCGCGCCTGTTTCCGTGCCAGCCTGAAACGCTGTGCTGGCGCCTGCTGTGGCAAAGAGTCGGTGAGCGATCATCACCAGCGATTGCTGGCCGCGCTGGAGAAAGTCCGCGTAGTGTGCTGGCCATGGCCGGGTGCCGTCGCGCTGGTGGAGGAAGGCCCGCAGGCAACGCAGATGCACATTATCCATAACTGGTTCTACCTTGGCTCCGTCAGCCACCTCGACGAGGCGAAAAGTCTCACCAGTCCGCCGAAGGGCTTTGATAATGACGGCTACAAATATCTTTGCCGCCCGATGCTGAGCGGAAAATATCCGATTATCCCGCTCTGATCCCGGCACCGCTTCGCATGAACTGTGATTTGCGTCTACCTTTTAATCAGTTGTGTCGCCGTTTGTTAGACACTTTACTGATGGAAAGGAGAACACATGTCTCAACACGATCACAGTAAGTTTTCTCGTCGCCAGGTGGTTGGCGGCCTGATGGGCAGCATGGCGGTTACCGGTATGGCTATGGCGGGCAGCGCCAGCGCAGCGGAAAGCGGCAGCGCCGGTGCAGCCCCAAACAACGTTCCGCCGCTAACCGGTAAAAATCCGCTCGACGCTTTTCCCAAACCCCCTTTTGAACGCCAGCCGCAGGATCCGCCGGGCCTGGCCAGTAAAATGGTGCCACGCCCCGATCACGGTGAAGAAAGCTACCGTGGCAGCGGACGTCTCACCGGCCGCAAAGCGCTGATCACCGGCGGCGATTCCGGTATTGGCCGTGCCGTGGCGATTGCCTACGCGCGTGAAGGTGCCGATGTCGCAATTAACTATCTGCCGGAAGAAGAGTCGGATGCCAAAGAGGTCATCGATCTGATTCAGGCGGCGGGCCGTAAAGCGGTTGCTATCCCTGGCGATATTACCGATGAGGCTTTTTGTCAGAAGCTGGTTAACGATGCGGCAACGCAGCTTGGCGGGCTGGACATCCTGGTTAACAATGCTGGCCGACAGCAGTATGTGGAGTCGATTACCGATCTGACCACCGAGTCGTTCGACAAAACCTTCAAAACTAACGTCTACGCGATGTTCTGGATCACCAAAGCGGCAATGGCGCATCTGAAGCCGGGCTCAGCCATTGTCAATACCTCTTCGGTGCAGGCAGGCAAACCCAGCGCTATCCTGCTGGACTACGCGCAAACCAAAGCAGCGATTATTGCCTTTACCAAAGCACTGGCAAAACAGGTGGCGGAAAAAGGGATTCGGGTCAATGCCGTTGCGCCGGGCCCTTACTGGACGCCATTACAATCCAGCGGCGGTCAGCCGATGGAAAAAGTGATGAAATTTGGCGAGGAAGCGCCGTTTGGTCGACCGGGGCAGCCGGTTGAGATCGCCCCGCTCTATGTCACGCTGGCCTCAGCGGAAAGCAGCTTTTCTTCAGGTCAGGTCTGGTGCTCTGACGGCGGCACCGGCACCTTCTGATAAAAAAACCGCCGACGCTGCCCACGGCACAAGGCCATGGACAGCGTCGGCGGTCTCAGGAATTACTCCGCGCGGCGATTATTCGTCAGCTGGCGGTGGAGCCATCTTACCGTCACGCATCGGCTTTTCAGTCAGACGTTTCTCAAAATTAGCGTTGTACTGCTTTTTCTGCTCCGGCGTCAGCACGTTATACAGTTTGTTCTGCGTTTCCATCATCGCCAGAGCGTTTTCTTTCGCATTGGCGGTCATTTTCTCAGCCTGCGCTTCCGCTTTGCTGCGGTCGAAACTATCGGCGGCGATAATCGCGTGATTAGCGCGGCGCTCTTCCAGTGACGGACGTTTCATATCTTTGCGGGCATCTTTCATGATGTCACGCATCTGCTGTTTCTGCGCATCTGTCAGGTTCAGATTTTTGAACATCCCCATCGGGCCATGTCCCATCGGACCTTTATGATGCATCGCCTGCTCGCTGCCTGCCGGCGGCGGGGTGATCTCATCTGCTGCGTGAGCAACGGTCGCCGCACCGAAAGCCAGAGCCGATGCTACCAAAATAGAGGTGAGTTTACGCATTGTATTGTCCTTACTTATCAGTTTTATGACGACAGCTGATGTCGCTGCTACGGAAATGAGTCTACGACACCAAACGTCAAGTACTCAGAGTCTGAGTAAAGCCCTGAAAGCATAGAAGATAAAGATGCAGCAATCCTGGAGAGAATAAGAAGATTAGGGTGAAGAATTGCAAAAGAATATGACACTATGCGGAAAAAAGAGGGAATAGTGGAGAAGTGTAACCCTGAGCACAGAATAGAGGAAAGAAAAAGTTAACGCCTGTGGGAAGATTTTTTCCTGCGCTGTTTTTGTGAGCTGCCGCGCGAGCGCTTATTCATTTGCCAAAAGATATGCTGTTTCCTCGCCCTAACTTCATGCGCCTGTACAGTGCCCCCGCCCCGCCTGTTTTTTATACTGTTGTCGGTTAATTCCAGTTAATGCTGAAAAATATTTTAAAACGCCTCTCTCTCTTATTTCCCCTACTTTTAAGGTGTATGGCATGAAAATAACAAGCATTGAGGTAATACGCCTCAGCCTCCCTTTTGACAGCGATCGTCCTACGGCGACAGATCAGGAAACCGCATGGAACGCCGCCTCGCCGGCTCTTAAACAGATGGAAACGCTGCTGGTGCGCATAGAAACCAGCAGCGGCATCCACGGCTGGGGCGAGGCTTTTGGCCATCTCGCCAACCCGGTGACGCTTCAGGCTCTACAGCAGCTGGTGATCCCCTGCTTTTTAGGCAAACCAGTTCCACAGAGCCGTGCCGCGCTGGAGGCGCTAATGGCAGAGGCGGAAAAGGCGCTGCATGGTTTTGGTCGCGGCGGGCCGGTGCGCTTTGGCCTGTCAGCCATCGATATCGCGCTATGGGATCTGCTGGGACAGCAGCTTGCTCAACCTCTGTGGCAGCTGCTGGGGGCTCGCCGTCAGCAAATTGGCCTCTACGCCAGCCTGGTCAGCTATAACAACCAGCCGGAAGAGGTTGCCCGTCAGGTCATGCGCGCCTGGCAGGCGGGGTTCCGTACTCTGAAGCTGCATGAAACCGAGTATGCGGCGATTGCCGCAGCCCGCGCCGCCCTGCCGCCAGAAGCGACGCTGATGGTCGATGTAAACTGCCCCTGGACGGTGGAAGAAGCCAGCCTGCGTGCGGCGCAACTCACGGAACTGAAGCTGGGCTGGCTGGAAGAGCCGGTCTGGCCACCAGAGGATGCGCATGGTCTGGCAAGGGTGCGCAGTGCGGGAATGCCGATCGCCGCAGGAGAGAATGCCTGCGGCGAGTGGGGTTTCGCCGAGCTGTTTAACAACGCCGCCATCGATGTGGCTCAGCCCAGCGTAGCGAAAGTAGGCGGTATTAGCGCGCTGCTGCGCGTAATTCAACGGGCGAACAAGCATCGGGTAAAGGTCGTTCCCCACTGCTTCTATTACGGCGCCGGGCTGCTGGCGACGGCGCATATTGTGGCAGCGCTGCCCGACGAGGTTCAGCTGGAAGTGCCGTTTATCCGTTTCGCCTCCCCACTCTATCCTCAGCTCGCCTTTTCGCCGACCCTTGTGCTCCCGGACGCACCGGGGCTGGGCTTTACGCCTGATGTGCAGGTAATGAAACAGCATACCGTCAGCCATTTGCAAATCGATATGGAGGGAACCCGTCATGTTTAAAAATTACCGCAGCGTTGTTGCTCTGCTTCTGTTTTTTGCCGGAATGTTGAACTATCTCGATCGGGCAGCCTTATCGGTTATGGCTCCGCTGGTAAAAAAAGATCTGCATATTGACGATGCGCAGATGGGCATCCTGTTTAGCTGCTTTTTTATTGGCTACTGTCTGTTCTGCTTTTTAGGCGGCTGGGCTGCGGATCGCTTTGGACCGCGACGGGTATTTGGCTGGGCGGCAGCAGTCTGGTCACTGTTTTGCGGCGCTACCGCGCTGGCGGGCAACTTCACCCATTTGCTGATCATGCGTGTGCTATTCGGGATTGGCGAAGGTCCGATGGGCACCACCACCAATAAATCGATCTCCAACTGGTTTCCACGTAAGGAAACGGGTCGCGCGGTGGGCTTTACCAATGCCGGGCAGCCTTTGGGCGCTGCGGTGGCGGCTCCGATAGTGGGTCTGGTGGGGCTGCATTTCGGCTGGCGCCTCTCCTTTGTGGCGATTGCGCTACTGGGTTTTGTCTGGCTGGGCTTCTGGCTGTGGCTGTTCCGGGATAAGCCGGAAGATCATCCGCGCGTTAGCGACGCTGAACGTCATCTGATTAAAGCGCACCGCCCCGCTACCCGCATCGCTGAAGCAGGAACCCGTCCCGCAGGCATCTGGCGCTACGTGTTCTCGCTGCCGGTATTGGGCGTGGCCGCCGCTTTTTTCTGCTTTAACTATATTCAGTTCTTTTTCCTCTCCTGGCTGCCGAGCTATCTGACCGATTACCAGCATCTGGATATTAAAAGCATGAGTCTGATCGGCATTCTGCCGTGGCTGGGCGCAACGGCAGGCTTTATTGGCGGGGGGTTGATCTCTGATGCTATCTACCGGCGTACCGGGAATTTTTTGTTGTCACGCAAGCTGGTGATTTTCGCCGGGCTGGCGGTTGCGGGAGTCAGCGTAATGTTTACCGCCTGGACTGACAACATCATCTTCGCCATGGCGTTGATCACGCTCGCCAGCGTGTTTGCCTATATGACGCCGCAGGCGTGCTGGTCACTGTTGCAGGATATTGTTCCGGCGGAACGCATCGGCACGGCGGGTGGTTTTGTTCATTTACTGGCAAACCTGGCGGGGATCCTCTCTCCGGCGATCACCGGCTTTCTGATCCAGTTTGGCGGGGGCTACTCTTCCGCCTTCCTGCTGGCCAGCGCACTGGCGCTCACCGGAATTGCGATGCTGGCGCTGTTTGTACGTCAACAGAGCGTAACCAGGCTACGCGCGCTGGCGTAGCGCGGTATCTACGGCCCGGTCAGTCTGGGCCGCTTTGGCTATCTATGCGCCGCCGCGTCACCGCTCAGCGCCGCGTTATGAGCATTATCTTCCACCAGCATTAAACCGGCACGCAGGCCAGGGGCAACGTTGGGATTGGGAAACAGAACATACTCTTGCGCCTGCTGCACGAAATAACGTGATTTACCATCTTCCGCCAGCAGCGTGCCCTGCGGAAAAGCAGTGAAGTTCAGCGTCTGCGGGCTCATGTGCAACTGAAAATACTCGCTGTTACGTGTTATCTGCTGCGTAACCCGATAACGACGCGGTGTCACGGTAGCTTCCGGCAGCGGTTCGCCAGCGATCAATGATGTCAGCGCCTGCTGCGCTGCCTGAAACTGTGCCAGATCGTTATGACCGAACGGCAATGCCTTGCCCAGCTCCAGCGTACAGCTGGCAGCCTGAAAATGCTCGCTGCTGTAATGGCTGAAGGTGCCGCCTGGCGCGCGATGAAACACCAGCGCCTCCATGCCCGCCGCCGCCAGCCAGTGCAAAAAATCCTCAGGCCAGGGCTGCGTACTGAACGGCAACACGCCGAAGCGCGTATGATAAGAGCCGCGGATCGCGGTATGCAGATCAAGATGCCAGCGCGTCTCCTGATGCGCCCCGGCCTGCCAGAATGTCTCCAGCGCCTGCTCCAGGCATAAAGCGCGCTGCGCTTCAGGACAATTTTCAAACTGCTGCCAGCGTCCGCCGAACAGCCGGTTTAAATCACAGCGCAGATAGCGTTCTCCGGCGCGCAACGCAGGCGGGTTGCCGAGCAAGACCAGCAGCCGCACCGTCAGCGGTAATTCCCCCTGTAACAGCCGGGTCACTATTGCATTCAGAATCTCAACCGGCGCGGTCTCATTACCATGAATACCGGCTGAAATAACCACGGCCTGTTGAGCCTGTACCAGCGGGGTCAGCTCAAGGATCCCCTCATCCAGCCATCGCCAGTGTAGATTTGGCAATGTCCCACTGGTTATTGTCGGCGGGTTGCCGGAAAGCGTTTGCTGTAACAAATCCTGCATGAAATCTCCTGTGACGCGGGAAACCGACGACGCGAAACCATCGCGCCGTCGGGCCTTTATTCCTGCTGGAATGGGTAAACACTTCCTAAGTCTAGCAAACGCGTCAGCTCATCCAGTGCTTCGCGCCCTTCGATCAGTAATTGCGGATCGGCCAAATCGGCCTGGGTAAGCCGATCGCGGTAGTGACGATCGACCCACTGGTTAAGCGTGGCGAACAATTGATCGTTCATCATCACCGCCGGGTTAACCGCCTGCTGTTCGGTAGCGTTAAGCGCCACGCGCAAACGCAGACAGGCCGGACCGCCGCCATTGTTCATGCTTTCGCGCAGATCGAACACTTTTAGTTCGCGAATCGGCCCGCCGCTCTCCACCAGCTCCGTGAGATATTGCCAGACGCCGCTATGCTGACGTGCCTCCTGCGGCAGTACCAGCAGCATAGTACCATCGTCCCGGCTCAGTAGCTGACTATTAAACAGATATGTGGCGACCGCGTCCGTCACCGACACGCGATTGTCCGGCACAATAACTGGCGTAAAGCCGGGCACTCTTTCGCTTAAATCCGTCAGGAGCTTATCCTGATGCAGAAACGCCAGCTGATGGCAAAACAGCACGCGCTGGTTGCTGACGGCAATAACATCATTATGGAAAACGCCCTGATCGATTACTGCCGGGTTCTGCTGCACAAACAGCGTGCGGGCCGGATCGAGCTGATGCAGCCTGGCCACCGCTTCGCTGGCCTCGCGCGTCTGGCGCGCTGGATAGCGCGCCGGTACCAGGCCGCCATGACTCTCTTCGCGACCATAGACAAACAGCTGCACGCCCGGCTCACCGTAGTCGCCGCCAAAGCGATTATGGTTAGCGGCACCCTCATCTCCCAGCAGCGCCACCTGCGGCAGTGCAGAATGATGAGCGAAGTAACGTTCGTCGCGGAAAATCGCGCGCAGCAGCGCGCCGGTGGTCTGCGACTCAATGGCCCGGTGAAATTTATTGTTCAGGTTCGCCACGGTGAAATGCGTTTTGCCGTCGGCGCTGTCGGCAGAAGGCGAAACCGTGGCGGCATTCGCCACCCACATGGCAGAGGCGGAACTCACCGCCGAGAGCAGCTGCGGCGCCTGCCGTGCCGCTTTAGCCAGCACCTGCGCATCGCTGCCGCTAAAGCCCAGCCGACGCAGCATCGGCAGATGGGGCCGTTCGTGCGGCGGGATCACACCCTGCGCGAAACCGGCATCCGCCAGCGCCTTCATTTTTAGCAGCCCCTGTTTTGCCGCCAGCCAGGGGTTAGAGAGCTGATGCTGATGACGCGTCGAGGCTTCATTACCAAACGACAGGCCCGCATAGTGATGGGTCAGCCCCACCAGCCCATCAAAATTCACTTCTCTGGCTTTCATGAGCGCGTCTCCGGCTGGCTGAAGTCAAGACCTGGCGACAGCGTCGCAGGCAGGGTAAGATCGGGCGTTTCCAGTGAAGCCAACGGCCAGGCACAGTAGTCGGCGGCGTACCAGGCGCTGGCGCGATGGTTGCCGGAAGCGCCAATACCGCCAAAGGGTGCGGTGCTGGCCGCGCCGGTCAGCGGCTTGTTCCAGTTAACAATGCCCGCGCGCGCCTCAATCAGCAGCTGGTCAAATTTCTCCCGCTGCGGCGAGATCAGCCCGCACGACAGACCGTAGCGGGTTGCGTTCGCCAGCGCTATCGCCTGCTCAAAGCTGTCGTAGCGCACCACCGCCAGCAGCGGCCCGAACACCTCTTCATCCGCCACGTTACTGACGCCGGTGAGATCGATAATCCCCGGCGTCAGCAGCGCGCTGTCACGCGCTGGCCAGCGCATTTTCAGCAGCGGCTTACCGCCTGCTGCAATGCGCTTCTGCCACTCCTGATAAATATGTCCGGCGGCCTGCGGCGAAATCACGCTGCCCATAAACGGCTGCGGCTCATCATTCCAGCGCCCGATGCGCAGCTGCTGCGTCACTTCCACCAGACGTTGCAGGAACGCGTCGCCTTCCGCGCCGCGCTTCACCAGCAGCCGACGCGCGCAGGTACAGCGCTGCCCGGCGGTAATAAAGGCGGACTGCACGGCAATATGCACGGCCGCGTCAATGTCGGCCACATCCTCTACGATCAGAGCGTTATTCCCGCCCATCTCCAGCGCCAGCATTTTTTCCGGCTGACCGGCAAACTGCCGATGCAGCTGATAGCCAGTGCTGGCGCTACCGGTAAACAGCACGCCGTCAATCTGCGGCTGCTGTGCCAGCGCCTGACCAACGCTGCGGGCGCCCTGCACCAGGTTCAGCACGCCCGGCGGCATGCCCGCTTCCAGCCACAGTCGCATGGTCTTTTCTGCGGTCAGCGGCGTCAGCTCGCTGGGCTTAAACACCACGCTGTTGCCCGCCAGCAAGGCAGGAACGATATGCCCATTCGGCAGATGACTGGGGAAATTGTAAGGGCCAAACACCGCCAGCACGCCATGCGGACGGTGGCGTAGTGCGCTCTCCGCCTGCTGATGCGTACCGGTACGCTCATGGTAAGCCTTAACGGAGATGGCGACTTTATTGATCATCGCCTGCACTTCGGTCAGCGCCTCCCAGCGCGGCTTGCCGGTTTCACGGGCGATGGTTTCGCTCAGATCGTTTTTATGCTGTTCCAGCTGAGCCGCAAAATTTTCTGCAATTGCCTGACGAGCAGCGAACGGCTGGCGCGCCCAGGCGGGAAAGGCGGCGCGTGCCGCAGCGCAGGCGGCGGCCACCTGCTGTTCATCAGCAGCGTTGCCCTGCCACAGCAGCGCGCCATCCACCGGATCGTTTTTACTCAGGCTTTCACCCTGGCCGCTCAGCCATTCTCCATTGATACAGTGCGTCATGCTTTTTTCTCCTCGCTACAAAGTGGCACGGCCCGCAACGTATCGCCGGGCTGACAGCGTAAAATTTCGGCGGCGGCGGCCGGGATGCGTATCTGTCCGCTGTTGGGATCGGCAGGCAACAGCAGAACGCGATAATGATAGTAGTTATCGTTGCTGACCAGGCAGAGCGGCAGCGTATCAGCAGCGGACGCCTCCTGATCGATCGCCCTGACGGTCACCAGACGGCTCTTGCGTACCGCCCGGATATGTTCAATGTCGCACTCCAGCGTAGGGCCGCCGTCAAAGATATCCACGTAATTTTGATAGCGGAAACCCTCGGCCTCCAGCACTGCGCGGGCTGGCGCGGTTTGCGGATGAACCTGCCCGATTACCGCCTGCGCCTCTGCCGACAGATAGTGAACATATAAAGGATGCTTGGGCATCAGCTCGGCGATAAAGGCTTTCTGTCCGGTGCCGCTCAGAAAATCGGCCTGGGTAAAGTCCATAGAGAAAAAGTGGCTGCCAACGCTGTCCCAGAATGGCGAGCGTCCCTGCTCATCGCTGACGCCGCGCATTTCGGCCACCACTTTATCCATAAAGCGTTCGCGGAAGGCGGCGATAAACAAGAAGCGAGATTTTGACAGCAGATAGCCGTTTTTACCGTCACGACGTTCAGGGTCGAGAAACAGCGTACAGAGTTCGCTGCTGCCGGTGTGATCGTTGCACAGCGACAGCGTGGCAAGGCTGTTATACACGTCCAGCTCTTTCGAGGCGTGTACCTGGGTACCGACGCGGAAGTTATACCAGGGATCCTCCAGCCCTACCGCCACCTCAATGGCGCAAATACCACAGGCCTGGTGGGTATCACTGTCGGCCAGCACAAAAACGTAGCCCTGCTGGGCGCGCGGCAGCGTATCCTGCCAGGTCTGGATCGAGCGCTCAATGCGCGCCGCCAGCGTTTTGCTGTCGGCGGGCAGCGAGGTCAGACCGCCGCCGGTTTTACCCGCCAGCGCCATCAGCTGCGGCAGATCGTCACGCTCTACGGGGCGAATATACATCATCACGACGCTCCTTTAATAACCGACTCGCAGGCGCGTTCAAAGCGGGCCAGCCCCTCTTTAACATCCTGCTCGCTGATAATCAGCGACGGCGCAAAGCGCACCACGTTAGCGCCTGCAATCAGCACCATCACGCCCTCGTCCGCCGCCGCCAGGCTGAACTGTTTCGCCTTGCCGCTAAAGTCTTCATTTAATACACAGCCAATCAGCAGGCCGAGCCCGCGGATCTCTTTAAACAGATGCAGGCGCTGGTTAATGGCATTCAAACCATCGGTAAACCAGCGATGGCGCAGATGTACGCCCTCCAGCACCTCCGGACAATTAACCAGCTCCATGACTTTGCCGCCAACCGCGCCCGCCAGCGGGTTACCGCCATAGGTGGTGCCGTGGCTGCCAACGTTCAGCGCCGCGCCCAGCTTCTCTGTGGTTAACATTGCGCCAATCGGGAAACCGCCGCCCAGCGCTTTGGCCGTGCTCAGCACATCCGGCGTCACGCCATAATGCATATAGGCGTAAAGCGAGCCGGTGCGGCCCACGCCGCTCTGCACTTCATCAAAAATCAGCAACGCGTTATGGCGATCGCACAGTTCGCGCAGCCCACGCAGAAAAGCCGGTTCGGCAGGCAGCACACCGCCTTCACCCTGGATGGGCTCAACGATGACCGCTGCAGTATGGTCATTGATCAGGCTCGCTACCGAATCAAGATCGTTGAATACCGCATGATCAATCCCGCCCGGCAGCGGCGCGAAATCTTTGGAATAGGCGGGCTGACCGCCTGCCGAGACGGTAAACAGCGTGCGGCCATGAAAGGCATTTTTGAAAGCGATAATGTTGCTTTTTTCCGGCCCGAAATGGTCGTGAGCATACTTACGCGCCAGCTTCAGCGCCGCTTCGTTCGCCTCGGCACCGGAGTTGCAGAAAAACACCCGCTCGGCAAAAGTGGCATCAATCAGCTGTTTCGCCAGACGCAAAATTGGCGCATTAGTATAGCCGTTGCCGGTGTGCCAGAGTCTGGCCGCCTGCTGCTGCAGCGCCTGCTGAAGTTCGGGATGCGCATGGCCCAGCGCATTAACGGCAATACCACCGGCGAAATCGACATATTCCTTACCGTTTTGATCCCACAGCATTGAGCCTTCCGCACGATCCGGCACAAAACTGGCAGGAGAATAAGCGGGAACCATCCAGCGATCGAAATCCTGACGAGAAACTGACTGTTGCATAGCGGCCTCATAGCATCACCCGCGGGTGAATCAAAAGTTTAAATTATGTTAATGAAATGATTCATTGCAGCTCTACTCTAGATTGCATGCTGTGTGCCAGCCAGCGTTAAAAATGCATAAAACAGGTTCATCAACCGTAAATCAATCACTTACGATTCAATGCTATTCACACTAAATGCATAAATAGTGAATAAATATCTGAGGCTGCGGCATAAACGACAGATCAAACAGCGGAATTATGCAGCGATAAAATAAAATATTGCTTTTGTGATCCTGAATAACATTTGCTGTTAAAACAGGGCATAACAGGCACAGTAAAAAGGCGAAGCGCATCAAAACAGTGCACAACGCGCCCTGACTGTTATAGGTTATTTTCTATTTTCTGTTTCTGTTATAGCTATCATTTCTGTGGTTCACTGCACCCTCTTCTACACTTGTTGTGTTATCAGCAAGGACTTTCTCTTTGGACGCTTAATAATGAACATCTCGAGGTGGCTATGTTCGGTTTAGACGCATTCGAACTGGCAAGGATACAATTTGCGTTTACGGTCTCTTTTCACATAATTTTTCCTGCAATTACCATTGGTCTTGCCAGTTTTCTGATGGTGCTGGAAGCGTTATGGCTGAAAACCCGCAATAACACCTGGCGCGACCTGTATCATTTCTGGTTGAAAATTTTTGCAGTGAATTTTGGTATGGGTGTGGTTTCCGGCCTGGTCATGGCTTACCAGTTCGGGACCAACTGGAGCGGGTTCTCCGCCTATGCGGGCAGCATTACCGGCCCGCTGTTGACCTATGAAGTGCTGACCGCCTTCTTCCTGGAAGCGGGCTTCCTTGGCGTAATGATGTTTGGCTGGAACCGCGTGGGGCCGGGACTGCATTTCTTTTCTACCTGCATGGTGGCGCTGGGGACGCTGATGTCGACCTTCTGGATCCTCGCCTCCAATAGTTTTATGCATACGCCGCAGGGCTATGAGGTGCTTAACGGCCAGCTGATCCCGGCTGACTGGTTTAAAGTGATTTTTAATCCCTCTTTCCCTTATCGTCTGCTGCATATGACAACCGCCGCCTTCCTCTCCACCGCCTTTTTTGTCGGCGCATCGGGCGCGTGGCATCTGTTGCGCGGTAACAAGAGCCCGGCAGTTAAACGGATGTTCTCGATGGCGATGTGGATGGCGCTGATTGTTGCACCTATCCAGGCCGGTATTGGCGATGCGCACGGCCTGAATACGCTGGAGCATCAGCCAGCTAAAATCGCGGCGATTGAAGGTCACTGGGAGAATACCCCTGGCGAGCCGACGCCGCTGATTCTGTTTGGCCTGCCCGATATGGAGGCGGAAGAGACAAAGTATGCGGTAGAGATACCGGTGCTGGGCAGTATTATCCTGACCCACAGTATGACCAAACAGATCCCGGCGCTGAAAAGCTTTCCGCCGGAAGATCGTCCTAATTCCACCATTATTTTCTGGTCGTTCCGCATTATGGTGGCGCTGGGCCTGTTGATGATTCTGGCAGGCGTCTGGAGCCTGGTGCTGCGCCTGCGTAAGCGGCTGTACGATCAGCGCCTGTTCCACCGTTTTGTGCTACTGATGGGGCCATCCGGTCTGCTGGCGATCCTGGCCGGCTGGTTTACCACTGAAATTGGCCGTCAGCCGTGGGTGGTGTACGGGCTGATGCGTACCCGCGATGCGGTTTCCAGTCACGGTACGCTGCATATGTCGATAAGCCTGCTGGCCTTTATTCTGGTTTACGCCTCGGTGTTTGGCGTGGGTCTGGTTTATCTGCTGAAACTGGTCGCGCGCGGGCCGCAGCCATTTGTGGATCATGCGATGCACGGCGGTCCGGGCACGCCTCGTACGCCAGCCCGTCCGCTCTCTGCCGCCGATGAGTCGCTGGATGAGCCCAAGAAAGATGAACTGGGAGGAATTAAATAATGGGTATCGATCTTCCGCTGATCTGGTTCATCATCATTGTGTTTAGCATTCTGATGTACGTGGTGATGGATGGCTTTGACCTTGGCATCGGTTTGCTCTATCCGATGGTGCGCGAGACTAAAGACCGCGACGTAATGATGAATACCGTTGCGCCAGTCTGGGACGGCAACGAGACCTGGCTGGTGATGGGAGGTGCCGGGCTCTTCGGCGCTTTCCCGCTGGCCTATTCGGTGATTCTGGATGCGCTGGCGGTGCCGCTGACGATTATGCTGATCGGGCTGATTTTTCGTGGCGTCGCCTTTGAGTTCCGCTTTAAGGCCACGGTGTCGCATCGCGGCTTCTGGGATAAGTCCTTTATCGCTGGTTCTTTTATCGCGACCTTTGCGCAGGGCGTGGTGCTGGGGGCGTTCCTGAACGGTTTCCCGGTGCAGGGACGAGAATGGAGCGGCAGCGTGTTCGACTGGATTACCCCATTCAGTCTGTTCTGTGGGCTGGGTCTGGTGGTGGCCTATGCGCTGCTGGGTGCCAGCTGGCTGATTATCAAGACGGAAGGCCATCTGCTGCAAACCATGCGTAAACTGGCGCGTCCGCTGCTGCTGGCGCTGCTGGTAGTAATGGCGATTGTCAGCATCTGGACGCCGCTGACGCATCAGTCGATTGCTGACCGCTGGTTTACCACGCCGAATCTGTTTTTCTTCCTGCCGGTGCCGGTTTTGGTGTTGTTAGTGTCATGGGCGCTGTGGCGTAACGCCTGGCTGCCGGATGCGCACTATGCGCCTTTTATTCTGACGCTGGCGCTGGTGTTCCTGGGCTTTAGCGGGCTGGGGATCAGTATTTGGCCAAATCTGATCCCGCCGGATATTACGTTCCGCGCGGCCTCTGCGCCGCCGGAGAGCCAGGGCTTTATGCTGGTTGGCGCGCTGTTTATTATCCCGCTGATTCTGGTGTATACCTTCTGGAGCTATTATGTATTCCGCGGCAAGATCGATCCGAATCAGGGTTACCATTAACAGGAGTATGCGATGGCAATTCAACGCATGACCGGGAAAACCACGAAGCAGCCGCTGTGGCGCCGGTTGCTGTGGATGGTGATTATCTGGGGCGGCAGCGTGCTGGCGCTGTTTGTGGTGGCCAGTCTGTTCCGCGTGCTGATGTCCGCTGCCGGTTTGAAAACGCATTGATAGCCTGTTAGTGCGGGGTGTCGCCTGTTAGCGCAGTGCCTGCACAGGGCGTTCAGGCCGATCGTAAAGACGCAAAAAACGTCATTCCTGACAGCTCGCCCCGCGCCCTTCATGGCGCGGGGCGCTTTACTCTTCTGCCTGAACGCCCTGTGCTTTACGTTAGGAGTGGTCTGCGTAAAGCTAACGCACTAACGCACTGCCTGCCCCTGCGCTTTAAGCTGGACGTAGCCTGCATTAAAGTTCATACAGGCTTCCTGCGCTACGGTGCGGCCTGCATTACGTCGAAGCGGTCTGCGGCGGGCGTCTGCAGCGTCATCGGTGGCGTGACCTGCAGCGTGATCCAGTTAGAGGTTACGCGCTGCTGCTTGCTGTCTTCCAGCGTTACCGACAAGCGATACTGATTGCTGGCTCCGGGCGAGTTATCCCAGGCGGGCATAATCACTGTCCATCCGTGTGGGCTGCGATTGTCCGGCGGCGGCGTCAGGCTCAGCGCCTGCGTATCGCCCTGCCAGCTCACAGCAGTAATGTCATTGGCAGCGCGAATCTGAAGTTTCAGCGCCAGCGCTTCACCTGAACTCAGCTGCCAGGGCGGCGTCGCCAAAAATACCGATAGCGTTTTACGCTGGCGGAACTCCAGTACCGGCGTGGTATTGCGCTCAACCAAATCGTAACGGCTGCCGCGCAGCGATCGTGCCTCGGCGACGTTATCGGCGGAGAGCTGCTTGCTCAGCGCCACGCCGGGGCGATAGTTGATACGCATGCCCAGTTGATCCTGCGACTGGCCGCTTTCACCCTCTTTATGCGAGGCGGTAAAGGTCAACAGCGGCACCGGGGTATAGTTGACCCCGACTTTCACCGCAACCGGGTTTTTCTCCAGGCTGCCGTTATTAAACAGCGCCACCTGATCCCCCAGGTATTGCTCCCAGGTTACCGAAACGCCCAGCTGGCGATAAAACGGCAGATAGCCCTGGGTAGTAATATCGTAGCCGCGCGCCATGCGGTTTTGTTGAAGAGCACTGCTGCTACGCCAGCCGCTAAGCGGCGCATAGTAATTTGCCGAGAGGCGCAGGAAATCGCTCCAGGCCTCGGTACCGAGCGAGGCGCGCTGTAAACCTGAATCGAATTGGCGATCCACCAGCGCGTTATAGCCGAGTAGCCAGTTGTCCGCTACCCAGCGCTGCCCCAGTCCGGCACTGCCCACCAGCCCATCGCTGGTTTGCGTGACGCCCAGCTGCGAAAAGGTTAAATAGTGATAGTTATCCTGCCAGGGAGTGAGCAACTGGCCGCCACTGCCATTAAAATTACCCTCCATATCTACCTGCAGCGAAAGCTGCGCCGTGCCATAAGGAGAAAGCAGCGACTGCCCCTCATCCACCAGTCGTCCGGTAACCTCATCGCGCAAATGATTAAACGCCCAGACTCCCGCCTGTTGGCCAAAGTTTGCGTCGCTGGAGCTGTTACTGGCTTCGCCGATGCTTTTGGCGATCTGCGCCAGGCGCGTGGTGAAGGCATCTTCTGACGACACATCGCCGCCAAGGCTGGGAAGGCTCTCCTGTACAGCGCTAAAGCGCGCAGGATCGTTAAAGGGGGCGTCGGGCACCCTGCTTTCCGGCTGAAAAGCATGGGCATCGCGGCTCAGTAACAGCGTGCCGGGCAACAGCAGCAAAAATGTAGATAAGGTAACTCGGTGTATTAATAACATAGCGGCGTCGGGGTTAACTTAAGCTGTCATCATGGGTGGCCGTAATCAGCGTGAATAAGCCTTTAGCTTAGCATAATTGTGAGCTGGATCATGATTTTCCCGACGCGTCATTAGTCTGAAAAGCGCGCTGTTATGAGCGCGAATCTCACCCTGAAGCCCCTGTCGCGCATGGTACTGCTTCTGCCGCCTGAGAGGCACGATAGAGCCTTACCACCTCGCCCACGATAATGAGCGAAGGCGACAGCGGCTGATAGTGCATGATGGTCATCGGCAGCTGGGCCAGCGTCGTGATCAATACGCGCTGGTCATGCCGCGTGCCGCGCTCAATCACCGCAACCGGGGTGTCAGCAGCGCGTCCGTGCTGACGCAGCTGACTACTGAGTTCCGCGCCCCAGGTCAGTCCCATATAGAACACCAGCGTCTGGCTGGCATCCTGTAAGCTCTCCCAGGCAAGGTGCGGCTTGCCCTCTTTGCCGTGACCGGTAATAAAGCGTACCGACTGCGCCATGTCCCGGTGCGTCAGCGGGATACCGCAGGCGGCGGCGCAGCCGGTCGCAGCCGTGATGCCCGGCACAACATCACAGGCGATGCCCGCCGCCTGCAGCTGCTGCATCTCCTCTCCGCCACGGCCAAAAATAAAGGGATCGCCCCCCTTCAGCCTCACGACCTTGCGTCCGCTGCGGGCTAAATCCACCAGCAGCTGGCTAATCTGATGCTGTTTCATGCCGTGAAAACCCGGCGTTTTACCGACGTCAAGCGCCAGCGTGTCGGTGGGGATCAGTGCCAGCACCTCTTCGCTGACCAGCCGATCGTAAACCACCACGTCCGCCTCGCCGAGCAACCGCAGCGCCTTCAGCGTCAGCAGTTCGGCATCACCCGGCCCCGCGCCCACCAGCCAGACGCTGCCCTGCGCCTGGTTAATGCCGTCGCTTAAAAGCCTGTTCAGTGCAGGTAACCGTTGTGTCATGCTGACCTCCCGCTTACCGCCTCAGCCTGCTGAGGGGCATGTTGTTCAATAAGTTTTTTCAGCTCCGGCAGGCAGGAGCCACAGTTGGTGCCACACTTCAGCTGCTGCCCCAGCGCCGCACAGCTTAACGCGCCCTGACGGATCGCAGCGGTAATCTGCTGTTCGCCAATGCCAAAGCAGCTGCAGAGGGTTTTGCCACGCGCTTCTTCCAGCATGGCGCGCCCCGCCAACAGTGCAAAGCGTGAGGCTGACGAAGCGGGCGGCTGCTGAAAAGCGGCGACAATCAGAGCATCATCCGTTACCGGACGGCGCGCAGCGGCATAAAAGGCAAGCTGAACCTCGCCCCGATGCCAGGCTACCAGGTGATAAAAAGCCTGTTCATCGCCCGCCTGCTGTAGCGTCCATTCCGGTTTTAACATTGTCTGCAGCCAGCGGCGTGGGTCGCCCTGGTGTGCCAGTGAAAAGCGGGCAATGCCGTCTGCTACCGGTATGCGGCACCACCAGTTAACAACCGCTGGCGTGACGTTGTCACGTAGAAACAGCGTGCCCTGCCAGTCACTCTGCCAGGGCTGAATGCGTACCGGGGTCTGTTTGCTCTCCGGCTGACCGGAGTGTTCGCAGCGCCAGGGTGCCACCAGCCGATCCACATTGCCCTCGGCGCAATACTGTTGATTCCAGTGCATCGGCACAAACAGCGTGCCCGGCGTTTGATCTTCCGTCAGGATAGCGCGCGTCAGCATCCAGCCATGCCGCGACTGAATACGCACCAGCGCATCGGGCCAGATGCCATAGCGCAGCGCATCATCAGGATGCAGTGCCACAAAGGGTTCGGAATAATGTTGCAGCAGACGCGGCACCAGTCCGGTACGCGTCATGGTATGCCACTGGTCGCGGATTCGGCCGGTGTTCATCATTAACGGCCAGCTGCGGCTCACGGCAACGCGCGGTCCGGCAGGCGTTACCGGCAGCAGGCGCGCCTTGCCGTCGGGATGATAGAAGCGGCGTGTAGCAAACAGCCGGGCGCACCCCTGCGGATAGTCACCGTTGACCGGCCACTGCAGCGGCTTCAGATCGTCCCATTCATTGTTGCTGAGCTGCGCCAGTCCGCTGATATCAAAGGCGCGCCGTCCCTGATTTTCAAAGCCGGAAAGTGCGGCATGCTCACGAAATATTTCCGCCGGATGCTGCCAGCTGAACGCGGTGCCGTATCCCAATCGCTGCGCGACCTGCGCCAGCATCCACCAGTCAGGACGCGCTTCGCCCTGCGGCGATATAAAGGCGCGCTGACGTGAAATGCGGCGTTCAGAGTTGGTCACCGTGCCGTTTTTCTCACCCCAGGCCTGGGCCGGCAGCAGAATATCGGCAAAGGCGTTGGTATCGGTGGCGCGCATAACGTCAGAGACAATCACCAGCTCG
Organism: Pantoea sp. FN0305; assembly: GCF_050113845.1. Taxonomy (NCBI): domain Bacteria; kingdom Pseudomonadati; phylum Pseudomonadota; class Gammaproteobacteria; order Enterobacterales; family Erwiniaceae; genus Pantoea; species Pantoea sp. FN0305. Next base: position 270,774 of record NZ_JBNJSN010000004.1, on the reverse strand, counting down.
CAGCGCTGCAACGCCTGCGCCACGGCGTTGCCGTCCGGCAGCGAGACCGCCGGGTTGGTACCCATAATCCAGACTGCTTTCACCTCGCCACGCCCAATCGCCTGAAACAGCTCCACCGCCTTCAGGCCTGGCTGCGTCGCAACCCGCTCGCTCTGCCAGAAGCGTTTTAGTCGATCGCTGTTTTCCGGAGTGAAGTCCATTTGCGCCGCCAGCTGATTTGCCAGCCCGCCGACTTCGCGTCCGCCCATGGCGTTGGGCTGGCCGGTCAGAGAAAAAGGACCGCTGCCAGGCTGCCCGATCTTGCCGCTAAACAGATGCGCATTCAGAATCGCATTACACTTGTCGCTGCCGCTGGAAGACTGATTAATGCCCATGCACCACAGCGTTAATACCCGTTGATGCGCTGCAAACAGGCGATAAAACGCCTGGATATCCTGCTGCGGCAGCTCACAGGTTTGGGCCACACGTTCAGATGTCCACTCGGCTGCGGCCGCCAGGGTTTCCGGCACCTGATCCAGGTGCGGTTGCATAGCGCTGTCACCGTAGCCGCCCTGCGCCAGCCAGTGTAGCAACCCGTTAAACAGCGCGCTGTCGCTGCCCGGCGCGAGCGGCAGGTGGAGATCGGCCAGATCGCAGCTGGCGCTGCGGCGCGGATCGATAACCACCACGCGCAGCGCCGGATTCTGCTGCTTCGCCTGCACCAGCCGCTGATACGCCACGGGATGTGTCCAGGCTGCATTGGAGCCAACCAGAACGATAACCTCCGCGCGGGCGAAATCCTCATAGCAGCAGGGAACCGCATCGGCCCCCAGCGCACGCTTGTAGCCGGTTACCGCCGAAGCCATACAGAGACGCGAGTTGGTGTCGATATTGCCGCTGCCGATAAACCCTTTCATCAGTTTATTGGCAACGTAGTAATCCTCGGTCAGCAGCTGGCCGGAAGCGTAAAACGCCACGGCGTTGGGACCATGCTGCTGAATGATCTTCTGTAACCGTTCGGCGACGCTATCCAGCGCGCTCTGCCAGGAGACGCGCCGCCCGTCCACCAGCGGCCACAGCAGGCGGCCCGCCGGGATGAGCGTTTCGGCCAGCGCCGCGCCCTTCACGCACAGACGCCCCGCATTGGCCGGATGCTGCAGGTCACCGCTGACCTGCCAGCCCTGCACGTCCGCCCTGACCTCTACGCCGCAGCCGACGCCGCAGTAAGGACAGGTGGTTTTCATGATGCCTCCGCCACGCTCAGCTTACCCACTGCCAGCGGCTCGCTGCCGACCAGCACCCGTCCGGCTACAATACGCACCGGCCAGCAGCGCAGTTGCAAATCTGCGCCATCAAGCGCGATGCCGTCACGCAGGCGAAAACGCTGTTTATAAAGCGGTGAGATCACTATCGGCTCACCGGCAACATCGCCCAAAATACCACGCGACATTACGCTGGCGTTGGTGCCGGGTTCATTATCATCCAGCGCATAAATCACATCGCCAAAACGGAACAGCGCAATACGCTGACCGCCCAGCCGCGCGCCGATGCCCGCCTGCGGCGGAATCGCCCCCAGCGTGCAGATATCGCTCCAGGGCTCTTGCGGCAGGGGTAACGTCACGCTCTGCGGCGCGGTTGCCGGGCGGATTTGGCCGCGCTCCCGCTGCCACTGTAGCGTTTCATCCGGCTCGTCGCTGTTCAGCGTGGCGCGAAACAGCCGCAGCCGATCCGGCGACGCCAGTGTGGTGCGCCATTCGCACTGCCAGCTGTCGACAATCTGCTGCATCTCCTGCTCCAGCTCCGCCCCAATCCCCAGACTATCGTGGATAACCACTTCACGCAGGTATTCCAGCCCGCCCTCCAGGTTATCCATCCAGACGCTGGTGCGCTGCAGGCGATCTGCGGTGCGGATATAGAACATCAGCAGGCGATCCACATAGCGGATTAAGTCCTGCTCGTCCAGATCGCTGGCAAAGAGATCGGCATGGCGCGGCTTCATGCCGCCGTTGCCGCAAACGTACAAATTCCAGCCGTTTTCCGTGGCAATGACGCCAATATCCTTGCTCTGCGCCTCAGCGCATTCGCGGGTACAGCCGGACACCGCCATTTTAATTTTATGCGGCGCGCGCAGCCCCTTATAGCGATTCTCCAGCTGGATGGCGAAGCCGGTAGAGTCCTGCACGCCATAGCGGCACCAGCTGCTGCCGACGCACGATTTAACCGTTCGCAGCGACTTACCGTAGGCGTGGCCGGTTTCAAATCCGGCATCAAGCAGCGCCTGCCAGATAGCGGGCAGTTGATCCAGCGCCGCGCCAAACAGATCGATGCGCTGACCGCCGGTGATTTTACTGTAGAGATTAAAGCGCTCAGCAACCTGACCGATGGCAATCAGCCCCTGCGGCGTAATCTCGCCGCCGGGAATACGCGGCACCACCGAGTAGCTGCCATCTTTCTGTATATTGGCGAAGTAGCGATCGTTGGTCTCCTGAAGGGGCAAGTGCTGTGGTTTCAGCAGATAATCGTTCCAGCATGAGGCGAAAATCGAGGCGGCCAGCGGCTTGCAGATTTCACAGCCGTGACCACGGCCATGCTGTGCCAGCAGCTGTTCGAACGTTTTGATCCGGCCCACGCGTACCAGATGATAAAGCTGCTGACGCGACCAGGCGAAATGTTCGCAGACATCTTTCCTGACCTCAACGCCCTGTGCCGCCAGCTGATGTTCCATCACCTGTTTGACCAGCGCGCTACAGCCGCCGCAGCCGGTGGCGGCTTTGGTACCGCTTTTCAATGAGGCCATGTCCCCACAGCCGTTGCTGACCGCATGGCAAATATCGCCTTTGCTGACGTTATGGCAGGAGCAAATTTGCGCACTCTCCGGCAGCGCCGCTACGCCCAACGCTTTTGTTGGCGCACCAGACGAGCGCGGCAGGATCAGGCTTTCCGGCTGAGGCGGCAGCGGAATAGCATTCAGCATCATCTGTTGCAGCTCGCTGTATTCGCTGCTGTCGCCTACCAGCACCGCCCCCAGCAGCCGTTTGCCATCGGCGGAGACCACAATTTTCTTGTAAATCTCCTGCGGGCCATTGATCCAGTGGTAGCTTTGACTGCCTTCGCTGCGCCCATGCGCATCGCCCAGCGAGGCAACTTCCACGCCCAATAGCTTTAGTTTGGTGCTCATATCCGCGCCGGTGAAGGCGGCCGGTTCATCTGCCAGAGTGCTGGCCAGCACGCGCGCCATCTGATAGCCAGGCGCAACCAGGCCAAATATCTGCCCCTGCCACAGCGCACATTCGCCAATCGCCGCAATGTCCGGATCGCTGGTGCGACAGCCGTCGTCGATCACGATGCCCCCGCGCGGCCCCAGCGTGAGGCCCGCCTCGCGTGCCAGTTCATCACGCGGGCGAATACCGGCGGAAAACAGCACCAGATCGCTCTGCAGCGTACCGCCATCGGCAAAATGCAGCTGTAGCGAGCCATCCGCCAGCGTTTCAATTTCACGCGTTTCGGTGGCGGTATGCACCGTAACGCCCAACGCTTCGATTTTACGCCGCAGCATCTGCGCGCCACCCTCATCCAGCTGCACCGCCATCAGACGCGGGGCAAACTCCACCACATGCGTTTCCAGGCCCAGGGTTTTCAGCGCATTGGCCGCTTCCAGCCCCAGCAGACCGCCGCCGATCACCACGCCGCGGCGGGCACTGGCAGCGCGTGCCCTGATCGCATCCAGATCGGTTAAGGTACGATAGACAAAGCAGTTGTCTGCGTCGAAGCCCGGAATCGGCGGTACGAAGGCGTAAGAGCCGGTGGCGAGTACCAGCCTATCCCACGCCATCTCACGTCCGCTGCTGTCGCGTACGCAGCGGCGCTGGCGGTCAATATGGGTGACCTTTTCGTGACAACGTAACTCAATATCATGTCGGGTAAAAAAATCTTCACTTACCAGCGACAGCGCCTGCGCATCGCGCCCGGAGAAGTAGTCGGAAAGGTGTACGCGATCGTAGGCGCTGTGCGGCTCTTCGCCATAAACCACCAGCTGATAGCGCAAATGCAGCTGCTTATTTACCAACTGTTCAAGAAAATAGTGGCCAACCATGCCGTGACCTATTACCACCATAACCGGTTTGTTCATCGCTTTACTCTCCGCAGCCTCAGGCTGCCTGTGGGGATAGGTGAAGCCAAACAGCGCGCCCTCAGTAACGGGAGCGCTGTGTTGCAGATGTTGCAGCAGCGAGGCTGCCGCTGAGGTATCGCCATAAAGGATCGCGCCGGTGAGTTTGCCGTCACGCAGCACCAGCCGACGATAGTGCTGGCTGAGCGGATCGCTGGCGGTCAGCGAACGGCTGCCGGGCGCGCTGCCGGTCTCGCCAACGCTAAAGATGTCGATGCCGGTGACTTTTAATCGGGTGCCCTGCGCCTGATGGTGAAAATCAGCAATGGGCATATTGGCCAGCTGATGCGCCAGGACTTCTGCCTGTGCCAGGCACGGTGCCAGCAGGCCAAACGTTTCCCCGTTAATTTCACAACATTCACCCAGCGCCCAGATGCCTGGAAGCGTGCTGCGCAGCTGGCTATCCACCAGAATGCCCTGAGCGCAGGGAATACCGGCTTTACGTGCCACGGCGACAGCGGGCTGCACACCGATGGCGATAACCACATTAGCGGCAGGCAGCGTTTCACCGCTGGTTAAGGTGACGGTGTCACGATGAATACCTTCCATGCCTGCGCCAGGACGGCAGCGGATGCCACGCTGCGTCAGCGCCTGTGCCAGCAGGCCGCCAGCGGTTTCATCCAGCTGGCGATCCAGCAGCCAGCGATGACGATGCACCAGCGTGACGTCGCGACCGCGCAAACGCAGCGCCGCGGCGGCCTCTATCCCTAACAGGCCGCCGCCCAGCACCACCACCGGCCCGTCCAGCGCCAGCATCCGCTCCACGTCTCGCACTGTGCGAAAGCCGCCGACATGGGGTTGTTCAATGCCGGGGATCGCGGGCAGGCGCGGCTCGGCACCGGTGGCAAATACCAAACGATCCCAGTTCAGCCTGCGCCGTTCCGTGGTCAGCTGGCACTGTTGCACATCCACCGCCAGCACTTTCTCTCCTGCCAGCAGGCGAATGCCCTGCTGCTGATACCATTCCGGCGCGTGGATAAGCGTCTCCTGAAAGCTTTTTTCACCGCCCAGCACCGGCGAAAGCTGGATACGGTTGTAATTGCCCTGCGCCTCGCTGCCGATCACCGTGATGCGATAGCGTCCGGGCGCCAGCTGCAGCAGGGTTTCCACCATCCGCATTCCCGCCATGCCGTTACCGATAACCACCAGATGTTCAGGCATTGCTGACTCCTCAGGCCGCGTGGCACTGTTTTTCATACAGGAAATGCAGGATCTGCTGACGCAGCTGGTGATAGCGCGGTTCGTCCGCCAGCGCCACGCGCGAACGCGGACGCGGCAAATCGATGGTCAGGATTTCGCCCAGCGTCGCCGCCGGGCCGTTAGTCATCATCAGTACCCGATCCGACAGCAGCACCGCCTCGTCAACGTCATGGGTTATCAGCACAATGGTGGTGTTCAGCTCCTGCTGAATACGCATCACGCTATCCTGCAAATGGGCGCGCGTCAGGGCGTCCAGCGCGCCAAAGGGCTCATCCATCAGCAGGACGCGCGGTTTCATCGCCAGCGCGCGGGCAATGCCAATACGCTGTTTCATGCCGCCTGACAGCGCTGCCGGTCGTTTATGGGCTGCATGATTCATCTGCACCCGCGCCAGGTTATGCTCAATCCACTCCCGTCGCTCCGCCCGGTTCATGCTGTGTTGAAAGAGGTGATCTACCGCCAGCGCCACATTCTCCTGCGCTGTGAGCCACGGCAGCAGCGAGTGATTCTGAAACACCATCGCCCGCTCCGGGCCAGGACCGGCAATCTCACGGTTATCACACAGCAGTACGCCATCGCTGGGCAGCGTCAGTCCGGCGATAAGGTTAAGCAGAGTTGATTTACCGCAGCCAGAGTGGCCGATCAGACTCAGCGTCTCTCCGGCGCGCACGTTAAAAGAGACGTTATCCAGCGCCAGAAATTCGCCCTCAGAAGTATGAAAGCGCTGGCTGACACTCTGCACCTGAATAATATTTTGCATGGCGTACTCCCCTATTTTTCCCAGCTAAAACGACGCGCCAGCAGCATGAGTCCCTGCTCCAGCAGCAGACCCACCACGCCGATAATAAAAATGGCGATCAGAATGTTTTCTACGTTGAGGTTGTTCCATTCGTTCCAGATCCAGAAGCCGATGCCCAGGCCGCCAGTCAGCATTTCTGCCGCGACGATCACCAGCCAGGCGATGCCAATTGAGAGGCGCACCCCGGTCAGTACCGCAGGCAGCACCGCCGGAAACAGGATTTTGCGCAGGATGGTCCATTCAGAGAGCTTCAGTACCCGCGCCACGTTGAGGTAATCCTGTGGGATACGCTGCACGCCTTCGGCGGTATTAATGATCATCGGCCAGATGGAGCAGATAAAAATGGTCCAGCTGGAGGCGGGTTCGGCGCGTTGAAACAGCAGCAGACCAATCGGCAGCCAGGCCAGCGGGCTGACCGGGCGCAGTAGCGCAATCAGCGGATTAAACATCTGCGCCAGAAAGCGAAAGCGCCCAATCAGAAAACCTGCCGGGATCCCCACCAGCGCCGCCAGCCCAAAGCCCACCGCAACACGTGTCAGAGAGGCGATAATGTTCCAGCCGATCCCCTGATCGTTAGGGCCGCCGTTATAAAAAGGATGGGCAAACAGCGTTAGCGCCGCCTGCCCGGTAGCCAGCGGCGTGGGAAAGCCGTTGCTGTTCAGCGCCGCAATCTGCCAGATGCCGAGCAGCAGCAGCAGGCCGCAGCACAACGGGATCAGCCGCTTCAGCAGCGCGTTAAGCGACCAGCGACGCCGCCGGGGACGCGGCAATGCGGGCGGCAAGACGATCACTTCCGCTACCGCAGGCGCGGTTTCTGCGCGCGGTACGATCTGAGCTTTGTTCTTCATGCGGGTTCTCCTCGGCGTTTAATGGCGAAATCATTGGCCCAGGCGGCAGGATTGCTGCCATCCCAAACGTTGCCGTCGATCAGCGTGCTGCGGCGCATCTCACTCTGCGGCACCGAAATATTGCCCACCGCGCTGGCAGCCTGACGATAAATGTCGGTGCGGTTGATGGCGCGCGCTACCGCCTGGTAATCGGGCTGCTGCTTCAGCAGGCCCCAGCGCTGTAGCTGGGTTAAAAACCACATGCCATCCGACAGCCAGGGGAAACTCACTTCGCCGTCGCGGAAAAATTGCATGCCGTGCGCGTCCTGCCAGCGACGGCCCAGACCATCCTGATACTCGCCCAGCATTCTTCCGGTAATGCTCTCCGCCCGGGTATTGAGACAGGCGCGCCCGGCTATCGCCCGTGCGGTTTCCCGCCGGTTATCCTCTGAGGCATCGATCCAGCGGGCAGCCTCCAGCACCGCAGCGGTCAGGGCACGGGCGGTGTTGGGGTTGTCCTGTACCCACTGCACGCGCGTGGCGAGGATTTTTTCCGGATGATCCGGCCAGACCTGCTGGCTGGTGACGGCGGTATAGCCAACCTGCTCGCTGATGGCGCGCTGGTTCCACGGCTCGCCCACACAGAAGCCGCTCATGTTGCCGATTTTCATATTCATCACCATCTGTGGCGGCGGCACCACCAGCAGACGCAGATCGCGGAAGGGGTCGATACCCACGCTGGCCAGCCAGTAGTAAAGCCACATGGCATGGGTGCCGGTGGGAAAGGTATGCGCGAAGCGATAAGTGCCCGGTTCGCTGGCGGCTACCCGCTTTTGCAGGCTGTTGCCGTCGTGGACGCCCTGTTGCCTGAGCTGGCTGGAGAGCGTGATCGCCTGGCCGTTGTTGTTCAGCGTCATTAAATTCGCCATCGCCTGTTGCTTACCGGCAATACCGAGATGCAATCCATAGATCATGCTGTACAACGCGTGAGCGGCATCCAGTTCGCCGGAGGCGAGTTTGTCGCGCACCGCCGCCCAGCTCGCCTCTTTCGACGGCTGCAGGTTGATGCCATGCTTTTTATCGAACCCTTTCAGGGCCGCCATAATCACCGGGGCGCAGTCGGTAAGCGGGATAAAACCCACGCGCACCAGCGGCTTTTCCGGCGCGTCAGAACCGGCAGCCCAGACCGCGCTGCCTAATCCCGGCACCAGGACACTGCCCGCCGCCAGCGCGCTGCCAACGAGAAAACAGCGACGTGACGACATAAAACGCGCGTTGCTCATTTTGTGCTTCCTGATAAAAGAGATAAAAAAAGGCGTCCATCGCAGGGAGTGAAAGCCTGCGAGCGGACGCCTTTATCCAAAGCACTCGTTTCACCGCCGTTGGCGAAACAGATGCATCCATTGTGTTAGGTTACTGCAAGCGACGTGCCAGCTTTTAAATGCGCTCCGCAGGCGGCTTTAGGAGGGTGAGCGCCAGGCGGCGCACTCTGGTGTGACATGTTACGCACGCTGATTGTGCAGCTACCTGGTATGAGGTAGCGAGAACACGGCAGCAACCTCTGTCAACGCCCGCGCAATTTCACCGACCCGCTTATTTTGATCCATGGCCATTTTGCGCAGCGTATGCCATGCCTGTTGCTCATCGCACTGGTAATGCTGCATCAACAGCGCTTTGGCCCGGTCGATCTGCTTACGCTCCGTCAGCGTGGCGTGCATCGCTGCCAGCTCATCGTCTTGCGCCTGCAGGCGCTGAGCCTGATTCTCTATCAGCGTCAGCAGCGAACGTCCCAGCTGCGGCGCAATCCCCGCTGCGTCCAGCATGCCGCCCTCCTCCAGCCAGGGGGTGTTGGTGACATACAGGCTGTAGCCTGACGGCTGCCGACATGCTTCCCATAGCGGCGCGGCATTTGCCGTTTCCAGCTGGGCAATGCCATCACGACAGGTGCGCATGACCTGCTGCCGGAGCAGCTGTTCTGTCTGCTTCATGCCATCCAGCCGCTCACTGAGCAGCTGAAACCAGCGCTGCGCATCAGCACCGCGCGTGCTCATCCCGCTACAGGCGATGCGCCGCAGCTTTTCTGTCTCCTGTCCCGCTTCAGCGATGGCGTGCCAGGCCTGCAGACTCTGCTCGTCGGCAAACTGGCAAAAGGTGCTGAAGCTGCGATCCTGACTCTCCAGCAGCGTCACCAGCTGCTGACGATCCGCTTTACTGAACGCGCCGGCGGCAAAGCCCGCCGCGCCGATTGCCCGCTCCTGCCCGGCCAGCTCTTTGCCCTGCATAAAGCTGAACAGCGCCAGCAACGCTCGTGACATGCTGTGGCTGGCGTTATCCGCCGCCTCGAATATCAAATGCAGCAGATGCCGTATCAGTTCGCTGTACTGCTCTATTGCCGCGTTATAGGGCAGCTGATGGCGCAGCACCTCTTTACGTAGCGCCGTCAGCCCGCTTAACGCCTGTAGCGTCAGTGCCACGCGCCCATAAAAACCGCTGGCGGCGGCCCGCTTTTCCGGCTCCGGCAACTGCGTCAGCATGCCGCTCAGCGCCTTATCAACTTCATCTTGCCGCCTGATCAGCTGCGGCAACGTTAAATCGCTGTCGCGGCAGAGCCAGAGCGTAGAGATGCCGCGTTCGCGCTGGAGGGCGTGAATTAAAGCGCTAATCGCATCGAGTAGCGCCTCGCTATTTAACAATTCCTGTAACGCTAACCGCTCGCTTTCCCGTGACGCTGACCAGTAACGCCAGGCATAATCGGTGGTGTTTTGCATTATCAACCGCCCCGTTAACCTTATCCCGCTCAGGATCAAGCAAAGTACGTGCCGCTTATCGCATCAGGGAAGCGATAGGTTTTGCTTATATTTCACGCATCAGTCTCAAGTTGTTGAGGCTGATAACCGATACCGTAAGAACTGATCTCGGTTTCATGAGGCTCCACCATGCTTTCTTCAATTCGTGCCCGTATTGTTGCTATTACTACCGCCTGCGTGGTGGTGGCGTTGATAATCAACGCCACGCTGAACTATCTGGTAACGGAAAAATATAATCAGCAGGCCATTACCAGCACGCTGGAAGCGGTTGCCGACAGCCATAATGCCGCGATTGCCGAATGGGTTAACAGCAAGTCCACCATGATCGCCTCGCTGCAGCCGGTGGCGCTGGAGGCCGATCCGATCCCGGCGTTCCGCCAGGTGGCGGCTGCGGGCGGCTTTACTAACGTTTATGCCGGCTACGCCAGCAAAATAGCGAAATTTTCCGATGCGACCGGCATTCCCCCTGACTTTGATCCAACGGGGCGTCCGTGGTATTTGCAGGCGCAGGCAGCCGGAAAACCGATCGTGACGCCGCCCTATGTCGATGTCACCAGCGGTAAGCTGGTGGTGGCTTTCGCCATTCCGGTAACAGAGAACGGTACGCTGCAGGCGGTGCTCTCCGGCGATGTGGCCATGGATAGCGTTGTCGCAAACGTTGGCTCTATTCACCCTACGCCCGCCAGCAGCGGCCTGCTGATCGATAAAAACGGCATGATTGTGACCACCAGCGATGCGGATATGGCGCTGAAACCGGTGAAAAATCTGCTGCCCGACCTTGACGTACCCGCCCTGCTGCGCAGCGACACGCCGGTGGCAGCACAGCTGAGCGGCGTGGACAAGCTGCTGCTGGCGAAACCGGTTAGCGGCACCGACTGGTATCTGGTGGTTGCGCTGGATCGTGCGGAAGCGTACGCCGGTATGCATTCGCTGCTTTCTGCCTCCGCGGTTTCGCTGATCCTACTGGTGCTGGTCGCCGCACTGGTAATCGGTCTGCTGATTGGCGCGCTGATGCGTCGCCTGCTGTCGATTCGTGATGCGATGCATGCGATCAGCTCTGGCGATAACGACCTGACCCAGCGCCTGCCGGTCAACGGCAATGATGAAGTCTCGCAAATCGCCAGCGCCTTTAACGCCTTTACCGATAAGCTGGCTACGGTGATGACGCAGTTGCGCGACGCCAGCGCCTCAGTGCAGGTTGCCGCCAATGAGATCGCCAGCGGCAACGCCGATCTCTCCGGGCGTACCGAGCAGGCAGCGAATAACCTGCGCGAAACGGTCAGCGCGATGGATGCGATTAGCCAGTCGGTAACCGAATCAACCCAGTCGGCAATGCAGGCGAATCAGCAGGCGGCCTCCGCTTCTGAAGCCGCGCGACGTGGCGGCGAAGTGGTCTCCAGCGTGATCGCCACCATGGAAACCATTGAACAGGCATCGGGTAAAATTGGCGATATTATCAGCGTGATCGACGGCATCGCCTTCCAGACCAATATTCTGGCGCTTAACGCTGCGGTCGAGGCCGCGCGCGCCGGTGAACAAGGACGTGGTTTTGCCGTGGTCGCCGGTGAAGTGCGTAATCTGGCGCAGCGCAGCGCGCAAGCGGCGAAAGAGATTAAAACCCTGATCGACAGCACCACGCAGAGCGTGGCGACCGGCTCACACTATGTCCGCATGGCGGGCGAAAGCATGGATGATATCGTCAGCAATGTGGCCAGCGTTTCTGAAATCATGGAAGGTATTACGCTGGCCAGTGAAACGCAGCTGCACGGCATTCAGGGCGTACATCTGGCTATTGGCAAACTGGATGAAATGGTGCAACAGAATGCCGAACTGGTGGTGCAATCTACCGCCGCTGCCGGCGCGCTGAAGTTTCAGGCTAACGAGCTGGCCGATACTGCAGGCCACTTCCGTCTGTAAATTCTGAAAGAGTTCGCCTGGCAGTGCGTGCGCGCTGTCGGGCGATATCCCTTTCCCTCTGCCCTTTCTTTTTTCGCGCATTGCATTAAGCCTGCGCCACGCCTGCTTTGCTGTCTATACTTGCCAGATAATGTTCTGACGCTGCCGTCGGGCGATGCCGCTAAGGTGACGCACGGCGCGCAAGTAACATGAGAAACAGACTCGCGCAATGGTTTGAAATCTCAAAAGTGTCAGGTAGACTGAGCCTGGTTTTATCTTTCTGTAAATCTGAGCAATTTTTCCAGCCAGCCGCGTCAAATTTCGGCAAGCATCAGGTTTGCCCGTCGCGTCTCTGCGCTACACGCTCTGGCTTTTGTCCAGATAATCTGATGAGATCGTGAGGATCAAAGTGAAAATTCGTTTCGCGCTGACATTACTCGCTGTTATGACCGTTGCTGGCTGTAAACCACCTGCACCGCCCGTCAATGACGACACGCTGGTTAGCAGCACCGTCAACGGCATGACGCTGGTCCATCGTCATGCGGTCAGTGCGCCCGGCGAGTTTACGCCGATTGATGAAAGCTATCGCGCGCTGTACAACGCTTCGGTGATGACCACGCCCGACTACGGCGGCAAAGTGGTGCGCTATCTGGAAAACGGCAAGCCTTTCCAGGTGCTGGGCAAGGTGGAAAATAACTGGCTGGCCATCGCCGAGCCTGATGATACGCAGCTTATCGGCTATGTGCCGATGAAAGCGGGCGTGCCCAGCGATCGTTATGAGCAGACGCTGCGCAACGATCGTCCGCGTCCACGCCGCGCCACTAAGCAAGTCTGTGTGGATGTCGGCGGCGCCAGTAAAGCCTGTCGCAAAGCCAATACCGCTACCTGGATCCTTGATTAAACTACGCCTGCCGGCGCATAACCCGGCAGGAACTCCCGGTTACTGCTGAAAATGGGATATTTTCGGTCTGGAATAATGTGATTCAATGACGCCTGTAGATGCTGCCCGTGAAGCACACAACACGAGCACGGATAATATATTACTGGCAGCGGCCTCCCCGCTGTTGAATACCATTGTGCATATTCGTATGGCTGCCACGCATGACGATCCGGCCGGGCTGCGCCTGCAACTGGTGGAAGAAGTGCGTCAGTTTGAAAACCGCTGCAAGCTGGCCGGGTTGCCGTTTGAAACCATTATCGGCGCCCGCTACTGTCTTTGCAGCACGCTGGACGAAGCGGCAGCACAGACGCCCTGGGGCATTCGTGGCGTCTGGTCGGGCAACGGCCTGCTGGTGACCTTCCATAACGAAAGCTGGGGCGGCGAGAAGTTTTTTCAGCTGCTCTCCCGCCTGTCGCAAAATCCGGCCCAGCATCTGGCGCTGCTGGAAGTGATCCACTATTGTCTGCTGCTGGGCTATGAAGGCCGCTATCGCGGCATCGAAAATGGCCGTCAACAGCGCGATACTCTGCGCACTCGCCTTGGACAACTGATTGCCGAAACCCGGCAGGATCAGAATACCCCCACCAGCGTGACGGTTGAGGCCAGGCCGCTCTCCAGCCAGTTCTGGCGACCGCCGGTGCCTATCTGGAGCTGTTTGCTGATTACCGCCTTAATTGCCGGGCTGATTTATAGCGGCCTTAACTGGCGGCTGGGCAGCCAGGCTGAACCGGTGCTGCGCGCTATCTATCAGGCACCGTTGCCTGAAGTGACGCTGTCACGCGGCGCGGCGACGCCGCAGTCGCTACTTAATTTACGCCAGCGCTTAAGCGATGTGCTGGCCGCAGGTCAGTTGGAAGTCAGTGATGGTGCTTTTGGCAGTAAAATTATTCTTTCCTCCGATAAACTTTTCGAACCGGGTGCCACCGCGCTGAATAGCTCAGGGCGCGCGTTGCTGATGCGTGTCGCCGACGCGGTACAGGATATTAAAGGCACTCTGCTGGTTTCCGCCTATACCGATAACCGCGTGCCGCGCACTAATCGTTTTCCGTCGAGCTATGAATTTTCTCTGGCACGGGCGAAAACCATCGCCGCCCTGCTGAATCAGCAACTCACCGCCGGACATCAGATCAAGGCGGAGGGACGCGGCGATAGCGATCCGCTCCTGCCGAACGACAGTGAAGAAAATCGCGCCCGTAATCGACGTATCGAAATTACGCTGTTCGCCGCGCCGGTGAACCCTGCGCAAAAGGAGAAGCCGTAATGAAGAAAGCATGGCCCCCGTTGCTTGCCAGTCGTCTGGCCTGGGGCTTTATCGGCATTAGCGCCTTTGCCTGCCTGATCTGGATTGTTGGCCCGCTGTTGGTCATTAACGATGCGCGCCCGCTGGAGCCGGTGTTTAATCGCCAGCTGGTGATTGGGCTCGCCTATTTTTTCTGGATCCTGATGCAGCTGATCCCCCGACTGTATAACGCCTGGTTCAATAATCGTCTACTGACGAACCTGCAGCAGCAGGCGATGCTTGACCCGGCAGAGCAACAGGCAACGGAAAGCATGCTGACCGAGCGCTTTAACGAAGCCATTACTCTGCTGAAAAAAACGCAGTTTGGCCGTAAGCGTCATGGCAGCCGCTGGCAGCGCTACAGCGCGCCGTGGCTCTATCAGCTGCCGTGGTACATGATTGTCGGCGCGCCTGGCGCCGGTAAAACCACCGCCTTGCTGAACTCTGGTCTGGAGTTTCCATTAACTGATAGCCTCGGCAAAAGCGCCGTGCGCGGCATCGGCGGCACGCGCCACTGCGACTGGTGGTTTACCGATCGCGCCGTCCTGCTGGATACCGCAGGACGTTATACCCTGCAGGAGAGCCAGCGCGCCCGCGACGCCAGCGAATGGCAAACGTTTATCGCCCTGCTGAAACGCTTTCGGGCGCGTCAGCCGATCAACGGCGTAATCATGACGATAAGCGTCGCCGATCTGCTCAGCGATGCTGCCGAAGCGCGTTATGCCCAGGCCACCGCCCTGCGGCAACGCATGCATGAACTGCATCAGCAGACCGGCATTGCGTTTCCGGTCTATATCATGGTGACAAAAACCGATCTGCTGAAAGGCTTTATGGGCTATTTCGCCACGCTGTATAAGCAGCAGCGCGACCGCATCTGGGGCTTTACCTTCCCCTGGGAGGCGCACCGCGACGGCAGCACGCCGCTTAGTGGCCATTTCGAGCAGCAGTTTACCCTGTTGCAGCAGCAGCTACAGCGCGACGTGGCGCACCGCATGGAACAGCAGAACGAGCTGATGCAGCGCGCCGATTGCTTCCTGTTCCCGCAGGAGTTCGCCTCGCTGCGTCCGCTTCTGGCAGAGTACCTGGATATTGTCTTTTCGCCGGTCGGCGGCGCGGTTGCCTGGTCGCCGCGCGGCCTGTTCTTTACCAGCGGCACGCAGGAAGGCCTGCCGTTCGATCGCATTATGGGGCAGCTGACGCGTAAACTACAGTTGCCGCGCACCGGCGAACACTCTATTGCCGCCTGGGACAGCGTGAACCGTGCCGCGCCCATTCCCGGTAACAAAGGGCAAAGTTATTTTATCCGCCACTTGCTGAGCGACCTGATCTTTGAAGAAAGCGGGCTGGCCGGCAGCGATAGCCGCTGGGAAGACCGTAATCGCCTGCTGCACTGGACCGCCTATGGCGCGATGGCCGCCGGGCTGTTGCTGGCCTGCGGGCTCTGGTTTACCAGCTATCTGCAAAACCAGCACTATCTTCAGCAGATTGCACAGCGCGTCCCGCCGTTGACACATCAGGGCGAGGAACTTGCCCGGCAAAACGCCGGCACCATTTTCGATCTGCTACCCTATTTGAATAGCCTGGTGAAGTTGCCGCAGGTAGAGCGTTTTTCCCTGGATAATCCGCCGCTCAGTATGCGGGCCGGACTCTATCGCGGCGATCAGGTTAGCGACGCCGCTGGGGTACTCTATCAGAACGCCCTGAAATCGTTGCTGCTGCCACGCGTGGCGCAGGAAATCACGCGCATTTTAGGCAGTGATAAAGGTAATGACAGCGAATTTAGCCGTAATGCCCTGCGCGCCTATCAGATGCTTTATCAGCCGCGCAATTATGACGGCGAATTCCTGCGCGGCTGGTTGATGCAGAACTTACAGCGTACCCTGCCGGCGAACGTCACCACGCACGATCTTCAGCAGCTTGACTGGCATCTTAGCCAACTGCTGGATCGGCAGATACAGTCGTCGCCTTTCGCTCGCGACAACGCATTAATTATGCGCAAGCTGGCAGCCAGTCTGGCGGACTCAACGCCGGACGGCAGGCAGTTTGTGATCGCGTCCGCAGAAACAACGCAGCGAGCGGGCAATCGGCATCAGTGAGGAAACGGTTATGGCGGAGAAATTAGCTCCGGGCTGGTATGGCAAGCTACCGGTTACCGGCGATTTCCTGCAGCGTCGGCTGTCGGATAGCCTGGTCACCGGCTGGTCCAACTGGTTTCAGCAGGGTATCACCCAGTGGCACCAGCAAAAGGTGACGGCGGAAGCCTTTCAGCGTGCACCGGTGTGGAACTTTATTATTCCAGTAACGCCCGGTTTCCAGCGCATCCAGATGGGCTGCCTGCTGCCCTCACGCGATCGCGTAGGCCGCAGCTGGCCGCTGGTGGCGGTAAAAACCTTTACCCCTGAACAGTGGCATCCGGCGCAGTTGATTATCGCCGGCGACTGGTATCGTCAACTGGGCGGCTGTTTACTGCAGGCGGTACGCGAATCGCAGCCGGTCGATACGCTGGAGCAAAACCTGCTGGCGCTGCCCCCGCTGCCAGTGCCAGAAAAACAACGCTCCGCTATTATGGACGTGATCGGTTATCAGGATCTGCCCTGCACCTTAAGCTGGCGCGAAGTCGCCGATCGCTTTAACCCACAACATTTTATCAGCTACTGGTGGAGTAACCGCTGTGACGGGTTCCCTCACGCCACGCACAAGCACAGCGGCATTTTAAACGCGCAGCTTTTTTCCCTGCTGTTTAACCCGGCCGCAGGTGCGCAGCCGGGACGTAACGGTCTTTATCCACCGATGTTTGAGTAGTGCCTTTTGTCCCGACTTTTGATGCAGGAATCATCATGCGATTTACCATTGTGCAACAGACAGGCGTGCCCTATCAGACGGTCGACTTTTTACCCCCCGGCGGGACCATTGGCCGCAGTCAGGACAATGATTTAGTCCTGCCGGATGAAGCGCGTGCCATTTCCCGCCTGCAGGCGGTGGTTCATGTTTCAGCGCAGGGTGAATGTCGATTAACCAATCACGGCAGCGTCACCAGCGTGGTGTTAAATGGACGCCCGCTGGATCGCGACAGTCAGGTTCTGCTGCAGCACGGCGATACCCTGACCATCGGCGAGTATCAAATTGATGTGCGCGATCCGCGCCATGATATCGTCAGCGAGAATCTGGCCAGCAGCTTTGATCCGCTCTCGCTGTTTCAGCAAAACGCACAGAGCTCCGATCCGCTGGGGATGGCGCACTATGATTATTCTCCGCTGGTGACCTCCACGCTGGAGCCCGTTGCCGCGAGCGACAGCGCTTCCAGCCGGACAAACGCGCACAGCGGCGCACGGCTGGATATCGACCCGCTGCCGCGCGACCGCAGCGAGCAGGCAGAAGGCGCTGAAGGCATGCAGCCATGCAGCGATGGTCGGCTGATTCAGGCGCTGTTGGATGGGATGGGGCTGGATAATCATGGCAAGGATGCATTGACTGAAGAGCAGATGCGGATGACGGGCCGCATGCTAAGCCTGTTTTCTCAGGGTACTGTCGCTCTGCTCTCTTCGCGCTCGATTCTTAAGCGTGGGGTTAAGGCTGAAATGACCATGATTCTGAATGAAGCCAACAATCCCTTTAAAATTTTACCGTCGGGCAAAACGGTGCTGATGCAGATGTACCAGAGCCAGATGCCAGGCTTTATGCAGCCGGAACAGGCGGTTCGCGATGCGCTGGTGGATTTACAGGCGCATCAGCTCGGTATGATCGCCGGGATCCGGGCGATCATCGCCGCCATGCTGCAGTCATTTAATCCGCAGCGGCTGGAAGAGAATGCGCGTCAGGATGGACAACTGCCAAAAATGCCTTTTACCGCGCATCGTAAAGCGGCGCTGTGGGACTATTTTATGCGCAGCTACCAGCGCACCGCCGGCGAGCTGGAGGATGATTTTCACTCCCTGTTTGGCGAAGCCTTTTTGCACGCCTATGACATGGAAGTGAATCAGTACAAAGACTCTCAGACGCGAACGGAGAACGAATGAATATCGCCTTTGCCATTACCTCGCAACAGGGCGAGCGTACGAACAATCAGGATCGGGTAGGCCATCTGCTGACTGAACAAAACGCCTGCTTTGCGGTGTGCGATGGCGTGGCCGGTCTGCCCGGCGGCGAGCAGGCGGCGCGCATCGCCTGCGATACGCTGCTGGATACGCTGAGTTCGCTTCCGGCGTTCACCATTCAGGCGAGCTATCAGGCAATTGAAAAAAGCGATCGCGCTATCCGCGAAGCACAGCAGATAAATCCGAAATTACAGCGTATGAGCACTACCCTCGCCGCGCTGTTTATTGACCGGACTCAACAGCTGGCATGGTGGGCGCACGCTGGGGATAGCCGCATTTATCATTTCCGCCGTGGCTACCTGAAACAGGTGACGCACGACCACAGTCTGGCGCAGCGAATGAAGGATGCAGGTTATGAAAATACCGGCATTAACAGTAATTTACTTTATAATGCGCTCGGGGCAGAAGCGATGCGCGAGGTCAGCCACAGCGAGGTGATTACGCTGGAGGATGGCGATGCCTTTTTAGTGTGCAGCGATGGCTTTTGGCTTCATCTGGCCACCGCTGAAATGGAGCAGGCGCTGCGCATGGTAAACAGCTGCGAGGAGTGGTTAACGCTGATGCAGCAGGCCATCGACCGGGCCCGCAAAAACGATAACCTGAGCGCCATCGCCATTTGGGTCGGGTCGCCGCAGGAGACGACATTATTACAGTCGCTGGCTGATTCGGCACGCCTGTTGCCGCCTCGCGATTAATTTCAAGGAGCGTTATGAAATTGCTGACCAAGTGCCTGCGCCGGGTGTCCGGCCCGATGGTAAACACGCACACAACGTCGTTCCTGACAGATTGTTCTGCGTTAACTGTAACGCGGGGCGCATTACGCCTCTGCCACCATGCCCTGCGCGCCGGGGTGACTGGCCATAAAGCAGTTATTTGGCTGCATGGCGTTATGGCGCTTTTCGTGGCCTCCGCCGCCAACGCCGAGAATTATCGCGTGGTTTACTCCCCCAGCATGGCACTGGAGGTGTTTATTGATAATGTCGCCAGCAATGCGCCGCAGGACTGGTGTAAGGAAACGCTGCATCTGCGCATTGTTTCCGGCGAAAGCAAAGATTCCACGGTGTTAACCTCCTTTTTGCCCCGCGTCGGTACCCTGCTGGCTAATCAGTGTGGAAAATTGCAGGAGCTGCCGTGGGAGATGATGGATAGCCAGGGTGCGGCGCTGGCCAGCGGAACCGCAGTGAAAGCACAAAACTGGCGGCCCATCGTTACCGCTGATGCAACCGCGACGGCAAACGCCAATAATGCTGCTCCGCTCGATCTCTCTCGCCCTGCCAACACGGAGCCGCTACAGCACTTCGAACTGCCGGGCGGCTGCCATTTCCGCACCTGGTGGGACGATAACGGTCAGTCGATGTTTATTCCCGATAATCGCAACCTGAGCTGCTCGACCGAGGGCTGGCTGGAGGGCGCCAGCGAGCTAACGCTGGTGAACAACGGCAAAAGCGAGCCGGTCACAGTGAATTTCTGGCAGGGTTATCCGCTGATCGGTCTGAAGCCGGACAACGCCACGCTAAGCATGGTAAATATCAATAACCAGCGCATGGTGGTGACCAATACCAGCGCGGAAGATAGCTGGCTGATCCTGCCTTTTGATAATCATCTTCATGTGTGGCAGTTCAGCGGCACGCTGCTGATAAAAATGGATAAAAGCACGGCCCAGGACCTTACGGCGGTCCGGGCGCGGGTGAACGCGGTGCGCAAAACCTGGTCCGGTATGCTGCCCGCCAAACAAAAGATAAACGTTATGCTGGTGGATGCGCTGCATCCCGACCTCGCCGATCCGGCGATTGGCGCATACCGCACCTTAAATTAAACGCAGGCGCGTGCCTGCAGTAAACAGGCCGTAAACGCTCAGAGAGTGGTAACTATGTCGGCAAATGAAGAACAGAATATGGTGGCTGGCGCCCTCCCGGCGGGTCATCGATTCAATGAATTTGAAATCAAGGATGTGATTGGCGGCGGCGGTTTCGGCATTGTCTACCGCGCGTGGGATCATTTGCTGGAGCGCACCATCGCCATTAAAGAGTATATGCCGGCGTCGCTGGCGATACGCAATGACGATCTTTCGCTTGGCCTGCGCAGCGAGCGATTCGGCAAGCTGTACAACGCCGGGCTGAGCAGTTTTATTCAGGAGGCGCGTCTGCTGGCGCGCTTTAACCATCCCGGACTGCTGCATGTGCTGCGTTTCTGGGAAGAGAACGGCACCGCCTATATGGGCACGCTCTGGTATAGCGGCATGTCGTTAAAAGCGTGGCAACAGCAGCATCCCGATACCATTAATGAAGAGTGGATACGTCAGCTGCTGCCTCCGCTGTTTGGCGCAATTGGCACCATTCATCAGGCGGGCTATCTGCATCGTGATATTGCGCTGGATAATATTCAAATCCAGGATAACCAGCTGCCGGTACTGCTTGATTTTGGCTCGGCGCGCAAAGAGATCGGTAACCTTTCTGACGAAACGGAGATCATGCTGAAGCCTGGCTTCGCGCCCATCGAGCAGTACAGCGAAGAGACCGATAGCGAACAGGGCCCCTGGACCGACATTTATGCGTTGGGCGCGGTGCTACATACGCTGATAACCGGCAGCCCGCCGCCAGCCAGCGTGGTGCGCTGTATCGAGGACCACTATCAGCCGCTGGCGCAGCGTCAGCCCGCAGGTTATTCCCTGTCGTTGCTGCATGCCGTGGATCGCGCTCTGATGATGAAGCCTTCCGATCGTCCGCAGTCCGTTGATGAGCTGGCGACGCTTATTTCCCTGCCGGTCAGCGATGTACAGCAGCTGGTCAGCGCCGTAAATGCGGTTCAGGAGAAAGAGCCGGAAGCAGCCACCACGCCGGAGCCGGTAGTACTGGCGGTCAATCATGGTGCTTCCAGCGCCGAGCCATTAACGCCGCGCACGCCGCGTCGTGTTTCGCTGCCGTTAATTTTGTTGAGCGGCGGCGCGTTGCTGGCGGTGATCGCTATCGCCGTTCTGGTGAACAGCGGCGGCAATAAGCAGACCAGCACCGCCCGTGAGAGCAACGCGACAACCGATGCGGCGCAACAGCAGCCGCAGGGCAGCGGGCCGACAATGGCCACGGTTTATCTCCGCTTGCGCAGTAATGAAACGGTCAGCCTGAACGGAGAAACGCTGGACGTGAAGCCGAGCAATAACGGCTATGCGGCGCTTAACCTGGCCGCAGGCCGTTATCTGATTGAAGTGCATCAGGAGGATAGCGTACACAGCCAGCAGCTGGAGATTAATCGCGCCGGCACCTGGCTCATTAATCCGGCGCGCAGCAAATAATCTGTCAGGCTAGCCCTGTAAGCTGTGATGCGAGACCTGAAGTTCGCGCACCTGCCTGGCAAGATCGGACAGCGCGGTATCTTCCATACCGCGCTGATGCAGCTCCTGCGCCAGGGAAAACAGATACTGTGCATTGGTGCCCAGCGGCCCGCTGGCATGTGCAATCAGCGGCGCGATAGTCTTTGAGCAGGTGTCCGCTTCATACAGGGGATGCCGCGGATCCATAATAAATACCAGCGCCGTGACGCGACGGCCATCTTTCAACGTCAGTTCGCGCCAGCTGGGTAAATAGCAGCCGGTCACCATTTCCCGCTTCCACAGCAGCTCCAGCTCTTCATGCAGGCGATCGTTGGGCAGCCGAAAAGCAAGCCCGCTGGTAATGCCGCCCTCTTTTAACGCCAGCATCCGTCCGGGCTGCTGTGCCGTTCCGCGTCCCACCGTTAGCCGCAGGCAAAAAGCGCGATGCCAGCCGTGCAGCGTCGCCGCCGCCACCTCTTCCGCTTCAAAAACCGGATTCCACATCAGGGAGCCGTAACCAAAAATCCATACCGGACTGTTATCAGGCCGACAGGCCAGCGTCGCTGCCAGCGATGCCGCGCGCTGTTCACAGGTCCATAACAGCGACTCCTCAATTTCGCCAAAAGCGGTTTTACAGTCTGCTTTTAATAAGAATTCGCGTGTTAACAACCTTACCTCCTTAGCCTTACCTTTCTTTCCTCTGTCGAACCGCTTTTATTTCGTTGCCGATAGCTTCGCTGTGGTTTCGTCAGGATTAAAAAGACCTTATTCATTTCCGCCAGCGCTTGCAAGCGTGAAGCCGATCACATAAGAGTACGATGTTATAAAAAGCATCGGCGGCTTAGCGCAAGTCTTGAGGGATTTAAGGGAAATTTTTTCAGCAGTTGATGCGACTCACGGCGGGAAGCAGAGTGCAGCCGATGCGGGCCGGGCGCGCGGCGCGGCGTACCCGGCGCTTAGCCTACTTTTTGGGATGCCACTTATCGTCATCGCCCTTTTCATATTTATTTTTTACCGCTGCCCATGCCACCTTATGCGCGACTTCCTCCCGTGATTCATCGTCACGGCGTTGCTTTTTATCCTTATATTCATCCCAGGCGCTGTTGAAAGCTGCCTGATAAATTTCCTGAGCATGGGCAGGCAGAACGTTTTTTACGTTGTCCGGCAGTGAAGCTGTGGTTTTATAAGGCATATTTCCTCCTGTATGAGTGAGTTTAAGTGTGGCCTGGCATTGTTTTTTGCGCAAACTGTCCAGACCAGCGCTCGCGGATTTTTTCCACAGCAGAACTGCCATAAATACCGATTTCATGGCTCTTTCCCGCTGAAAAGGTTTTATTTATTTTGCCTAACAATAATTTAACTAACTGATAAAGAAGTGCTTTAAAGGGAAATCATTTAAAAACGCCCTTTATCATGCCATTTGTGAGAACAAGTAAAAGAAAGTAAAAAACAATGCGCATTTATTCAGAGTCATTACACTGTGGGCGCTGGTAAAAAACATAACAGCGTTTAATCTTTAGAGGCTCACCATTGGGTTTCTGTAACAAGGGATGCACCGTTAAGACAGGAGAATAATATTGCCTATGGGTACGCATGACAGCAAGAAAACCCGCCATACCGAATACTCACTCTTTTTTCCTCTGGCTGCGCTGGCCGTGTTGTGGCTGTACGGTAACGCAGATACGATGCCGCTGGTTGTTTCAATTAATCTGTTAGCGCTGGCAGGGATCCTCTGTAGCGCATTTAGCGTCGTGCGTCACGCGGATGTGCTGGCGCACCGGCTGGGGGAACCCTACGGCTCGCTGATCCTGAGCCTGTCAGTGGTGATTCTGGAGGTCAGCTTAATTTCTGCCCTAATGGCAACCGGCAACGCAGCGCCTGCGCTGATGCGCGATACGCTCTATTCGATCATTATGATTGTCACTGCCGGGCTGGTGGGTTTTGCACTGCTGCTGGGCGGACGTAAATTTGCCACGCAGTACGTTAACCTCGCCGGTGTGAAACAGTATCTGATTGCCATTTTCCCGCTGGCGATTCTGGTGCTGGTGTTTCCTAACGCCCTGCCGAACGGCAATTTCACCACCACTCAGGCACTGATTATTTCCGCCATTTCTGCCGCCATGTATGGCGTTTTCCTGCTGATCCAGACCAAAACGCATCAGAGCCTGTTTATTTATGAGCATGAGGATGAAGGCGATGATGACGATCCGCATCATGGCAAACCTTCCGCGCACAGCAGCCTGTGGCACGCTATCTGGCTGGTGATTCATCTTGTAGCGGTGATCACCGTAACCAAAATGAACGCCGGGCCGCTGGAACATTTGCTGACGGAGCTGGATGCGCCGAAACAGTTCACCGGTTTCCTGATCGCATTATTAATTTTATCGCCGGAAGGTTTAGGCGCGATCAGAGCGGTGCTGGCAAATCAGGTGCAGCGCGCCATGAATCTCTTTTTTGGTTCGGTGCTGGCGACCATCTCACTCACGGTGCCTGCGGTAACGCTGATCGCCGCACTGACCGGACAAGAGCTAATTTTTGGCCTGGAGCCGCCGCATATGGTGATGATGGGCGCGGTGCTGATCCTGTGTAACATCTCGTTCTCTACCGGCCGTACCAATGTATTGAACGGCTGCGCGCATCTGGCGTTATTTATCGGCTATCTGATGACAATTATGCTGTAGTCCGGGCGCTCACCAGCGCGTAACAGCAGCAATAAAAAAGCAGCGGTTTGGCCGCTGCTTTTTTGATCCTGAACGCCTGGCAATTACTTGCTGGTGTCCAGCTCCGGGAAGCTTTTTACCAGGTCATCGATGGCTTTCATCTGCACCAGGAAAGGTTCCAGCTTGTCCAGCGGCAGCGCGGACGGACCGTCGCATTTCGCATTAGCCGGATCCGGATGCGCTTCGATAAACAGACCAGCGATGCCCACCGCCATGCCGGCGCGCGCCAGTTCTGCCACCTGCGCACGACGACCGCCGGACGCAGCGCCAAACGGATCGCGCGTTTGCAGCGCATGGGTTACATCGAAGATCACCGGGCTGTTGTTAGAGACGCGCTTCATGACATTGAAGCCCAGCATATCTACAACCAGGTTGTCATAACCAAAGTTGGCGCCGCGATCGCACAGGATAACCTTGTCGTTACCGCCTTCGGCAAACTTCTCGACGATATTCCCCATCTGACCCGGGCTGACAAACTGCGGCTTCTTCACGTTGATTACCGCGCCGGTTTTAGCCATCGCTTCAACCAGATCGGTCTGACGCGCCAGGAATGCAGGCAGCTGAATCACATCTACCACATCTGCAACCGGCTGCGCCTGTGACGCTTCGTGCACGTCGGTAATGATTTTCACGCCGAACGTTTGCTTCAGCTCCTGGAAAATCTTCATTCCCTCTTCCAGGCCTGGGCCACGGTAAGAGTGAATGGATGAGCGGTTAGCTTTATCGAAAGAGGCTTTGAAAACGTAAGGGATGCCCAACTTATTGGTCACGGTCACGTAGTGTTCGCAGATGCGCATCGCCAGATCGCGCGACTCCAGTACGTTCATTCCACCAAAGAGTACAAACGGCAGATCGTTAGCGACCTGAATATCACCGATACTGACAACTTTTTCTTTCATGCCTTCGCCTTTTTTCATTGAATGGCTTACGCCGCTTAGTGCAGCGTCACCTGTTTCTGTTCAATTGCATGGATCTGGACTTTAATCATTTCGCTGACCGGATCTTCCGGGCACTGCTCAACAAAATAGATCAGATCGGTCAGGGCAACGTGTTCACAATCGAGCTGCGCGTAGATCAGGCCACGGTCGCGAATTTCATACGGGTCGTCCGGATCGATTTCCAGCAGCAGGTTGCAGACGTTGAGCGCCAGCTCCATATGCTTCTCTTCCATCAGCGCGGTTTTCAACGTATCCAGCATTTTGCGGATAACGGTTGATGACTCCGCCTCATCCAGATCCTCGTCGTACAGCTCTGCCGTTGGGCTGATATTGCCTTTCAGCCAGACTTCCAGCGTATGTTCGCTGAGCGTGTCACCGTTAAAAGGGTTGATCAGCCACATTTCGCCATCCATCCAGTCGGCGCGTAAAATCAGCTGCGTCGGGAAAATTACCGGCATCAGCGGCAGCTCCAGCTGATGCGCGATATGCAACAGCACCACGCCGAGCGATACCGCCGTTCCCCGGCGCGTATTCAATACGTTATCCAGCCAGAGCACATCGGAAAGCTTGTAGACGCCGCTGGCACCGCCAAACTTCCACTTTTTATAAAACAGCTCCAGCAGCTTCTCCAGCTGAAAGTCAGGCCCCTGTACCGTTGAAACGTAGTCCCGCGCTTCCTCTACCAGCGCCTGCAGCTGTGCGTTAACCGCATCTGCCGGAAAGTCATGGCGGATAGCGCGCGAGGTGGCGATTACCGCTTCACATAGCGGCGCTTCGCTAAAATCGATATTTGTTACTGATGTCATACAATCCCCAAAAGCGGCAGTTTGGTTACGGCCAGCTTAATAATGATGCCCAGCACTGCCAGCGCCACGATAAAGGCAATCCAGCGTACTTTAGCCTCACGCGGGCGACGGCCAAAAGCCACAACGCCCAGGGCGACATAGATAATAACGCCAAACAGCTTTTCCGTCAGCCAGGAACCCTGCGGCGTAAACGGATAGAAGTGGGTAATCATTACCAGGCTTATCCCGCTAATAAACAACAGCGTATCATTGATATGCGGCACGATACGCACCCAGCGCTGCGACATCATGGCTGAGCCGCGTTGCAGCCAGAAAAAACGCAGAATAAACAGCAGCACCGTGACGGCGACGGTGAGCAAATGGAAATGTTTAATTACGCCATAATAAGCAGCCATCATGATCTCCCTGTTTAATAATTGGCGATCGTCACCCGATCGTGACCCGCATAGTCCTGGCAGGTTTTTACGTTCTGATAATCCTGAGCAGAGAGGATAGTACGCACTGCCTCACCCTGTTGCCAGCCATGCTCCAGCATTATCGCCCCGTCCGGCAGCAGATAATGCCGTGCCGCATGGGCAATATGTCGGATATCGGCCAGCCCCTGCTCCTGTGCCACCAGTGCGCTGAGCGGCTCAAAGCGTACATCGCCCTGCTGTAAGTGCGCATCGGCGGCATCAATATAGGGGGGATTGCTGACAATCAGCGCAAATTTTTGATCGTTCAGCGCGCTAAACCAGTCGCTGAGCAAAAAGGTGACGTTGGCGATCTGCAGCTTTTGCGCATTGTGCTGCGCCAGCGCCACCGCATCCGCCACCCGATCCACGCCAGTAATCCGGCAATCGGGCCGCTCGCTGGCGATGGCCAGCGCCACCGCGCCGGTGCCGGTGCCGAGATCGAGAATATCCACGGCGCAATCAGGCAGACGCGCCAGCGCCTGCTCCACCAGAATTTCGGTATCGGGACGGGGAATTAAGGTAACCGGCGAAACGGTAAGCGGCAGCGACCAGAACTCGCGCTCGCCGGTGAGATGCGCAACCGGCTCGCCACGGGCCCGCCGGGCGATCAGGGCATTGAGCTGCGCCAGCTGCGCCGCATCCAGCGGTGTCTCATCAAAGGCCATTAGCCAGCTGCGCGATTTTCCCGTGACAAAACAGAGCAGCACTTCGGCATCGCGCTTTGGACTTTCGCCGCCGCACAGCGTGGCGCAGGCGGCTTTTAACCAACTGCGAATATCCATTAATCCTGCCCGGCAAGCGCAGCCAGCTGATCCGCCTGATGCTCCTGCACAATCGGTTCGATCAGGCTATCCAGCTTACCTTCCATCACCTCATCCAGGCGGTAGATCGTCAGGTTGATACGATGGTCGGTCACACGTCCCTGCGGGAAGTTATAGGTCCGGATACGATCGGAGCGGTCGCCGCTGCCTAACAAATTGCGACGCGTGGAGGCTTCCTGCTCGTGACGGCGGGCCATTTCCGCCGCATGGATACGCGCGCCCAATACCGACAGCGCCTTGGCCTTGTTTTTATGTTGGGAACGTTCGTCCTGACACTCCACCACGATGCCGGTAGGCAAGTGGGTGATACGGATAGCCGAATCGGTGGTGTTAACGTGCTGACCACCCGCGCCCGACGAGCGAAAAGTATCAATTTTTAAATCGGACGGATTAATATCGGGCAGCTCCGCTTCCGGCAGCTCCGGCATCACCGCAACGGTACAGGCGGAAGTATGGATACGGCCCTGAGATTCGGTTTCCGGTACGCGCTGCACGCGATGCCCGCCCGACTCAAACTTCAGCCGACCGTAAGCGCCTTCGCCGCTAACGCGCGCGATCATCTCTTTATAACCGCCATGTTCGCCTTCGTTTGCGCTGATCACCTCAACGCGCCAGCGCCGCGATTCCGCGAAGCGGCTATACATGCGGAACAGATCGCCGGCAAAAATAGCCGCTTCGTCCCCGCCCGCGCCTGCGCGTATTTCAACAAAGCAATCGCGCTCGTCGTCGGGATCTTTCGGCAACAGCAGCACCTGCAGCTGTTGTTCCAGCTCTTCGCTCTGCGCGCGGGCGATTTTCAGTTCGTCCATTGCCATGTCGCGCATTTCCGCGTCGCTAAGCATCTGCTCGGCGGTGGCGATATCTTCCTGCACCTGCTGCCACTGACGGAAGCATTGGCTGACGTCGGTAAGCTGGGCATATTCGCGCGACAGCGCACGGAAACGCTCCTGCTCAGCGATGACGCTGGCATCGCCAAGCATCGCTTCCACTTCTTCGTGGCGCTCCTGCAAGGCTTCCAGTTTGGCAACAATAGAAGTCTTCATCTGGTATGATTTACCCTGTATTGGTGTGGGATTGTTCTAGTCCAGCCCGAGGCTGTCACGCAGGATCTGCAGGCGTTCGCCATCGCCGTCGCGTGCAGCCTGCTGCAGGGATTTAGTAGGGGCGTGAATCAGCCGGTTGGTTAGCTTGTGGGCCAGATCATGCAGCACTTCCTGCGCATCCGCGCCCTGCTGCAACGCGGCCAGCGCTTTCGCTTCCAGCTCAGCGCGTATCTGCGCCGCCTGTTCACGATAATCGCGAATGGTCTCAACCGCGCTTTGCGCGCGCAGCCAGGCCATAAATTCACTGCTTTCCTGCGCAACGATGGTTTCGGCCTGTACGGCCGCCGCCTTCCGCTGGGCCATATTATTTTCAATAATCGCCTGCAGATCATCGACGCTGTAAAGATAAGCATTTGCGAGCTTGCCAACTTCCGGCTCGACATCGCGCGGTACGGCGATATCCACCAGCAGCATCGGCTGATTGCGCCGCGCCTTCAGCGCCCGCTCCACCATACCGCGTCCGATAATCGGCAGCGGGCTGGCGGTGGAGCTGATAATAATATCCGCCTCCGCCAGACGGCTATCGATATCCGCCAGGCCGATCACTTCTGCGCTAACCTCATTCGCCAGCAGCTGGGCGCGCTCACGGGTACGGTTGGCGATCATCAGTTTTTTTACATGGTGTTCGCGCAGGTGACGCGCCGCCAGCTCGATGGTTTCTCCCGCGCCGACCAACAATACGTTAACCGTAGAGAGCGATTCAAAAATCTGGCGAGCCAGGGTACAGGCAGCAAAGGCAACAGAGACGGCGCTGGCGCCGATATCGGTTTCGGTGCGCACCCGTTTGGCAACAGAGAATGTTTTCTGAAACATGCGCTCCAGTTCGCTGGAGAGCGAATGGCCGCGCTGGGAATCGGCAAAGGCTTTTTTCACCTGACCGAGGATCTGGGGTTCGCCAAGCACCAGCGAATCCAGTCCGCTGGCGACGCGCATCAGATGGCTGACCGCCTCATTGTCATGATGCCAGTAGAGGCTTTTGCGCACTTCGTCTTCGCGCAGGTTATGATATTCACACAACCATTGCACCAGACGTTCATGCAGGTTTTCCTGCTGCTCTACGCTAAGATAGAGTTCTGTGCGGTTACAGGTAGACAGCACAACGCCCCCCTGCACCATCGGCTGCGCCAGCAGGCTGTTTAAAGCCTCATCCAGCGTATCCGGCGAGAAGGTAACTCTTTCGCGTAAGGCAACAGGTGCCGTTTTATGATTTATTCCGAGGGCCAGCAGCGTCATGGTGAATCAGATCGGGTTATCCCAATGTTGTTGGGGTTTTATGAGGCGCATTCTACAAGATGCGGGAGATCATGAAAAGCCATACAAAGACTATGACTGTAATAAGATATAGCTGATAAGACTGAATTTCGATAATTCCACGTTGACGGGTAACCAGTGAATGATTAGCGTTACTCGTTTGGCTCTAAAAAGTGTGTTTGAGGAGATGACCCGGTGTTTGATCTGTTTACCCGCCGCTCGTTGCGGCTGCTTCCCCTTGCCAGCGTATTGCTGGCGGCCTGTACCATCAATAAACCTCAAGGCCCCGGTCAAAGTCCTACCTCATTGCAGTGGCAGCAACACCAGCAGGCAGTACAAAAAATCACCCAGTATCAAACGCGCGGCGCTTTTGCCTGGCTTTCTGACCAGCAAAAAGTTTATGCGCGCTTTAACTGGCAGCAAACTGCCTCTGACCGCTATCGTCTGTTGCTGACCAACCCGCTCGGCAGCACCGAACTGCAGCTGGATGCGCAGGGCGCAACGGTGCAGTTAGTGGATAATAAAGGCAAACGCTACGTCAGCAACGATGCTGAAAAAATGATCTCACAGCTGACCGGCATGGATATCCCGCTGGCGAACCTGCGTCAGTGGATGCTCGGCCTGCCGGGCGATGCCACTGATTTCACCCTGGACGATCAATATCAACTGCGCACGCTGAGCTACAGCCGCAACGGGCAGCAGTGGGACGTTACCATTCAGGGCTATGACCACAAGGTTAACCCGGCGTTGCCTGCCAGCATTGAGCTAAAACAAGGCGATAAACGTATTAAACTGCGCATGGATAGCTGGACTGTACAATGATTACCACCTGGCCCGCCCCGGCGAAGCTAAACCTGTTTCTCTATATCACTGGCCGTCGCCCTGACGGCTACCATAATCTGCAGACGCTGTTTCAGTTTCTTGATTATGGCGACAGTCTGCGGATCACACCGCAGACCCATGGCGAGATCCGTTTATTAACACCGGTTCCCGGCGTAGCGCATGAAGATAACCTGATTGTGCGCGCCGCCCGACTGTTGATGCGCGCCGCTGCCGATCGCGGCACGCTGCCGGCTCAGGCTGGTGCAGATATCGCTATCGACAAGCGTTTGCCAATGGGCGGCGGGCTGGGCGGCGGTTCTTCCAATGCTGCAACAGTACTGGTGGCGCTTAATCACCTGTGGAATACCGGGCTGGAAAATGAAACGCTTTGCGCGCTGGGTCTGCAGCTGGGTGCCGATGTTCCGGTTTTTGTGCGCGGTCATGCCGCCTTTGCCGAAGGGGTGGGCGAAGCGTTACAGCCTGTCGCACCGGCAGAGAAATGGTATCTGGTGGCGCACCCTGGCGTTGCCGTTTCTACGCCGCTGGTGTTTAACGATCCTGAACTGATGCGTAATTCACCGGTACGCTCATTTGATGCGCTGTTACAGGCTCCTTTCAGCAATGATTGTGAGGCAGTCGTAAGAAAACGTTTTCGCGAGGTTGATGCGCTTGTTTCCTGGCTGCTAGAATACGCGCCGTCGCGCCTGACAGGAACCGGCGCTTGTGTGTTTGCAGAATTCGACACCGAGTCCGCAGCCCGTCAGGTGCTTGAGCTGGCCCCGAACTGGATGCAGGGATTCGTGGCGCAAGGCGTAAACCTTTCGCCTCTTCACCGCATTCTTTCAGGGCACCTGGCGTAATGTGACAGTGTCACCCTGTTCCTGACGCTGCACAGAACGCTTTAATACACCCGTATGCACGCATGCGACGGATATAGCGCGCCCGTTGCCGTTCGCCTGTGTGCATTCTCTGGACGCAAAGCCTGAGGTTCTTCTCGTGCCTGATATGAAGCTTTTTGCTGGTAACGCCACCCCGGAACTAGCACAACGTATTGCCAACCGCCTTTACACCAGCCTGGGCGACGCCGCCGTCGGTCGTTTCAGTGATGGTGAAGTGAGCGTACAAATCAACGAAAATGTACGCGGTGGCGATATTTTCATCATCCAGTCCACCTGTGCCCCTACCAATGACAACCTGATGGAGCTGGTTGTAATGGTAGACGCGCTGCGTCGCGCTTCTGCTGGTCGTATTACCGCTGTAATCCCCTACTTTGGCTATGCTCGTCAGGACCGTCGCGTTCGTTCAGCGCGCGTGCCGATTACCGCTAAAGTGGTTGCGGACTTCCTTTCCAGCGTCGGCGTTGACCGTGTGCTGACAGTGGACCTGCACGCAGAACAGATCCAGGGCTTCTTCGACGTTCCGGTTGATAACGTATTCGGTAGCCCAATTTTACTGGAAGATATGCTGCAGATTGGTCTGGAGAATCCGATTGTGGTTTCCCCGGATATCGGCGGCGTCGTTCGCGCCCGTGCTATCGCCAAGCTGCTTAACGATACCGATATGGCCATTATTGATAAACGTCGTCCGCGCGCTAACGTTTCTCAGGTTATGCATATTATTGGTGACGTGGCAGGCCGCGACTGCGTACTGGTTGACGATATGATCGATACCGGCGGCACGCTGTGCAAAGCAGCTGAAGCGCTGAAAGAGCGCGGCGCTAAACGTGTTTTCGCCTATGCAACGCATCCGATCTTTTCGGGCAACGCAGCGGAAAACCTGCGTCACTCAGTGATCGATGAAGTCGTGGTTTGCGATACCATCCCACTGGCTGACGAGATCAAGGCGCTGCCTAATGTGCGTACCCTGACCCTTTCAGGCATGCTGGCTGAAGCGATTCGCCGCATTAGCAATGAAGAGTCTATCTCTGCGATGTTTGAACATTAATCGCTAAAATGATAAAAACCGGGCTCAGGCCCGGTTTTTTTTTATACTCTCCCGTCCTGCCGCTATCTGTTGATAAGCCTGTGGCACCTATAGCTAATTCCACGATCGATAATCAGCAAAGCGCGTAAAGTTCATGGCATTTCTTTTACCGCTGCGTTAAGCGCTTTTTACAACCGGCGAGTCATGATATTTTGCTGCGGTTTTTTTATAGGGAAGCGCGTTATGGCACTTGATGTCTACACACTGTTTATCTGTGAACTCTATGTGCTGGGCTTTCTGAGCATAATTATGATTTTTGCCTGGAGCGGCGCGCAGTACGATCGCGTGCTGGGCTTCACCACCGTGGCAATTATCGCCATGATGATCTCGGTATGGCTCGGCAGCCTGCGTAATCATGGTCTTCTGTTCCTGCCGGTGGCGGTGGGCAACACGTTAGTGATGCTGGCCTATGGCATGTGGCTGAACGCCTTTCGCGTGTTTTCCGGGTTTCGCCCCGGGATTAGCTGGCTGTTTGGTGCGCTGCTTTGGGCGCTGCTCTGCTGTTTTCCTTCATTTTATTACTCGATACCAAAGCGCATTATGGTGAGCTGCCTGCTGTGCATCAGCTATACCGTTGCATTGATTATTATGCTGGTCCGTTCACGCGCCTGCCTGCAGATCACTTTCTGGCCAGCTCAGCTCCTGCTCTGCTTTCATCTGGTGTTTCATCTCTCGCGCATGTGTTTCGACAGCGGCTCCTCCGCTCACAATGCGATGGGACATAGCCCGTTTTCCAGCTACGTTATCCTGGAATCAACGCTGTTTGTGATTGGCCTGACATTCACTATTCTGGCAATGGTGAATGAGCGCACGCAGATACGCTATAAACAGGCTTCGTTACGCGATCCCCTAACCAGCGTCTGGAACCGCCGTGCGTTATTTGCCCAGGCGGGGCTTGCTGAGAAAAAAAGCATGCAGAAACAGCTTCCTCTGGTCGCCATGGTCTTCGATCTGGATCATTTCAAAAGCATCAACGACCGGTATGGCCATAATCAGGGCGATCGGGTGCTGCTGGATTTTTGCCGCGTCGTAGAGAAAGTTTTGCCCGCAGAATGTACCTTTTCCCGACTGGGCGGTGAGGAATTTGCCGCACTTTTTGTCGGTGATGTAGAGAAAGCGCGGAGTTTATGTGAAGAGATTCGGCTCCTGGCGATGGTTTCTCGCCCGGATAATATTGAATACACGGTAAGTATCGGCATTGCGGCTGGCAAAACCCACAGCTTTTCGTCATTGATGATGATGGCGGATAAAGCGCTTTATGAAGCTAAAGCGGGTGGACGCAACCGTATTGAGATAAAAACCACAGCGCCGCAGAGCGCGACGCTGGTGAACCTTAACCTTTAATGGCTATGGGGGCGTTGATGAGAGGCACGACGGCAACGTTGATCGCCACAGTGACGCAACCAGTAATACTTATCGGCCACTTTTTCACGTCCGCTAATACGTGCGCCCACCAGCCACAACAGTGCGCCAATAAAAATACTCAGGATCGCGAGAGGCGTTAGCATTGGAGGCAACTGGAGCTGCGGCAGCTGGTTTAGTACCGCATAGCCGATGCCTGCAATCATGGTCAGTAACCCCAGCCCCATCAAACCATTACCTGCAATCATTGCGTTTTTACGTTTCATCCCCTGCCTCCTTTTTTTGGCTGCACAGCACATACTGTTAAACCACCCTAAGCTTAGGAGATGACCCAACTGCCCGTTGGGCGCACGATCACACATTTTAACTACTGTTCGATAAAATTTATTGATAACCGTATGTATTTATATAGAAAACATATTATTTACTACCGTAACTAAAAGCCTCACCCGCTTTGTATTCTTGTCAGCAGGCCGCTACACTATCGCCCTTCGGTTTTTAGCAGGAAAGACCCCCGTGAGTGAGATTAAGCTGATTGTTGGCCTTGCCAACCCTGGCGCCGAATACGCCGCAACGCGCCACAATGCCGGTGCCTGGTATGTGGATTTACTCGCAGAGCGCCATAATCAGTCCCTGAAAGAAGAGAGTAAGTTTTTTGGCTATACCGCACGACTTAACGTGGCGGGGAAAGATGTGCGCCTGCTGGTGCCAACCACCTTTATGAACCTGAGCGGTAAAGCGGTGGCGGCGATGGCGACCTTTTATCGCATTGCCCCTGAAGAGATTCTGGTGGCCCATGATGAGTTGGATCTCCCGCCAGGCGTAGCGAAGTTCAAGCTGGGCGGCGGACATGGCGGCCATAACGGGCTGAAAGATATCATCAGCAAACTGGGCAATAATCCCAACTTTCATCGCCTGCGCATTGGTATTGGTCATCCGGGCGATCGCAATAAGGTGGTGGGTTTTGTGCTGGGTAAACCGCCCACCTCTGAGCAAACGCTGATCAATAATGCGGTTGATGAGGCAGCTCGCTGTACAGAAGTCTGGTTAAAAGATGACTTGCTGAAGGCGATGAACCGGCTGCATAGCTATAAAGCGAGTTAAGGTTACACCTGCTGCGTTAATCCGGCAGGTCACCGATTTTGCTGAGCGGCAGCGGCGCGTACAGGTAGTTCTGCAAAGCCCAAACGCCCTGCTGCTCCAGCATGACCCGCTGCGCCTCGTCTTCCACCCCATCCACAATCAGCCGGTTAGTCATTTGCATTATCTGTCGCAGCAGCACGATAAATATCGATTTATGCACATTTTCGGCGAAAAAACGTCGGTCCAGCCTCACCGCCTCGAAAATATGGCTTTGCACCGCATTCAGATTAGCGTAGCCAGCGCCAAGATCGCTCAGCCATAAGATATTCATCTGCTCAGACAGCGTTCTGATTAACGGATTATCGATGCCATCATGCAGGTTGGGAAAAGCTTCAGATAACGACAGCCGTAAAAAAGGCAGATGTTGTAGGGCATGGCGTATAAAAGCCGATTCGGTAACCCGCTGCGCCAGCGCAAAATCGAGCGTAATACAACAAAGCCACTGGCGCTGACGCAGCAAGGCGGACATGCTTTCCAGGCTCAGCAGTTGGTGGATGAGCATCTCTTCCCGCTGCGCCGTAGAGAGGGATTCCAGCTTCAGGCGACCGACTACGCTACGATAGGCGGCCGAATGCGGCTCATCATAGTGCAGATCAAGCGCAACGATACGACCAGCAGGCGTATGCAGCACATCGCACATTATTTCCAGCGGCTGTTGCAGCTTGATCATAGAAAACTGGTTGCGCCTCTCGCTTCTCGTTACGCCTCGTTCTTATTATCAGCAACAATCAGCACAATTGCAGTTTTAAAACGCGTTTTCCCACTGGCTCAGGATGAAATCAGCCGCATCCGGGCCATAATTACGTGTATAATAGCGGCAAATTTTTCATGTCATTACCGGCAACGGTTATTGTCCGGTTATCTCAGCAATTAAGGTGATTCAAACATGGGATTCAAATGCGGTATCGTGGGCCTGCCTAACGTGGGTAAATCCACTCTGTTCAATGCGTTAACCAAAGCGGGCATCGAAGCAGCAAATTTCCCGTTCTGTACCATTGAGCCTAATACCGGCGTGGTGCCAATGCCTGATTCACGTCTCGACCAGCTGGCGGAAATTGTTAAGCCGCAGCGTATTATCCCGACCACAATGGAATTTGTTGATATTGCTGGTCTGGTAAAAGGGGCATCCAAAGGTGAAGGCCTGGGTAACCAGTTCCTGACAAATATTCGTGAAACCGAAGCGATTGGCCACGTAGTCCGCTGCTTTGAAAACGATAATATCATTCATGTTTCCGGCAAAGTAAACCCGGCGGAAGATATTGACGTCATTAATACTGAGCTGGCGCTTTCCGACCTGGATACCTGTGAACGTGCCCTGCAGCGCATACAGAAAAAAGCCAAAGGCGGCGATAAAGACGCCAAACTGGAGCAGGCGGTGCTGGAGAAGTGTCTGCCGCACCTGGAAAATGCTGGTATGCTGCGCGCCCTGTCGCTGGATGAAGAAGAGAAAGCGGCGATCCGCTATCTGAGCTTCCTGACGCTGAAGCCAACCATGTACATCGCTAACGTGAATGAAGATGGCTTCGAGAATAACCCTTATCTGGATCAGGTACGCGCTATCGCTGAACAGGAAGGTTCTGTGGTCGTGCCGGTTTGCGCCGCCGTTGAATCTGATATCGCCGAGCTGGAAGATGACGAGCGCGCCGAGTTTATGGCGGAGCTGGGTCTGGAAGAGCCGGGCCTGAACCGTGTTATTCGTGCCGGCTATGCGCTGCTGAATCTGCAGACCTATTTCACCGCAGGCGTAAAAGAAGTACGCGCCTGGACGATTCCTGTCGGGGCCACCGCGCCGCAGGCGGCCGGTAAGATCCATACTGACTTTGAAAAAGGCTTTATCCGCGCGCAGACCATCGCTTTTGAAGATTTTATTACCTACAAAGGTGAACAGGGCGCGAAAGAAGCCGGCAAGATGCGTTCAGAAGGCAAAGAGTATATCGTTAAAGATGGCGATGTGATGAACTTCCTGTTCAACGTCTAAATAAAATCTGTTGTCTCATGAGGTTTTATTAAATCTCATAACAATAAAAGAAAACCATTAAATCCACGCACTTGTGTGGATTTTTCATTTCATATCGTCTCAGGTGATATCGTAGAAGCGCAGTGAAAATTGAGTACATAGGTGAGTACATTAGACTTCCATCTTCATTCTAAATGAGTACAGTTGGTTGTCGATCAAAACCACACCGTCTCTGATGCCGCTAAGGCTATGGATGTCGGTCTTTCCACGATGACAAAATGGGTCATGCAACTGCGTGAAGAGCGTCAGGGCAATACACCAAAAGCCTCTCCGATAACACCGGAACAAATCGAAATACGTGAACTGAAGAAAAAGTTACAACGTATTGAAATGGAAAACGAAATATTAAAAAAGGCTACCGCGCTCTTGATGTCAGACTCCCTGAACCGTTCTCGATAATCGGGAAACTCAGGGCGCGCTATCCTGTGGCCACTCTCTGCCATGTGTTCGGGGTTCATCGCAGCAGCTATAAATACTGGAAAAAACCGTCCTGAAAAACCAGACGGCAGACGGCTATGTTACGAAGTCAGGTACTTGAGCTGCATGGCATCAGTCACGGTTCGGCCGGAGCAAGAAGCATCGCCACAATGGCAACCCAGAGAGGCTGCCAGATGGGGCGCTGGCTCGCAGGCAGGCTAATGAAAGAGCTGGGGCTGGTGAGTTGCCAGCAGCCAACTCACCAGTACAAGCGTGGTGGTCATGAACATGTTGCTATCCCTAATCACCTTGAGCGGCAGTTCGCCGTAACAGAGCCAAACCAGGTGTGGTGTGGTGCGGTGATGTGACCTATATCTGGACGGGTAAGCGCTGGGCGTACCTCGCCGTTGTTCTCGACCTGTTCGCAAGAAAACCAGTGGGCCGGGCAATGTCGTTCTCGCCAGACAGCAGACTCACCATGAAAGCGCTGGAAATGGCATTGGAAACTCGCGGTAAGCCCGTCGGGGTGATGTTCCAGGGCGCTCAGGGTAGCCAGCCCTGAATGTGAACAAAAGCAGTACCGGAAAATAGGCGGCCTACTATATCTGCCATAGCTCAATATGATTTTAGTCTCCTAAGGTTATTTCACCTCTCTGTCCGTTACGTTAAAAACCGGACTGGAAACGTTAGGTCAACTGTCAATTGCTCAACCGAGCTATTTATTTATTGCAACAGGCATTAATTTTATTCTTCTGCTTTATGTTATTTACACGTTATCGCTGTTTGCACGTAAAAAAAGGAATTACCGCTGGCTTATATTTTATTAATAGCTGCTGGGCTCGCCATTATGATCCTTGACCGGCTGGCGACCTCTTATATATATCCGGATATCCCGATGAACGCTAACCAGGTGATGCCAATCGTTACGCATACGATTTACGCATGCATCTGGATACCTTACTTCCGTTGTTCTGTACGCGTTAAGAAAACTTTTATCCGGTAGGCGTTAAGCGCACCGTCATTTATAGGGCGACGCCCCCCCTGGCTTATAATGATCCTGCTCAGTAGAAGTTACCTTTCCTCTCGGCAGGTCGGTATACCTGTTCAGGAAGGCTTGCGCCAGTCAGGGTACGCAGCAAATTGCTAAATGCAAGCATTAAAACGTTAAATATTAATTAATTTCTGACTGCTGTGCAAAGGCGCTTTGTACTTGACCTGATTAATGGCTTTTATTAATGTACCTTTACATTCCCCCTAAGATAAAAGCAATGAAACTGATCAGGCGGTTTTTATTAAAAAGGAAGACGATAGGCACTCTGGCCATAAGCTCAACCGTGCTGGCTATTATTCTCTATCAGAATAGTTATCAGCTTAATGAAAAGAGCATCACTATTTCTCACCAGCCAAATAATCTTGATGCTATTCTGGCGATGCCACGCCATCCGCTGGCGGATGGAAAACCCGGTGTGGTTATATTTCTCCATGGCGATGGCCCCATCAACGCAACGCATGGTGGCTTTTACCGGCCGATCTGGGAAGCGCTGGCGCGTTCAGGCTTCGCCTCCTTGTCATGGAATAAGCCTGGCGTTGGCGGCGCACCCGGTAACTGGTTGCAGCAAAGCATGGATGATCGTGCCGATGAAGTAGTGGCAGCTATTCACTGGATAAAAGGCCAGCCGCAGTTGGATGGCCAGCGCATCGCGCTATGGGCCGCCAGCCAGGGAGGCTGGGTTATGCCAAAAGTTGCGGTCAGATATCCTGATCTCTGTTTTATGATCGCGGTTTCCCCTGCAATTAATTGGCTGCAACAGGGTCGCTATAATACTATCGCCAGCATGAAACAACAAGGCCGCTCGCAGCATGAAATCGATATGGAATTAAAGCGCGACCGGCAGGTGTTATCGCTACTTAATAATAATGCTTCTTTTGAGCAGTATCAGAAAACACAGGGTGACGCCGCCGACTTTACTGCCGAGCGCTGGCATTTCGTGCATAAAAATTATCGTGCCGATGCCACGCAGGATCTTAACGCTATACGCTCTCCGGTATTTTTGGCGCTCGGTGGTAAAGATATCAATGTCGATATTAACAATACTGAACAAGTATACCGTCAATATTTAAACCGGGCGAATAAACTGGAAATAAAACGCTATCCTCAGGCCACACACTCTATGCTGGAAAAAAGCACCGAGGAGTCTTTCGTAAAAAGCGGGTACAAGGGGCTGTTTTTTCCACGAACCATTTTTTACCCTGGTTTTTTACAGGATCAGCAGCAGTTTGCCTGGCAGCACCGTGACTGCCAGTAATAGAGAAGGCGGGAAAGCCCCGCCTCTTTTTAATACCAACGGAAAATTCTCATTCCGATAATAAAGGTAATCAAGCCAAAACCCAACAGCATCAACGTAGCAGGCATCACCAGCTGCACATGCGCGCCTTCAATAAACACCTTCCTCATCGCATCCGCCAAAACAGTTAATGGCAGATATTCAATAATGGAAGCCATCCAGTGCGGGAAATTTTTATAACTGAAAAAGATGCCAGAGAGCAAAACCTGAATCAGAATAGTCACTTCAAGCAGACCGTTGGCCGTTTGCGCTTTCATCGCTCTTGAAGAAGCTAATACAGCCATCCCAGAGAAACAGACATTGCCTGCAAACAGCAGCAGCAGAAACGCGTTAAAAGATCCCTG
Organism: Pantoea sp. FN0305; assembly: GCF_050113845.1. Classification (NCBI taxonomy): domain Bacteria; kingdom Pseudomonadati; phylum Pseudomonadota; class Gammaproteobacteria; order Enterobacterales; family Erwiniaceae; genus Pantoea; species Pantoea sp. FN0305. Next base: position 230,951 of record NZ_JBNJSN010000004.1, on the reverse strand, counting down.
AATTTCCACATCAAAATAGACGCGGGCAAACAGGTTGATAATCAAAATTTCGATAAAGTTAATCAGGAAACAGGCGCCGATATGTGCCAGCAAAAAGGTCGATTTACGCATTGGCGTAATACACATCTGCCGCGTCACGCGGGTAATACGTTTTTCCACCAGCGCCCAGCCGACGGCAATCAGACAGGTTTCCATGATCGCCATCGCCAGCAGCCCAGGCACCAAAAAGTCAACGTATCGTAGCCCTGCGGTTTCCAGCACCGAAAGATTATTATCCTGCGGCTGTTGCGCGCCCTTTTCTTTCTCATTCAATAAATAATATGACAGCATCGCTTCGTTATCCTGCGGATCAAGATAGTAAATCCGCTTTGGCTCGGCGTTATCCCCCTCTTTTGGTTGCGTCGCTTCCACAAACATTTGAATGTCGCCGCGTTTAAGCGCCAGTATCACCTCATCACGATTCTGATAATAGCTTACGCGATAAGTCACCTTTATCAGATGTTGACGTTTAACCTCAGGCAAATTGATAACGCCGGATAATTGATGCGGGTTAGCAGACAGCTGCTCGCTCCACTGGCGAACCTGGGCGGCGGCGGCGCGATCCTGCGGTAACACAACGCCAATACGCCGTTCCGGAATGTCTTGCGAAGAAAAAGAAAGCCCCAGCAACCACACCAGCAACAGCGGAAACCCGAACGACCAGAACAGGATTTGCGGTTCGCGTATATATTGCCGAAACTGCGTGAGCATCAGGTTAAACAGGGCATTATTCATGAAAGCCTCTCCCCGCCAGCGACATAAAAAGATCATCAAGCGTTTTTTTGCGCACCACCAGCTCACCGATTTCCACGCCCTCTTTCTGCGTAAAGGCCAGTAAATAACTGATAAAGCTGGATGCATTTACAATAAGCATACTCACTCTGCCTTCCTTCTCATTAACGTTGTATTCCAGTACCTGAGCATGCTTCCTGATGGCTTCCAGCCTTTGAGGCTGCGCAGTACGGCACTCAACCACTTCACCATCGCAATGTTTTTTCAACAGCTGCGTCATGCTGCCCTGCGTCAGGATTTCCCCTTGATTCATGATGCAGATACGTCCGCAGAGGTACTCCGCTTCTTCCATATAATGAGACGTCAGGATCATCGTCGCGCCCTTCTCCTGGTTAAGACGCCGTAAAATGTCCCAGGTATCATGACGAATTCGCGGATCCAGACCGGTCGTGGGTTCATCAAGGATCATGATTTCAGGTTCGTTAAGAATCGCCACGCCCAGCGCCAGACGCTGACGTTCTCCCCCCGACAAGCCTTCCACAAAGGTACGGCGTCTGGCAGTCAGCTCCACCAGCTCCATCACCTCACCGGTACGACGACGCGGACAACCGTAAAAACTGCCAAACAGGTTCAGGGTTTCCTCAACACGCAACTTATTAATAAATAACGTTTCCTGTAGCACCCCGCATAATCGCCGACGTAAAAATGGGGTATCCTGCGCCCAGTTTTTACCTAACACCGTTACCGATCCTGAGTCCGGTTGTTTTAACCCTTCAAGAATTTCCACTAAAGTGGTTTTACCTGCGCCATTAGGGCCTAACAGGCCAACAAACTCACCACGAAAAATATCCAGCGTAACGCCCTTAAGCGCCTCATAATTGCGGTAGCGTTTACGCACCTGATCGAACGAAATCACTGTTTCACTGCGTTGATTTTCCATAATATTTTCGCCCGTTATCGGAGAGTTTCAAAAGCAGCAGCGTTGATTTCCTGCTGCAACAAATCGGTAAACTGCGTTATGCCATCAAGGTTGAAACAGCAGCAGGTAATACGCAGCACAGGTTTGCCCTGCGCTGAACGGGTGAGATAAATATTGATTGAGTCATTTTCCCAGTTGCCTGCATCCTGCTGATCACCTTCCGCTTCCGGTTGTTGCCAGACGCTTAGCTGCAAAAAATCCTCGATGCCAGCGGTGGGCTGCTGGCGAAAAGCATCCTGAAGGATATTGACGTTGATGATCGGGTCTGCGATCCCCTCGCTGCGCGATGTCTGACGGAACAGCGCCTGAGGAGGTTGCGGTTCCATAAACAAAAAATCGGCCAAAAAATGTGGGTAGAGCGCCGCGCGAGGGCAAAGCGCGGCGTAAAGACTGCTGGCAGCCCGAATCAGCGGCGGCAGCAGGCGCGGGCTGTTACGCCAGCGCTGTTCCGCCATCACGCCAACCGGCAAACCCCATGGACAATCGATATGATCGTAAGCGCTCAATACCTTTTCCCGTACCTGCGTTAACAATGCAGAAAACGTGGTGGCGCTCGCCATATCCAGCGGCACCGGCATCACGCGCAGTAGCGGCGCCATCAGCGTTTCGCTCCCCGGACGATCCCGCCCCTCCAGCACTGAGTTCAGCGCGAAACGTGACGCGCCCGTCATGGTGTGTACTACTCTGGCAATCAATGCCAGTAACACCATTTGCAGACTGACCTTACGCTGCCGCGCCACGTTTTCTAACCGCTCATAGCTATCCGCCGGAAAAGTGATATAGCGTTCACTGGCCTGTACCTCGGTCTGGTTGATATAGCGTGCAGGAAACGTCGCCCATGAATACCCCTGTAAATGATTACGCCAGAAAGCCTGATCCTGGGTTCCCATCTGCTGATAACGCGCTCTCTCCTGCGCAATAACGGCGCTAAACGGTATCTCCTCCTGCTCGCTTAACGGCACCCTGCGCCCCTCGGCTCGCTGACGGTAACGCTGCCACAGCTGCTGGCAAAACAGATGCACCGCTGCGCCATCGGCCACAATATGCGGGAAACAGATTACCAGCACATACTGACGGGGCTGCAGGCGAAACAGCTGTACGCGTAACAGCGGCGGCTTTTGCAGGTCAAAAGGCGTGCTGAGAAAATGCTGTGCCAGCGCAGCGATTTGCTGCTGCGCCTGTGCGGGCGCCAGGGCCGTAAGATCGGAAAACGGCAAATCGAACCCTTTGGCTGGCAGAGTGCGCTGGGTTGGCGTCCAGCGCGAAATAGCGCTGCGTAAGGTGGAATGGCGCGTAATTAGCTCGTTTATCACCTGCTCCAGCAGCGCTGGCTGGATCTCGCCATCAATTTGGATACAGTTCTGGTTATTGGCGGTATCGCCCAGCGTCGCCGCAACAAACCAGAAACAATGCTGCGCGTAACCCAGCGGCCAGCTCGCTCCTTCGTGCGGTTGGTGAAGGTTACGCTCATCGTTGGCGCTGTTGTGTTGCACACTTTGCAGACTCATTGCGCTTCCTCCATAAGCCCCTGATGCTCCGGTTGATGTTGCGCTAAACGCAGCGCGACCTGCTCAGAGAGCGCAGCAATGGTGGGATAGTCATAGGTAAGTCCGACCGGTAGCGCAACCTTTAGCCGCTGACGGATTAGCGCGATAATTTGTACCGCCATCAGGGAATGACCGTTAAGTTCAAAAAAGTCATCGTGGATGCCAAGCGGCCCGATTCCCATTTTTTCCTGCCAGATAGCGGCAATCTGGCGCTCGATTTCATTACGGGGCGGCTGATAAGCGTTACTGAGCGGCGGACGCGGAAACAGCGAGCCAGACTGGGCTGAGACAGCATTGTCCTGCTGCCCTGTCTCGGTTGCGGTATCGCTATCAATCAACGGCAGCCCGCGCGTTGAAACCAGATAGTGTCCGCCGGTTGATGCCAACAGCTGTGTCAACAGCGTCCACCCCTCCTGCGGCGTAATTGCGTGGCGTAAGGTGTTTTCCCCGCTGTCGCCATGCCATTGCTGTAAACTTTCTACCGCCATGCCCACTTCTCGCCACGCGTCCCAACCAATCGCCAGATAACGTGTTCCATTATCCTGACGCTGATGCGCGTTAAGCACCCAGGCATCCTGCCAGGCATTCGCCGAGCAGTAAGCGACCTGGCCCACCGGCCCGATAAAGGATGCCAGCGAAGAGCAAACGGCGAAGAAATCAAGCCGATGCTGACGCAGGCAGGTTTCCAGGACGCGGGTTCCCTGCACTTTGGCCTGAAACACCCGTTGCGAATCTTCCAGCGTGCGGTTTTGAATCAGGCCGCCATCAGCAATGCCCGCGCAATGAAACACGCCATGCAACGTACCGTAGCGCTTCGTGAAAGCTGCAATGCCTCGACTAACCTCACGTTCGTTGGCAAGGCTGGCGCCGATTACCGTAACCTCCGCGCCCGTCTGCTGGAGCTCCCGCAGAAAAAGAATGCGGCGTGATTTTTGATTGCTGACATCATGTTGCGCCAGCCAACTGTCCCATTCGCTCTCAGGCGGCAATTCTCCCCTGGCGATAAACAGCATTCGCGCCTGGCACGCCTGGGCAAGATTTTTGGCGATGGTGGAACCTATCCCGCCAAATCCGCCGGTAATCACATAATTTCCACCGTGACGAAAACGGTAAGGTTCCGTCTGCTGCTGAATACGGGTGAGCTCTTCTACCGGCGTATAGCGCTGCGTACCGCGTAAGGCAATCAGGGTTGCCTCATCGTTAAACTGCATTTCCGCTAACAGCGTGGCAAAGGCCCTGGCCGTTGCCAGCCGCAGATAGCGGGCGGGCGGAACATAATCGATACTTTTACAGCGAATATCGCTGAACTCTTTCGGGATCACCCGGCATGGCCCTATCATCAGCGCTTTGCCCGGCACATTGCGTTCGTCGCCTGCTAACGTATGCAGGTGATTAGACAAGACAAACAGATCGAGGAATTCCGCATCTGGCCGACAATGAAAATGGCGAGCGATATGCAACAACGACTCATAATGTGCCGTGGCGTTTTTGTCCGACAATGCACGCGAGCGTGTAACGCTCCAGCAATGAATAATCGCATCAGGCTGCTGCGATTGTTGCGCAAGGCTATTTGCTAACTGTTGATAATCCCCGGCGCGTTGCGCATTCAACGCGATGTGCCCCGCCGACAACAGGCGATAGCGCCTTGCTTTGCTGACGCGCCAAACGTGCGCGCCCTGATTTTCCAGCATTTGCGCCAGACGTTTACCGCAGCCCTGTCGATCCATAAAGATCAAGACCGTGCGCCCGCGCCAGGAGGAAAGCGTTGACGGCAAGGTCGGTAGCTGCTTCCAGCGTGGCTGATAACACCATTCAGACATCAAAAGGCGCCCGCCTGGAGGTGAAGCGTGCACGCTGCTGACCAGGGAGCCAAGCGAATAGTGCTGTCGCTGAAAGGCATAGCCCGGAAGCGGCACGCGGCGGCGTTGCTGTTGTTGATAAAGCTGCGACCACGCTATCGGCACACCCTGACGCCACAGTTCGCCGATAGCGGCTAACACTATTTGCAGGTCATCACCTTGCTGTTTAATGCCTGCTCCGCCGGGTAAAACCCGGCTATGCCCCTCTCGCCCTGCCAACTGTAAACGCGCCAGACCCGTTAACGCGCTTCCCGGTCCGACTTCCAGCAGCAGGTTTTGCGGTTCGTCGAGCAGTCGCCTGATGCCCTGGCTGAAAGCAACAGGCTGGCGCAGCTGACTGACCCAGTAATCAACAGACGTTGCCTGTTCCGGACGAATCCACTCGCCGGTAACACAGGAGATAAACGGCAGCGCAGGCGCAGAGAGAGTGATATCGTCAAATGCCCTGGCAAAATCGGCCAGACACCCGTCCATCATCGCGCTATGAAAAGCGTGCGAGGTATGCAGCGGCTTCGCTTCAATCCCCCCAGCATCCAGCAAGGCTTGCAGGGCAGAAATCGCCTCACTGTGGCCCGACGCGACACAAAATTCCGGGGCGTTCTCGCTGGCAAGGGAAACCCCTTCCGGCAACCAGTGCGCCAGCTCTGCTGCGCTCAGACCAACGGCCAGCATGCTACCTGGCGGCATCGCATTCATCAGCGCAGCACGACGAACCACAATGCGCAGCGCATCTGGCAAGGAAAATACGCCCGCTATACAGGCCGCCACATATTCGCCAATGCTGTGACCGATACAGGCGGCCGGCGCAACGTCCCATGAGTTCAGCAGCTGGCTTAAGGCATATTCCACGACAAATAGCGCCGGTTGCGTAAAGCGGGTTTGATAAAGCGGTGACAGCCCGTCGCGCTCGGCCTTATCAAACATAATCGGCCGAATATCGCATCCTAACAGCGGTTCCAGCAGCAAGGCGCACGCGTCAACGTGCTGACGAAAGATCGGCTCGTTCTGGTAGTGATCGTGCATCATGCCTGCATACTGCGACCCCTGGCCGCTAAACATAAAAATCGTCTGCGGGTTACTTAATGCTTTGCCGCTATCCGGCTGCGCCAGCCTGTGCGTAATGCCCGCCAGCGCCTGTTGGCGATCGTGACAAACCAACGTACAGCGATAAGGCATCTCCTCGCGCCCCACCTGCAATGTCCAGGCGATATCCGCCAGTGCTTCGTCAGCCGAATCGGTTTGCGCGGCAGAGGCGAACCATTGCTGCATGCGCGTCATACCGTCACGCAGCGCCGCCGCCGATTTAGCTGAAAAACAGAGCAGTTGCCGCGCGCGCGCAGGCCCGGAAGGCGCAACAAAGTTTGACTCTTCCAGCAACATGTGAACATTGGTGCCGCCAATGCCGAAAGCGCTGATACCCGCCCGACGTGGCTGATCGCCTGACCAGGCAGCCCCTTGCTGTGGCACGTAAAACGCCGAATCGCTCAGGTCGATTTCAGGATTAAGGCGGGAAAAGTTCACGGCAGGCGGCAGATAGCGATGTTGTAACATCTGCGCGACTTTAATGACGCCGGTGATACCCGCCGCCGAATCAAGGTGGCCGAGATTGGCCTTAACCGACGCCACGGCACAGCGATGCTTTGGCCCCTGCTTTTTACCATACGCATTCATCAACGCTTTGAATTCAATCGGATCGCCAAGCCGGGTCGCCGTGCCGTGCGCCTCAATGTAACTGACGCTTTCCGGCGCGACTTCTGCCGTAACCAGCGCGCGCCGCAGCACTTCTGTCTGACCGCTAACCGAGGGCGCGGTAAAGCCCGGCTTGCTGGAACCATCGTTGTTAACCGCCGAGCCTTTGATCACGGCATAGATTCTGTCGCCATCATTCATGGCATCCTGTAGCCGTTTCAGCACCACGGCACCGCAGCCATCACCGGCAACGGTACCGCTGGCTGCTGCGTCAAAGCTGCGGCAGCGACCGTCATGCGATAAAATGCCGCTGTTCTCATAGCGGTAGCCGCTTTTCAACGGAAAGCCCACGTGAACCCCGCCGCTGATGGCCATATCACACTCGCCCGCCAGCAACGACTGACAGGCGCTGTGCGTGGCCAGCAGCGAACTGGAGCAGGCGGAGCCAATCGTCATCGCCGGGCCATGCAAATTGAGTTTATAAGCCACACGCGTGGATAGCAGGTCGTTATTGTTGTCCGTCAGCAACGCGCCTAACGCGACGTGGCGCTGAATTTCGGGATGGCGCAGTAAATAGCTCATGACATAGCTGCTGTTGGACGCGCTGGCGAAAACGCCGATCTGGCCGGGATATTTCCCCGGCGCATATCCGGCATGCTCCAGCGCCAGCCACGCGCTTTCTAAAAACAGCCGCTGCTGCGGATCGATGGTTTGCGCTTCCCGTGGCGAATAGCCGAAAAAGCTGGCATCGAAAGCTTCGCCATCATCCAGCACCGCGGCCCGCCGGATAAAATCGGGCTGCTGACGTTCTGAAAGCGGCGTCCCGGCCGCATCCAGTTCGGCATCGCTCAGTTCACGTATCGCCTCAGCGCCTGCGGCGATATTGCGCCAAAAAGTGTCAATATCCTCTGCGCCGGGAAACCTCCCCGCCATACCGATAATGGCGATCTCAAAGCCGTGCAGAGAAGATGAGACAGCCTCGTTAAATGACTCCGCATTACGCATTATTTACCGCTCCTTCTCTGTTGCAAACCTGCGAGCCGACGACGACCTGTATCAACCTGATGCTGAAGCGTATTAAGGCTGACCTCCGGCTGCGCTTGCCTGCCGTTGATATAATCCGCCAGCTGCTGAATGGTTGGATAGTTGAGCAGATCGAGCATGCTCAGCTGGCTGTAGCCTATGGCGCTTAGCCGCAGATGGACGCGTGCCAGCAGCAGCGAGTCGCCGCCGAGATCAAAGAAATTTTCCTGCTGACTGGGCGCGACCACGCCCAGTACCGTTGCCCAGATCTGTTGTATCGCCTGAGCAGTGGGATCGCTTAACAGCGCCGGTGACGCGCTGGCGGCAAGCGATAAATCGTCGTCCACGCTCAGGCACGCCATATCTAACTTGCCGTTGACCGTTAGCGGCCACGCCTCCAGCACCTGAAAACGCACCGGGATCATATAGCGCGGCAGGCGCTGCAGAAGCCAGGTCCGTAGGGCGGATGCATCAAACGGACATCCCGCCTGCATCGCCAGCCAGGCGATGATGCGTTTTCCCTTCGCGCTCTCAACGATTTTTACCGCCGCCCGCTCGATGGCGGGATAGCGGCAGAGCGCGGCTTCGATCTCCCCCGTTTCAATGCGGAAGCCGCGGATTTTGCACTGGTCGTCCAAACGCCCTAAATATTCGATAGTGCCATCCGGCAGGAAACGGGCGCGATCGCCGGTACGGTAAAGCTGCGCCGAGCGTTCCGCATCGAACGGGTTTCTGATAAAGCGTTGCTGATACAGCTCTGGTTGATTGAGATATTCCAGCGCCAGTCCCGGCCCGCCGATATAAAGCTCGCCCGGCGTCCCCACCGGCACAGGCTGAGAAAAAGCATCCAGGATCCAGCAGAGGTTGCCCTCATTTGGTCGGCCTATGGGAGCGATATCGCTGGCAATCGGCCGGTAACGCCAGCTGGTGGTAAAGGTGGTGTTTTCCGTCGGGCCATAACCATTAATCAGCACCAGCTGCGGATAGCGTTGACTAATGCGGGCAGCATGGCGTAACGACATCGCCTCGCCGCCGGTGATCGCCTGACGTACCTGACGCAGCGCCTGCGGGCACTCATCCACCAGCAGATTAAACAGCGAGGTGGTCAGAAACAGGCTTTCCACCTGCCGCTCGATTAACAGGGTTTCCAGCTCAGGCAGAGCCACCGCGCCCTGCGGGTAGATAATGATGGTGCCGCCGTTTAATAGCGGCCCCCAGATTTCCAGCGTCGAGGCATCAAAGCTGACCGACGCCAGCATCAGAAAACGTCGATATTGCGTAAAGTCGAGGTAGCTGACCTGTTTGACCAGGCGGATAACGCCCTGCTGTGGGATAAGCACCCCTTTGGCTTTCCCGGTTGATCCAGAGGTGTACATCACATACAGGGGAAGCGCATTGCTGCTATCGCTGGTGAAAGGCGTCTCTGGCAAACTCCCCTGGCGCAGGTCAATAGCCGTCAGCGCCATCTGCGGTAAATCAAACGCGTCTTGCCGTTGGTGCGTTAACAGCAGCACGCAGCCCGCATCGGTTATCTGCTCTGCCTGGCGCGCCTGCGGATCCTCAGGATTAAGCGGCACATAGACCGCCTCAAGCTTGCTCAGCGCCAACACCGCCAGCACAAACTCGGTACAGCGGCCCAGCAGCAACGCCACCCGACTACCGTGCGCAATGCCTTTTTCCGCCAGCATCAGCGCCAGCCGATCCGATTGTTGATCCAGCTCACGATAGGTCAGCGCATGCGTTTGCCACTCAATCGCACAGGCGTCAGGATTTGCCGCCACCTGACGGGCAAACAGCGTCGCCAGAGTTTCTGCGCCGCTGTAGCCTTGCGGCCCCTGGCTAAATTCCGCCAGCTCGATTTTTTGCTCCAGGGGAACAAAATCGGTGGCGCAGTACGATGTCTGCGGTGCGGCGACCATGGCGCTGAGCACGCGCTGGTAACAGGCCGCTATCTGCTCAATCTGCTGCTGCGTTAAAAGCCTGGCGTTGTAATCCAGCTGAACGCTTACCTGATTATTGACCAGCGCGGAAGAGAGGGTTTTATGTTGGAAATGTGCATTCAGGGTAAAGTGCGTGCCTTCATGCACCTCCTGCACATTGAGCTTATCCACTACGCTTAACCCCAGCGCCGGGCTCATGCGATCGTAAATATGGAAATCCATATAATTGAACAGCACTTCATCCAGCAGCGGCTGCGGACCAAAATGACGCTGAATCTCGGCCAGCGGATAGCAACGATGCGGTATGGCGGCACATTCGTTCTCAAAGGTTTGTCGGATCATCTCCATCCAGCTCTGCCCGGTCAGCACCTGACGGAAAGGCAGGATGTTCAGATATAAGCCATACAGCGCGTCACCGCCCTCCGTCTCTGGGCGACCATTGGTTGGGATACCCGTCAGGACGTCCCGTTCGCCGCTAAACACGCTCAGCACTTTGACATGGGCAGCCAGCAGGATGCTTTTTAACGGTACGCCCAGCTGTTGCATAAGCTGACGCATTCCCTGATAAATGGCGTTATCAAGCGTAAACGAAAGTGATTTCAGGCGTGGCGGCTCGCCCTGCTTCGCCGCCTGCGCCTGATGCGGCAGCCGCAGAATGGTGCAGTCAGCCAGCGTTTGTTGCCAGTAACGCCGCTGCGCCTCATCGTTAATCGCCGCCTGCTCCTGCACGATAAAGTCCCGGTACGCCTGGCGGGGCTTTTTCTCTGGCTGCCACGGGCTGACGCCGGTCAGCGCCGCATAACGATTGAAAACTTCGACAATCATGGTGTGATAGCTCCAGCCATCAAACACCGGATGACATTCCGTCATCGTAAACTGGAAGCTGGTCGCTGAACGCAGCTGAATAAAGAAGCGCAGCAAGGTGGGACGCTGAAGATCAAACGGCGTATGACGCTCCTGCTCCAGCAGGGCTTTAATACAATCTTCCTGAGCCTGATGGTCCAGATGACGGAGATCTTCGACCACGATCGGCAACGCCGCCTGCGGCCAGACCAGCTGCAAAGGCTGGCTATAGCGCTCAAAATCAAAACCGGTGCGCAGGACATCATGCGCCGCCACCGTCTGTGCCACCGCCTGTCGGAAAGCTGCTTCATTAAATGGCGCGTTTATGCGTAAGTGCGAGGTGCCGGTGCAGTGATAAACATTGGCGTCCGGCGCAAGGTTCATATGATAAAACATGCCCGCCTGCATCCGGCTCAACGGATAGGCATCGATCGCCTCTGGCGGTAGCCGCGCCCGATCCTGCGCACTGATTTGACTGAACGGCGCCGTCGATCCGGGCTGGCTGGCATCGCTACCCGCCTGCGTATCAAGCAACGTCGCCAGTTCTGCCACGGTCTGATGCTGGAACAGGTTCACCAGCGTCAGCGGCAGCCCCTGCTCACGTGCGCGCCCGGCCAGCTGAACGCCACGCAATGAATCGCCGCCCAACGCGAAAAAGTTATCATGAATACCGATCTCATCAACCTTTAACACATCGCGCCATAACGCCATCAGCGCCGCTTCCGTTTCGCTGCGCGGTGCCTGGTAATGGCTCGCCAGCTGGGGGCGCACCGCCTGCGGCTCCGGTAATGCGCGCCGATCCAGTTTACCGTTGGCGGTCAGCGGTAACGCCTCCATAAACACAAACGCGGCTGGCAGCATATAATCCGGCAGCGTATCACGCAGTCCGAGGCGTAATGTGTCGATATTCAGGTTCTTCTCGCGCGTGGCGATCCAGGCGACCAGCCGCGTCTGCCGATCGCGGCTATCGGTGCTGGCCTTAACTACCGCCTGGTCAACGCCCTCCAGCCGCTGTAGCGCGGCCTCGATCTCGCCGGGTTCAATGCGGAACCCGCGAATTTTAACCTGATGATCCGCGCGTCCAAGATACTCCAGCGCGCCGTCACGGCGGCGACGCGCCAGATCGCCGCTACGATAAAGCCGGGTGCCATCTTCAGCATCTGCGCCGAACAAGCGGCCTTTAGCAATAAAGCGCTCCTGCGTCAGCGCGGCGCGATTGTGATAACCCCGCGCCACCCCGGCGCCGCCAATGTACATTTCACCCACCACGCCGGGCGGAACCGGACGCTGATGCGCATCCAGCAGCCAGATTTCCAGATCGTCTAACGGCACACCGATCGGGCTTTTTCCGCCCTGCAACGCATCGGCCAGGGTTATGCGTCGCCAGGTGACATGCACGGTGGTTTCAGTAATGCCATACATATTGATAATCTGCGGCGAGGCATCGCCATATTTCGCCAGCCAGCCGAGCAGCGTGGCAGGCTCCAGCGCCTCGCCGCCCATGATCACATAACGTAATTGCAGCGGCGTGGCATCGCTGTGGCTGGCATCGGCAGCGATAAACTGCGCAAAGGCCGAAGGCGTCTGATTCAGCACGGTGACGTTTTCATCGCTCACCCATTGACGGAATTGCTCCGGGGAACGGCTAACCCAGTAAGGGACAACGCTCAGTCGTGCGCCATACAGCAGCGCGCCCCAGATTTCCCATACGGAAAAGTCAAACGCGCTGGAGTGAAACAGCGTCCAGACATCCTGCGGGCCAAAGCTAAAATGGCGTTCACTGGCGGTAAATAGCCGCATGACATTAGCGTGTGGGATCTCAACCCCTTTCGGCGTGCCGGTCGATCCTGATGTGTAGATAACGTAGGCCAGTGCCTCCGGGCTTACCGGCAGGCTGGGGTTGCTTTCCGGCATGGTATGGATAAAGGTGCCTTCGCAGTCGATGCACAGGTAATCAACCTCACAGCTGTCAAACAGCGTCTGATACGCGGCGGTGCCGATCACCTGTTTGATCCCGGCATCTTCAATATAGAAACGCACGCGATCTGCGCTAAGCGCGCTGTCGATCGGTAAATAGGCCATACCTGCTTTTAACACCGCCAGGATCACCGCAGGCAGCGCCTCATCGCGATCCATACAGATGCCGACCAGTTCATTGCGAAGCGCGGGCTGACTTTCCTGTCCCAGCAGCAAATAGTGCGCTAACCGGTTCGCCTCATGATTGAGTTGCGTATAGGTGAGCTTCGCGCCCGCGCCAGTGCTGACGGCAATGGCATGCGGATAACGCTCAACCTGTTGTTCGAACCGTTGATGCAGCGTCTGATCCACAGCATGAACACAGCGCGGCGCGCTCTGCTGCACGCTGGCGGTGATGCAGGGATAAGCGGTGAGCGGCTGCGTATCATCCTCAGCCACTTTTTCCAGCAGAAACAAAAAATCAGCCTCCAGCTGGGCGATGGTGACGGCGTCAAACAGATCGCTGCTGTATTCAAACGCGCCCTGTAGCTGTTCGCCCTGTTTTTCCATTGACAGCGTCAGGTCAAATTTCGCCTGCTCCCCTGCCGCAGGCCGCGAGCTCACCGTCAAACCGGCAAAATCCCAGCCCGGCTGTTGGTTTTCATCAAACGAGAACATCACCTGAAATAGCGGTGAATAGCTGAGATCGCGCGTGGGATTAATCCTCTCTACCAGCCGATCAAAACTTACGTTTTGGTGTTCCAGTGCCTCCACCACCGTGCGGAATACCTGTTGTTGCAGATCGGCGAAGCGCGCTTCTGGCTCAAGCTGAATACGGTAAACCAGGGTATTAACGAAGAAGCCGACAATCCCTTCCAGCTCAAGCCGACCGCGACCAGCCACCGGCGAACCGATGGCCAGGTCAGATTGCCCGCTGTAACGATGTAGGATCAACGTAAAAGCGCTGAGCAACAGCGAATAAAGCGTACTGTTGCGGGCACGGGCACGGTCGCTCAACGTTTTTGCCAGCGTCTCCGGCACGGTGAAAAAGCGCGTTTTCCCGCGCAGGCTAAGCCGGTTTGGCCGTGGACGATCGTAAGGCAGTTCGATGGGTTCAACGCCATGCAGTTTCTCCTGCCACCAGGCCAGTTCGCGGGCCGCCTCTTCGCCGTTCTGCTGCTCATGTTGCCATTCAGAATAGTCAATGTATTGAATGTCAAGCTCAGGAAGCGCGGCTGCATGTCCCTGACGTCGCGCGTTGTAGCAGGCCGCCAGCTCACGGCTGATGATGCCAGCTGACCAGCCATCAGAAATAATATGATGCAGCACGATAAGCAGCAGATGACGACGCGGCCCACAGCGGAACAGCACGAAACGAGCCAGCGGCGCCTGACGCAAATCGAAAGGCCGCGTGCTGGCCGTGTTTAACTGCGTATATAAAGCTGCCTCATCATCCGTGTGCTCAACCTTCTCCAGCAGCAGCGTCATGCTTTCATGGCAACGTTGAAACAGCGTTTCCTCCTGCCAGATAAAATCCGTACGGAAAGATTCATGGCGCGCGACCAGATCGTTGATGCCCTGTTGCAACGCGTTCTCATCCAGTTCACCTTCCAGCTCTAACAGGGTATTGATGTGATAAATGGCTGCGTCATGACCAAGCTGTTCATGCAGCCACAAGCGCTTCTGCGCCAACGATGCCCTGAACTGGAAATGCGTTTCCTGCATGTTGCCCCCGATAAGTTGCGGTTTATTAAGCTCTGGGTTGTTCATCACAATGGCGTCTCCTGGCGGCGCGATACACGGGCGATGGCCCGCGGTTCCGATAAGGGCGTTGTCCGTTTAGCCAATACCGCAGCCAACTGCTGGACAGTTTGATGGTTAAGAAGGTCGGTTAAAGAAACGCGGATGTTGAGTTGATGTTCAAGGCGGGCCGCGACCCGCAGCGCGTGCAGCGAGTGCCCGCCCAGCGCAAAGAAGTTTTGATCACAGGCCACGGCGTTTCGCTGTAACACCTCGCGCCAGACTGCCTGGATTGTGCTTTCCAGCGGGGTTGCGGGTTGCGCAGCAGTCAGGTCATGCTCTTGCGGCGGCTGCGCGGGGCGCGGCAATGCCTGATAATCCACTTTGCCGTTTGCGGTCAACGGTAGCGCAGGCAGCAGCGTGATGAGGCCTGGTATCATGTAACCCGGCAGCTGTTGCGCGAGAAATGCGCGTAGCGTCTCGCATTCTGCGCCTGGCGGCTGAAAGGCAATCCAGGCGGCCAGCTGCGCATCCTCTGCGGTTTGTCCCGGCAACAGAGCAACCGCGCATTGTTGTACGCCAGGGTAACGCATCAGCTGTGCTTCGATCTCGCCGGGTTCAATACGGTAACCGCGCACTTTTAGCTGTCGGTCGCAGCGTCCGTGATAGCGCAGCTCGCCATTTGGCAACTGGCTGACCCGATCGCCGGTGCGATAAGCGCGCAGGGTTTCTCCGGCTACTGTCAGCGTCAGGAATTTTTCTGCGGTCAGTGCCGGACGATGCCAGTATCCGCGTGCCACGCCAGCGCCTGCGATATAGAGCTCGCCTTCCGCGCCCGGCGGCGTGAAGGTTTGATCGTCGTTGAGCACCAGCAGCTGCGTGTTGCCAAGCGGCAAACCGATCGCCATCGCCCCCTGACGATCGCGGTCGATATCGGCCTGATGCACACAGCAGCCCACCACGGTTTCGGTCGGGCCATATTCGTTATAGATGCGGGTTTCAGGCGCGTCCTGTAGCCAGCGCTGCACCGTTTCGCAGTTCAACGCCTCTCCGCCGACTACCAGCGCGCTGACACGGCTTTTCGCAGCCTGATCCAGGCTCTCCTGGAGCAGCGCGAGATGAACCGGCGTGATTTTCAGTAGCTGCGGGGCAGAAGCGGTCATCAGGTGGCGCGCCATGGCGGTGAGATCGCCGTCGCCGGGAATCGCCACAAGGGTGCCGCCTGTCAGCAACGGCAGCCAGATACTGGTCAGCGTGGCGTCGAAACTAACGGAAGAGTGAAACAGGCTCTGCATTCCAGCGACAACCTGATAGCGCTGGCACGCATCGGTGAGGTAATTGACCAGGCTGCGCTGCTCAATCATCACGCCTTTGGGTTTGCCTGTGGATCCCGAGGTATAGAGGATATAAGCCAGCTGGTCAGCGGCATCCACCACCGGCGGTAGCGGTAATGTCGCGGCGGTTTCATCCACGCAGAATAGCGGTTGGTCAGCGGGTAATTGACCAATGCATTCCTGCTGGGTGATGACCAGATGGCACTGGCTGTCAGACAGCAGATAGCGGATGCGCTCCTCGGGGCTGGCGATATCAACCGGGACATAGCATATCCCTGTGCGGCTGGCGGCCAGCATCGCGGCCAGATAGTTCGCGCTGCGTGGCAAAAACAGCGCCACGCGATCGCCTCGACCTAAACCACGCTGATGTAAACGGGCGCTAAGCTGCTCTGCCTTCTGCCGCAGCATGGCGAACGTCAGGCGTCGATCGCCGTCAATAACAGCGATACGATCGCCCATGGCGCTGGCGCGCTGTTCAAACAGCCGGTACACCCCTTCGGCAGGTAAAGGGTGTTCAGGCCCGCGCAATGCGTTGAGTAGCGTCGCCTGTTCGCTCTGATCCAGTAAAGTAACCTGCGCCAGCGTCAGTTGCTCTGCATTCACCCATTGCCGCAGGATATGCAGGAAATGGCGGGTTAACTGGCTGGCGATCCGGGGCGAATAAAGCCCATCGTCGTAAACCAGCGTGCCGTGCAGCGTGGCTTCGCAGGCGGCCACCAGCGTTAGCGCATAGTTGGTACTCTCCTGAGCGCTGACAAACGAGAACAAACCGTTGTTGTCCTGTTGGGGGTAGTTTTCAAATACCACCAGCGTATCAAACAGCGTTGGCCACGCCGTCAACCCGCACGCCTGTTTGAGATCCGCCAGAGAGATATCACTGAAACGCTCATTATCCAGCTGCTGGCGCTGAATAGCCTGCAACCAGTCGAGTACCGGCTGCTCTGGTCGGCTAGTAACGCGCAAGGGTACACTGCCGATAAGCAAGCCAATCATGCGTTCAATCCCGACCAGCTCAACATGACGGCCTGACAGCGTGACGCCAGAGAGACTCTCTGTAACGCCCGCGTAGCGCTGCAATAACAGCGCCCAGGCGCCCTGCACCAACGTGCTGATGGTAAGACGATGGCGACGCCCTAACGCGATCAGCCGGGCGGATGTGGCGGCATCCAGCTGAAAATCCTGCCGCTGCCGCTGCCGGGACGCTACACCGCCCGGCCGCACGGCGGGCAACGGGGTTGCCGCACTCATCCCGCTCAGCTGCGTCTGCCAGTGATGCAAGCTGTTGTCACGGCTGCGGCGCTGCCAGGCGATATAGCGCCGGAAGGAAGGTGCCGCAGGCAACGGCGCGTTTGGCTGATGATAAGCAGCAGCCACCTGCGCCAGCAGCAGCGTTACTGACCAGCCATCCAGAATCGCGTGATGATGGCTGAACAACATGCGCATATCGCCCTGCGCAGCGGTGAATAGGGTGATACGGAACAGCGGCCCCTGACGCAGATCAAACCCCTGCTGCCGGTCATCTTGCCAGAGCGTTGCCAGTCGCTGCTCTTGCCGGGCGCGACAGTCGATAAATTGCCAGCTAAGCGGCATCTGCTGATGCACGATTTGCAACGGCCCGGCTTCCGCATTCAGCTCAAAGGTGGTACGCAACGCCGGGCAGCCAGCAACCACCTGCTGCCAGGCGTGCTTCAGGCGGGTCACGTCAACGTCGGCTGGCAAAGAGAAGCAAATTTGCTCATGGTAAAGTCCGGCGTCAGCCGCAGCCAGCGAGTGATACAGCATCCCCTCCTGCGTCGGCGTCAGCGGATAGATATCGGCGATCTGCTGGTGGCGCTGCTGTAATTGTTGCAGTACATGCCGATCCAGGCCTGCCAGCGGGAAGTCGGAAGGCGTCCAGTGCGTACGCGCCTGTGCTGTACAATGATCAATCAGTGCGCACAGATGGGTTTTCATCGCCTCTGCCTGCGCGGCGATGGTTTCACGGTGCCAGCAGGCGGAATTATAGCTCCAGGCGATAATCAACTCGCCTTCATCGATATAGCTATCTACCTCAAGCGCCCAGCCACGACGATTTTCCGGTGCCGAGCGATATGTCATCAGTAAGTCAGCGACGCCACTGAGCGGCGGCTGATGGAAATCATTATCGAACTGCCCCAGGTAATTGAAGCAGACCTCTGCGGCCTGCCCGGCAGGATCGAACAACACGCCATAACCCACGCCGCCGCGTGGCACGTTGCGCTGCGCCTCTTTGACCTCTTGCAGCAGATCGCCCCATTCCGCCTGCTGGTTAAGCTGCAACGCCAGCGGATAAATGGCGGTAAACCAGCCGACGGTACGGCTGACATCCGGCGCATCCGGCGCGTCGTCGCGTCCATGTCCTTCAAGGTCGATGCGCAGCTGATGGCTGCCCGACCACTGGCTAAGGGTTTTCGCCAGCGCAGCCAGTAACAGGTCACCAACATGCGTGTGATAAGCCTGACCGGTTTGTCGCACCAGCACCTGCGTCGCTGCCCGGTCGAGCGTGATATAAACCTTACGCGCTTCGCCGCTGCGGCCAGGCGTCGCATGCGTACCGGCATCGACCGGCAGTGTGGTCCTCGCCTCCCGTTGCGCCAGCCAGAACTGCCGCTCCGGTGCGGAACCGGAAGGATCAAAGGTTTGCTGTAACCAGTCGCTCCATTCCGCCAGCGAAGCCGTCGCCGGTTGGGCAGCGATGCTTTGCCCCTGCACCAGCGCCAGATAAGCACGACTCAGATCGTTGGTGATAATACGCCAGGAAACCCCATCCACTAATAGATGGTGAGCGCTTAGCAACAGGTAGCTGCCGCTGGCGGCGTGGATCACGTCAGCGGTAAAAAGCGGCCCCAGCGAAAGATCCAACTGCGCCTGCCGCGTTCCGGCCCAGGCGATAACTTCGGCTTCGCCGTTGTCAGGAGCGCTGAGCGATATTTCACTCAGCGACAGCGCATCGTCTGCTGCTACGGTTGCTGGCGCATCAGGCGCGCTGAAGCGCGCACGTAATCCTTCATGCTGCTGCACAATCCAGCCTGTCGCCTGTTCCAGATGCGCTAAATTCACGTTCTCCGCCAGTCGCCAGAGATATGACTGGTTGTAATGATGCGCTTTCTCGCCGCCCAGCGAGAAGAACCAGCGCTGGGCAGGCAGCAGGTTATAGCCTTGCATTAGCGGGCGCGCGCGTTGATTAGCAGGCAATAAAGGTTCAACGACGCTGGCCAGCGTGGCGATGGTAGGATAATCAAACAGCATGCGCGCCTGGAGGCGTAATCCCGCTTCGCGTGCGAGAAATACCATTTGCAGGCTGAGGATGGAATCGCCGCCCAGCGCAAAAAAGTCATCATCCACGCCTGGCGTATCGCCTCCCAACACAGTTTGCCAGATGCGGGTCAGTTGTTGCTCAATCTCGCTTTCAGCCGCCCGGAAAGGCGATGAGTTTTCATTTTGCAGCGGCTGCTGCGCCAGCCAGGCGCGATCCACCTTGCCGTTACCGGTTAATGGAATGTTCGGCAATATCAACCATTGCGTAGGACGCATGATTTCCGGCAGGTGATGTGCTAACTGCTGACGTACGCTCTCCAGGCGTGCCTCGCTGGCGAGCGTAATATAGGCCGTCAAATGCGGGCGCGCATTCACCTCGCGAATACCTGCCGCTGCCAGCATCACCCCTTCGCAGGCCAGCAGCTGCGCTTCCACCTCTTCCAGTTCAATACGGTGACCACGCAGCTTGATCTGATTATCCCGTCGGCCCAGATAACCGAGGTTGCCGTCCGGTAACCAGCGGGCCAGATCCCCGGTGCGATAGAGCTTTTCGCCCGCCTTCGCTGCAAACGGATCGTCAACGAAGCGGCTGGCAGTGAGATCCGGACGGTTAAAATAACCTAACGCCACGCCTGCGCCGCCGATATAGATCTCTCCTGCTGCGCCCGGCGGGGTCAGTTGTTGATTTTCATCCAGCAGGTAAATGCGCATATTGGCGATCGGGCGCCCAATCGGGATCGCGCCTGCCGCCGGACTCGTGCCCGCCTCCAGTACATACAGACTACAGCCCACCGTGGTTTCGGTTGGCCCATATTCGTTGATCACTTTGACCTGCGGCGCATGTTCACGCCAGAAACGCAGCGCCGAACCGGACAGGCTTTCACCGCCTACCACCAGCGTTGCCGCATGACCGGCGCAGGCCGGGGAAAGTTGCTGGCTGAGTAATTCAAGATGCGCTGGCGTAACCTTGGCCATAGTGAGATCGGTTAGCTGTTCCCACGTCGCCAGCAACGCGGGCACATCCTCCTTCTCAGGCAGGATAAAAAGCCGCTTTCCGCTGAGCAGCGGCAAGAAAAGACTGGTTAAGGTGGCGTCAAAAGAGATGGAAGCGTGCAGCGTATTTCCCTGGCCCTGCGGGCAATCGTAATGCTCCCGGGCGTGCTGCAAATAGTTCGCCAGCGCACGATGAGGAATAACCACGCCTTTTGGTTTTCCGGTGGTGCCTGAGGTATACAGCAAATAAGCGGCATCTTCTGCGCTTGCCGCCGGTTCGGGGTTAACCAAATCGGCGTTCTCCAGCGGCGTAATTACCGGCGGCAATAGCAGAGTTTGCTGCTGCGGTAACGCCAGACGCTGCGCCTGCTCAACGCTGGTTATCACTTTGGCAACACAGGCATCGTTTAGCATGTAATGAATGCGCTCGGGCGGATAGGCAATATCAATGGCCAGCCAGGCAGCGCCGCTTTTCACCGTTGCCAGAATGGCGCAGATCAGCGCAGGGGAACGCGGCAACAGCACCGCCACCCGTTCCCCCGCGCCGATGTTCAACCCCTTGAGGCGGTATGCCAGTTGATTAGCCTGTTGATTCAGCTGCTGATAACTGATCTGACCGCCTTCCCACGCCAGTGCAACGGCCTGCGGCGTTAATGCTGCCTGCTGTTCAAAGCAGGTCTGGAGCAATGGCGCAGCGGCGCGCTTTGGCCCATGCGCGAGACTATCCAGCAAATAATGACGGGTTTCTTCGGACAGAATATCCAGCTGGCAAACCGGGCGCAGCGGCTGTTTGCAAACGTTGGCTAACAGTTGCTCATAAGCAGCCGCAAACGCCCCTATTGTCCGGTGGTGGTACAGTGCCGGACGATATTCGATATTCAGCGTCAGCTGCGTCGCTGACTCCTGCACAAACAGCGTCAGATCAAATTTGGCCTGCGGCACAGAGAGCGGCTGATTATTGATTACCGCCTCGTCTGCTTGCTGAGGCGCGCCCGGCGCAGCCTGATGCACAAACATGATGTTAAACAGCGGCGAGCCTGTGCGCCGCGCGCCAGGCAATACCGCATTCACCACCTGTTCAAAAGGCGTCTCTTTATGCGCCAGCGTTTGCCGCAACGCGTTTTCAGTGGCGGCCAGAAACAGCGGGAAGGTGTGCGTAGTGTCAACGTTCTGACGAAATGCCAGCGTATTAAGCAGTAATCCCGGCAGCTTTTGCAGTAACTCGCTGTCGCGCAACGACACCGGCAGGCCGATAGTCAGATCGTTTTCGCCGCTGTAGCGCTGTAGCAACAGCTGAAAGGCCGCCAGCATCAGGGTAAACAGCGTGGTGTCCTGCTGCCGCGCCAGCTGTCGCAGTTTGTCCTTCAGCGCGTCTGGCAGCGACACCTGCTGGTATGCCGCCTGCCAGTCATGCTGATCGGGTTGGGCGCGCTGCGGCAAAGCGATAGTCGGCGGCGTGGTCGTGAACCGTTCGCGCCACCAGCTAAGGCTCGCCTGCCGCTGCGCGCTGCGTTCCCAGTGAGCATATTGCAAATAATTAATGGCGGCGCGCGGCCAGGCACTCTGCGGGTCGCGGATGAGCTGCGTCAGATGCTGATGGATCAGCGCCAGCGTATGTTCATCAA
Organism: Pantoea sp. FN0305; assembly: GCF_050113845.1. Lineage (NCBI taxonomy): Bacteria > Pseudomonadati > Pseudomonadota > Gammaproteobacteria > Enterobacterales > Erwiniaceae > Pantoea > Pantoea sp. FN0305. Next base: position 209,376 of record NZ_JBNJSN010000004.1, on the reverse strand, counting down.
CCAAAATATGGTGGATACAGCTAATTAACGCGCACTTGCCCTGCGGCGAGTAGATAAAGCAGAACCGATAAAGTGGCGCATCCAGTAAGGTCAGCGGCTGAGCCATCAGCACGCGGGCACGCTGCTGCAAAGTATCCTGCCACGCCTCGCTTTCAACGCACTCAACAGTCAGGGCTACCGGCGCATGACTCTGATACTGACGCGGCACCGCGCCATCGGCACGTAACCGGACGTTAAGCTGCGGGAAAGCACGAAACAGGCCCTCCAGTGTTGCCGTTAAACGCTGTGGCGTGATCGGTTCCATAAAATGCTTGATCTCGCCGATAAGGTAACGGGTGCTTTCCGGATGAAGCTGCTCAAGGAACCACATTCGCTGTTGCGCAAAGCTTAATGGCGCTTCTTGCCGCGCGGGTTGCTGAAGCAGCTCGCTGTCAGCCTGGGTCTTTTGAGCGATGCGTGCCAGCTGACGCGGGGTACGGCAGGTAAAAATGTCGCTGACGCGCAGGTGAAGAGAGTGCTGCTCAGCCAGCAGCGCTACCGCCCGCGCCGCCAGCAGAGAATGGCCACCAAGGCTGAAGAAAGATGCATCACGATCGATCGTCGCGATCCCCAGTATCTGGCACCAGACATCCGCTATCGCCTGTTCCGTTGCGCCCTGCGGAGGCTCACCTGATGAGCGGCCTTCGCTCTCTGGCTGCGGCTGCGGAAACCGCTTACGGTCAATTTTGTTATTGGGCAGGCGGGGGAATTCGCGCATCATGACATAGCAGGATGGGCACATAAATTCAGGTAACATCGCTGCCAGCCAGCTATGCAGCGCTGAGCGTTCAGGCTGCTGCCCCGCTTTTGGCAACAGGTAAGCCACCACGGCGCTGCCCGCAAGATAATCCTCGCGCACCATCGTTACCGCATCCGCTACGGCAGGATGGCGGCGCAAAGCGCTTTCAATTTCAGCCAATTCAACGCGATAACCGCGAATTTTTACCTGATGATCGAGGCGTCCCAGGTAATCGATGTTACCGTCAGGACGATAACAGCCGAGATCGCCGGTGCGATAAAGCCTTGCCGCAGGCGACAGGCTAAAAGGGTCGGCGATAAAGCGCTCGGCGGTCAGCGCAGGCTGATTAAGATAGCCCGTTGAAACGCCAATGCCGCCGATATACAGCTCGCCCACCACGCCCACGGGCAGCGGCTGCTGAAACTCATCAAGGATCCATACCTGGGTGTTATGTACCGGACGGCCAATATGCACCCGGCTGTCATTCAGGGTAAGCTCGGCATTGGTTGCGCTGACGGTGGTTTCCGTTGGGCCATAAGAGTTGATGAAACGGCGGTTTTTGCCCCATTTATGCAGCAAATCCACGCCGCAGGCCTCGCCCGCGACGATTAATACGCGCAGATCGGGCAGCGCGGCATAGGGTAACGCCGCCAGCGCTGAGGCGGGCAAGGTAACGTGACTGATGCGGCGCTGTTCCAGCTGTTCCAGCAGATCTGGCCCCGGCAGCAAGGCGAGCGCCGGTGCCATCACCAGCGTGCAGCCGGAACAGAGTGTCATCACAATTTCCCAGACCGAGGTATCAAAACTAAAGGAAGCGAATTGCAGCACCCGCGCTGGCGGTGACATATCCAGCAATGCCACTTCTGTTTCCGCCAGGTTGCATACGCCGCGATGACGTATCGGTACCCCTTTGGGTTGCCCCGTGGAGCCGGAGGTATAGATGATATAAGCAGTGTTGTCGGCGCTGGCCTGGTGCGCAGGCGGCCGATTTGAGCAGCCCGCTAACTGTGGCGCTACTGTTTCAACGGTAAAAAGCTTCATGCTGTGCCGCACGCTGGCGAAACGTCCGGCGAACTTTTCCTGGGTCAGCATCAGGCGCAAACCGGCATCGGCAATTACATAGTCGCTGCGCGCTTGCGGATAGTCAGGATCAATCGGCACATATACCCCGCCCGCCTTCAGAATGGCGAGAAAACCGATCGCCAGCGATAACGAGCGCTCAATGCATAGCCCCACCGCAACTTCCGGCCCCACGCCCTGCGCCAGCAGCCAGTGAGCAAGCTGGTTGGCGCGCGCATCCAGTTCGCGATAGGTCAGGGTTTCATGCAAAAATTCCACTGCGGGGGCATCGGGGGTATGCATCACCTGACGCTCAAACATTTGATGGATACCGATGTCATCACTGAACGGCTGGCTGGTCTGATTCCACTGCCAGATCTGCTGACGTTCAGCTTCAGCCAGCAGCGGCAGGCAGCCCAATGCTTTATCGCTCTCGGTCAGACAATGGTGAAGAAACAGCGTGAAGTTAGCGGCCATACGCGCAATGGTGTCAGGCAGGAAACGATCGGTGGCATATTCAAAACAGCCCGTAATCCCCTGTTCGTCGGGCCACATCTCCAGCGTCAACTCATAAACGGCGCCGCCGCGATCGGCGTTCCGCAAAGGTGAAATATCGCTATGACCAAGGCGCGTTGCCGGGGCGGATTGTTGCTGCCAGACAAAAAGCGTCTGGAAAACCGGCGAAATACCAGGATGGCGCGCCTCCTCAAGGGCATCCAACACCTGGGAAAAAGGCAAATCCTGCTGCGCCATAGCGGCAATAAAATTGTCCGCCACCTGCTTCACCAGCGTATTGAAAGAGTGGTGTAAATCTACCTGCTGGCGCAGCGCCACCACATTGAAGAGCAGCCCAAACGCCTGCTCGCTATCCAGCAGATAGCGGGTGCTGACTGGCGTGCCGATAATCAGATCGCGCTGGCGGCTGTAGCGCGCCAGAAAAGCGGTATAGAGGGTGAGTAACGCCACATAGGGCGTGACGCCATGTCGGGCGGCACAGGCCATCAGCGCATCTGAAGTTGCGCGCGATAAGGTAAAGCGCCGCTGCTCGCCACGATAGTTACGCATCGCAGGCACCGGAAAATCGTAGGGCAGCTGCATCAACGGCAGCGGGCCTGCCAGCTGTTGCCGCCATCCGTTACGCAGAAGCTCACTGCGCCCGTGCGCCAGGCGTTGCTGCTGGCGCTGCGCATGAACCCGCTGGCAGGGAACGGCGGAGACTGGCGGCAAGCATTTACCCGCCAGCAGGCGACCATAATCAGCCAGCAGCGCTTGCCATAACAGCGCAATGGATTCAGCGTCAGCAATAATATGATGGCAAACCACGCTTATCAGGGTGTGACTAACGCCGATCCGTGCGCAGTTGACGCGCAGCAGCGGCGCCTGCGTAAGATCGAAAGGCTGCTGACTGAACTGAGACAGCCAGTTTTCTGCCGCCTCGCGCGCGTTTTCGCCCTGTAAACTAAAATCCTGCCAGCCGACGGTCAGCGCTGCCTGGCTGATTATTTCAGCGATAACGCCCTTCTTATCAGCGTGAAACGCGCAGCGCAGCGCATCATGGCGGGCCAGTGCCTGATTCAGCGCCTGCTGCAACAGGGCAAGGTCAAGCTGTCCCTGCCACTCCGCCCGATAAGCCAGATGCCAGACTGACGATGCGGGTGATTGCTGCTGGACTAACCATATTCCCTGTTGCGCGTCGCTGAGCGTGACATTTGCCAACGCTGGATCGTCCTGCGGTGAGCGCTGATGCAACGCCTGCGCGCAGGCGGCAAGCGTCGGCTCTGCTAACAGGTCGGCGAAATCCAGCTCCCGCCCCAGTTCATTACGTACGCAGGCGATCATGCGCATCGCTGACAGCGAATGGCCGCCCAGGGCAAAAAAGCTGTCATCGCGCGCGACGTCATTAACCGGCAGCAGCCGCTGCCAGATAGCCGCCAGCGCCTGTTCGTCTCCCTCTCTGGGACACTGCTGTTCCGCGCGTTGAACACAGCTGCGTAAAGCCGGTTTTTGCAGCGCGCTACGGTCAAGCTTGCCGTTCGGCAAACGGGGAAACAGATCCAACACCACATAATCGGTGGGCAGTAGCGCAGCGGGCAGCGACATCGCCAGACAATCGCGCAACAGCGCGGCGATCTCTTCAGGTTCGCTTTTCAGGGTAACAAACGCCACGAGCTGCTGCGATTCAGCGTAAGCGACCACGGCGGCCTGCTGTACCGCCAGGTGGTGCTCAAGCAGCATTTCGATCTCTGCCGTTTCGATCCGCTGACCGTTGATCTTGAGCTGCGCATCATTGCGTCCCAGCAGCTCCAGCTCGCCTGACGCCAGGAACCGGCCCGTATCGCCGGTGCGGTACAGAAGCGTGCCCTGGGCATCAGTGAAAAACGCCGCTGAGGCATGATCCTTGTAACCGGCGCTCATCCAGGGGGTGGCGATAATCACTTCGCCGCTTTCACCCGCCGCGACCGCATCGCCTGCCGCATCGACCAGCCTGATCGCTACGTCCGGCAAAGCATGCCCCACCGGCACTCTGGCGCACGCGGCATCTTCAGGCGTAACCCGATGAAACAGTTTCGCTAACGTGGTTTCTGTAGGGCCATACAGGTTAATCAGCTGCGTATTGGCCGGGCCATGTTGGTAAAAGCGCGCTACCAGCGAGCCTTTCAGCATTTCGCCGGCCAGCAGGATATAGCGCAAGCTGCGCATACGCTCGGCCGCTTCAGGATAGTCCAGCAGCACCTGTAACAGTGAAGGAATTTGATGCGTGACGGTAATGCGCTGCGTCTGCATCCAGCGCAACAGGTCCGCTGGCGCATAGATCAGCTCACGGGACGGCGGGATACACAGGGTTGCGCCGTTTACCAGCGGCAGCAGCATATCTCGCAGAAAGGGATCGAACATCTGTGAGGTCAGCATACTGACCCGATCGTCCGGCGTGATGCCTAATTCCTGACTTTCCCAGGTGATAAAGTGATGCAGGCTGTCTGCGCGCCCCAGCACCGCCTTTGGCGTACCGGTAGAGCCGGAAGTGAAATAGACATACGCCAGCGGCTGACTGCTATCTGCCTCGCGTACGGCGGCACCCTGACCCGCTGGTTTTTCCGGCAGGCCAGTTTCATCCACGATAAGGGTGGCGAGCGAGCCAGTAAGGTGGCGCACCCGCGCCTGGCCCTGGGCATTGGTAATCAGTTGCGCCTCAGGAAACTGCTCCAGTAACGCATGGAGGCGCTGTGGGGGTAACGTGGGTGATAAGGGTACGAATATCTGTCCCGCCTGCATAATCGCCAGCGCGGCCGTTACCAGCGCCGCGCCCTCATCCAGCAACACCAGCGTAAACGCGCTTCCCTGCTGCTGACGCAGCGTCTCGCTCAATGTGGTGACGCGCTGCGCTAACTGTTGATAGGTCACGCGCGTGTCGCCCTGAACAAGGGCGATGCGATGCGCATGATGATATGCCGACTGCTGAAACAGAGCGGAAACAGACATTTGCCATCCTTCCTTTGCGATATGTGGATAAGGGTTAACGGGATCAGATCAGCGAAAAGGCATCGGCATCCTGGAGAAAAGGCATCCGCTCGCGAATATCCAACAGATGCTGGCGTGACAGCGTGGCGCTGCGTACGCTTTCCACTTCTGCCTCATCGATTAACACTTCACCGAGCGGATCGATCAGCATGGAGTGGCCGTTGTAGCGCAGCTGGTTGCCATCCTCACCGACCCGGTTAACCCCAATGACATAGCTTTGGTTTTCAATCGCCCGCGCGGTTAACAGCGCCTGCCAGTGCGCAACACGTTTTTCGGGCCAGCTGGCAATGTAGAGCGCAGCGTCATAGCGCATATCGATGTTGCGCGACCAGAGTGGAAAACGCAGGTCATAGCAAATGAACGGCGCAATGCGCCAGCCGCGATGCTCAACCACCAACTGCGCATTTCCCGCGGTATATTCCTGATCTTCACTGGCAAAAGAGAAAAGATGTTTTTTGTCGTAGTGCGCGATGGTGCCATCCGGCCTGACCCACAGCAGCCGGTTATAAAAGCGTCCTGCTTCGGTAATGATCATGCTGCCGACCAGCGCGCAGCCAGCCTGCGCGGCCCGCTCCTGCATCCAGCTGACGCTTGGCCCTTGCATGGTTTCCGCAATGCCCTGCGGCACCATGGAAAAGCCGGTGGTAAACATCTCCGGTAAAATAATCACATCGCTGGCTTCGGCGCGGGCGATATGCTCTGCCATGCGGCGGCGATTCTGCTCCGCGTTCTCCCAAACAATGTCGCTCTGAACCAGGGTGACGCGCAGATCCTGATAACTCATGCCTGTTCTCCTGTCTGTGTGATATTCAGTTCAAATCAGCATCGTAAAGTTGCTCAAGGAAACCGCCCTGACGCACGATTTCGCGCACCTCTGCCGCCGCGCCCTGGCTTTCTGGCGCCACCACAAAGCCACTCTCGGTGAGGTAACTGAAATAGCGGAACAGCAGTTCACGATCGCAGGGCGCGCAAACGATGCCCGCATCGGCCAATAACTGACGCGTCAGCTGCGTGCCATAGCGCGCTTTTTCACTGATTTCACTGCCGCAGTAAAACAGCGCCAGCAGATCGGTAAAGGTTGAACGATAAGGTTTGCCCTGTAGCCAGATGCGGTTCTCTGTCAGCGCTTCGAAATAATCGCTATTGATTAAGGTGTTGATGCGGTAGCCATACAGCCGCAGAAATTCGACGATGTCGTCATAGGTGACCGGTGCAGGATTGGTCAGATTCAGCGTGGCGCCATGAAATGTATCAATCTCAAGGATCGCATGCAGCGAAGCGCGGGCGACATAGTCCACCGGCGTAATATCGAAGTCCTCGCGCGAGCTGAAGGTCAGGCCCGTTTCTACCAGCGCTTTGATCATCTCGTAGTAGATGCCTTTTACCCGCGTTTCAACCAGAGGATAGCGTCCCGTGACACTGTCACCCCAAATATTGCCTGGCCGGGTGATCACCCAGCGCAACCCCTGCTTGCCTGCCTGATGCACGGCCTGCTCGGCTTCAAACTTGGAACGCTCATAGTCCATATCTTTAAACGATTGCCCAACATCAAGGTCGGTTTCCTGTAGGGTGAACCCTTCCTGATAGAGCTTGTCGCCGACAATACTAAAGCTTGAGGTATAGAGCAGCGGCACATCGTCCTCCAGACACAGTGCAATCAGGTTCCTGGTGCCGCCCACGTTGACCGGCGCGATTTTGCCGTATGAAGCGACCAGGCTGACGTTAGCCGCACAGTGAATAACGCGCTCAATACCGGTTGCCAGTTCCTGATAAACCGAGGCCTCCAGCCCCAGCTGCGGCTGCGTGATGTCACCCAGCAGCGGAATGACTCGCCATAGCTGTTCACGGCACTGCTGCTGCGGATCGTAGGTGTAAAGCAGTTGCTCCAGCCTTGCCATCGCCTGCTGCGGATCGGCAGCACGCACCAGGCAGTAAACGCAGGCATCGCTTTGCAACAGAATTTCAAGCAGGATCCGGCTGCCCAAAACCCCGGTTGCGCCGGTAAGCAAAATATTTTTTACCTGTTGAGTAGCATTAACCATATTCATTCCTAGATAACACGATTAACTAAGGCAGCCCCCTTCGCTCCGCTACAGGGTGCCCACGCGCATACCACCATCCAGCGGGATCACCGTGGTATTGAGGTAGTTGGTTTTACAACTGGCCAGAAAGCCGACCACCTCCGCCACATCATCCGGCGTGCCCCAGCGTCCAACAGGCACGATGGAACGCACGATCTTCTCCTCACCGGGAGAACCGATCATGTGCGGATCAACAAACTGGGAAAGCATCTCGGTTTTGCAGATACCAGGCGCGACGGCGGTCACGCTGATATTGAGCGGTCCCAGTTCCCGTCCCCAGGATTCGGTAGCGGAAATCACACCCGCCTTGGACGCGGCATAGGCCGAACCGCCAGCCGCTCCCCAGATACCCGCCACTGAAGCGATATTGATGATGCGCCCATACTTCAGGCGCGCCATATAACGCGAGAACACGGCGGTGCAGTTGAAGGTGCCCAGCAGGTTGACATTCAGCACCCGCGCGGCCCCGCTCAGGCCGCGTTCGGACAGGCAAAAGCTGCGTTCAATCACACCAGCATTGTTGACCAGCACGGTCAGCGTCGCGCCGAGCCGCTGCTCAATTTGCCGCGCCGCTTCGCTAATGGAGGCTTCCTGCGTGACATCCATAACAAAGGTATGCAGACCCGCCGGCTGGCCCAGCCGCTCAGCTAACTGTGCCAGCCGTTCAGCATTGAGATCGGTGGCGGCAACCTGATAACCAATATCCAGCAGCACCCTGGCGATGGCTGAGCCAAAGCCACCTGCTGCGCCCGTCACGACGGCGACCTGCTGGCTCATGCGTCAGCGCCCTCTTTAAAAGTGATGTCGATGATTTTTCGTGCATTCGCCATGGCGTCAAAAATGCGATCTTCGAAAAACGTCACATCGTCTTGCGACATCAGCATGTTGGCGTAAACACGCGAGAGCGGAGAGAACTGAATGCCGTAGCGTTTGGAAATCTCACGGATGATGATGTCGCAGAATTTCACCTTATCGCTGTAGCCTTCAGAGCGATCCACCGGCGCGTTTTGCGAGTGATAAACCAGCGCGGTTGGCATACCCTGTACCACCAGCGGCAGTTCCACCGCCTCGGCAGCCTTAACAAAGATGTTGGAAATCTGTCGGGTGAAACCGGCCATGCGCTCATAACAGCCGGGGTCCTGTTCAATCAGCGAGAAGGTCGCTTTGATGGCGGCGAGGCCTAACGGGTAACCGTTAAAAGTACCGGCATGGATCACTTTGCCGCGCGTATAGAGATTCATGATGTCGCGGCGGCCCGCGATGGCGGAAATCGGCATCGAGCCGCCGCCCAGCGCTTTACCGAATGTCGCCAGGTGCGGCGTCACGCCCAGCAGCTGTTGCGCGCCACCCAGCCCCAGGCGCACGCCGGTGATAATTTCATCAAAAATCAGCACGATATTGTATTTCTCACACAGCGCTTTTGCCTGTTCCAGGTAGCCTTCACGCGGGAAAATACCGCCGCCATTGATACAGATGGGCTCCATAAGCACCGCGGCAATATCGTCGTGATAGCGCTCGATGGTGGCAGCCAGCACATCAATGTCGTTCCACGGCAGCATAAATGACTGGTCAGCAATCGCGCCCGTTGCCCTGCCCCAGGTATCCAGCAGATCGCCTTTAAACTGTTCCGGCACCGGATAGCTCAAATCCTGTTTTTTACGCCATCCCATGATGTTGTCGGCATTGCCATGATAGTGTCCGTGGAAACGGATAAACCGGTTTTTACCGGTAAAACCACGCGCCAGACGCAGGGCATTCTGCACCGCCTCCGTTCCGCTCAGACAGAAACGCACCATCTCCGCACAGGGAATGTGTTTAACCAGCGTTTCGCACACCTCAACCTCCAGGTCGCAGGTATCGACCGAGGTGACTTTGCCCATGTAATCCATCAGAGCGGCGTTGTAAGCTTCGTTATGGTGCCCGACGAAAAGCGCACCAAACTTACAGAACAGATCGAGATGCTCATTGCCGTCTAAATCCCAGACGCGGGAATTGCGTCCGCGATTAAACGGGATGACCAGCGGTCGCTCAGGATCGCCGAAATTGTAATGGGTACCGCCGGGCAGCAAATCCCAGCATTTTTTATAGAAATTTTTTGACTCTTCCAACGACAGCTTGGTTGGGGCGTCCATAATCGGTGTGTTCTCCGTTGGTTTGCGTGAAGGTAAAGGCAGTGACTGCCCGGCTGGATGAGTTAACAGGGGCTGCTCACTGGCGACTGTCAGGTTAAAAGGGGAATAACGACCGAGCTGATGCGGGAGGGAGATATGCATCAGTTCCAGCAGCGCAGTGCGTGTCAGCCAGGCGGCACCGCTCATCAGCAGATGCGCCAGTTCGGCCACGTGACGCTGGGCAGGATCTTCCCGTGGCGTATCCTGTAGCCATTCATTCATCGCGCCCATGGCCGATCCGCACCAGATTTGATAATCCACTTCGCGTCCGGCTTCGCCGGTGATGGCCCAGCGCGATGACTGACCGAGATACCACTGGAACAGCAGCGCCATCTGTTTTTTCGGCTGCTGCAACGCTTTCTCTATCACTTCCGCCCGGCCATGTTGTTGAAAATAGGCCACGGTCTGCTGCCAGATATCCGCCAGCGGTTGGCGGAAAATCTGTTTTTCCAGCAGTTCGATTTCAGCGGCAGGCAACGCTTCCAGCGCGTCATACTGTTTGTACAGCGCATACAGCTTCTGCGCCCGTAACGGATACATGCTGCCCTGCTTCAGTACCTGAACTTTGGCACCCAGTTCAAACATGTCCGCAGAAGGCGCGGTAGCGACATCGCCTATTCTGGCGCGGGCCAGCAATTGTTTAACCGCCGCAGAGGTGCCAGCCTCTACGCAGGCCTGATTGACTGAACCGGTTACCACGTACGCGGCGCCAAGCGCGAAGGCGGCACGCACGGCATGCGGGGTGCCGAGGCCACCCGCCGCGCCAATACGAACCCGGTAACGATGGCCCGACTCACGTTCGATGTTGTCGCGCAGTTGCACAATCGAGCGGAAAATACAGGCCAGCGTGCCCTGGTCGGTATGACCGCCCGAATCACCTTCGACGGTGATGTCGTCAGCCATCGGCAGCTGACGCGCCAGCTCCGCCTGCTCTGCGCTAATCAGGTTTTCCGCTAATAATTTTTTCAGCAGGTTTTCTGGCGCGGGCCGTAAAAAATTTTGCGCCACTTCCGGGCGGGAAACCTTGGCGATGATGCGATGACGACGCTGAATGGTGCCGTCCTGCTCACGCGTCAGGCCGCAGGCGCGGTAACGCACCAACGCCGGGCTAAGATTGATATAGGCGGAGGCCTCTACCACCGTGACCTGATGGTCAAGGCAGAGCTGCACGCAGGCCATTTCCCAGGCTGGGTTGGCAGGGTTATGCAACAGATTGATGCCAAAAGGCCCGTCGGGCAGATGCTGGCGCAGGGTCCTTATCGCCTGAGTGATGCGGGCAATATCGAGCCCGCCTGCGCCAAAGAACCCCAGGATCTTTTGCTGTCCCAGTGCGATGGTCATGGCCTCGGAATGAATGCCGTTCGCCATCGCGCCCACGTAGTAGGCCATGCGCACGCCATACTCGTGACAGAAATGATGATCCCCTAAATCGGCTTCGGTCACCGCAGGCAAAATACCGATCAGTTTTGCCTCGGCGGACGGCAGCGCCTCGCCAGCCGCAGACAAGAACGCCTCATCGCCCTGTTGCACCACCTGCAGTGCTTTACCCAGATCGTAAAGTGAAGCGGAGCCTGCTACCAACGGCAGCTGGTCGAACGGGCGTTTACCGCCCGAATAATTGACGGATAAACGCGGACTCATGATGAAAGTTCCTGTACCTGCAGCGCCGACGAGGCGCGCGCGTCCGGAGAAAGGCGATGGCTATACGCTGCGCCGAGGTTGTCGCACACACCGATAACGTTGCCGCGATAAATGATTTCCACGATAAACACCAGCGCGATGGCATCCGGCGTTTCTCCGTCAGCCTGCCAGTGCGTATCAATGGATTTGCAGGTCAGGCGATAGCGCAACACGTCGCGTTCGCACTTCACTTCCCCACGGAATTTTGCGCTATACGAATGGTTAGTTAGCATATGCGCAACCAGATCGGGACGCGCATTTAAGCCGAGGTAGTAAAGAAAGAATTTCACTAGCTGTTCGCAACCTTCAACCAGCAAGGTGCCAGGCATGACCGGATCGTTTTTAAAATGGGCGCGAAAAACCCAATGCTCAGGATCGATATCGACCTCGCCAATCGCCTGGCCCAGCCCCCATGCGCCTGCACGGGCGTCAATTGAGATCACCCGGCTGAGCATGCGTGAAGCGGGCGCGCACCATGTGCCAGCCTGATGGCCCACATATTGTGGCCCAAAGCAGGCGGCCACATCGCCCCGGCTCAGGGCATTCAGCGCATCATCGTCAAAGGTTTGGCGTTCACAATGTAATAGCGGGGTAAAAGGCGCGGCCTGTAGGGCACCCGCAAAATAGCGACGGGTGTCCAGCTGTCGGGCGCTGGCGATTTCTCGCTGACCAAAGAAGCCGGAATTCGCTACCAGCTTAAACACCAGCCGATCGCCGACATAGCAGAAGTATTCATAGGCGATCAGCACCACGTCGCCAGCGCGGACAAAAGAGGTCATGTTCACCCGTCCGCGCAGCCGTTCTCCGGCACGCGGCATCTCGCTGTAGACCGTGGTCTCGCTGTCCACCGCGCGGTAGCAAAGCTGCCCTTTGAACAGACGATCGCAGCCGATAACGGTGAAGGCGACAATCATGGCGTGCGACGACTCCAGCGCCACAAACGGTGGCGTTTTGCCGTCCACCAGGAACCAGGCATCCGGCGCGATATCATATTCCCACTCGATAAAGCACGGCTCCAGCCGATCCTTTTGCGCACTTAACGCCGTAATCCGTGAGACAAACAGGTAAGGCGGCGACGGCATCCGCGTACGAATGGGATAGTTATCCACTTCGCGATAATCAGCCCCCAACACGTTGCTGACCTGGCCATCGGTCAGCTCAATAATCTGCTGCTCGTCAAACAGCGGCGCGGCAACCGGTGGCTGCCCGCTTAGCAGCTGACGAATCAGGCGATAATAGTGATGTTGCGTATTGAGATAGGAAAGATGCGTCTGCGCATGACGCGTTAACTGGCGCAACGCTCTGTCGCTGGCAACGGGTCTGCGCGCAGCGCCAACGGCTGAAAAACGCGCAATAGTCTGCTCATTGATAATGAAATCACGCAGCGGTTTTTCCCGCCCGGTATATACCGTCACGGTGAGACCGTCGGCCGACCGACTGGCCGCAGCTGGCTGCGCACGCGGCCCGCTCAGCGGTTCGCGCAGAATCAGATGGCTGACGGCATGATCGATGCCAATATGATTAACCGCGGCACGGCGCGGCGCATTGGCTGGCTGGCGCCAGGGCTGAGTGTGTTGCGGCAGCGTAAAGCGACCTTTGGTGCGCTCATCCAGCGAGGCTTTCTGCCCAAAATCAGGTAACGCCGGTAAATAGTGTTGTGAAAGCTGTAAAGCGCATTTAATGATGCCCAGCAGTCCGTTCGCGGCGGAAAGATGACCGTAGTTGGCTTTTAACGTACCCACGGTCACGGGGGTTTTGCGCGCCGCAGCATCATAGACTGCGGCCAGTCCTGCCAGCTCACTTTCCATTTCGTCGGGCCGTGCGCCTGAATAGAGTTCAACGTAGTCAACCTCTTCCGCCCGGCATCCCGCCTCTTGCAGCGCACGTTTAGCGCTGCTGGCGATCGCCTGGCGACTAACGTTCCACGCCAGCGTCGGACTGAGTTGATGTCCGACCGCTAACCCCTCCATTACCGCATAAACCGGGGTTGCCTCGGCAAGCGCATCTTCTTCACGCCGGACGACAATCACGCTGCCGCCATCGCCCGGAGCCTGATTAGCCTGTACCGACTGATGATCCCAAAGCACATTTTCCAGTGCGCCGCCAAAGCTACAGCTGGCGATTAACACGCCGTCTACCTCCTGACGTGCCAACAGGAATTGCGCCAGCTCCAGCGCCTTGAAAGCGGCGTTTTCTTCGCTGTAAAGCGAGAACGCGGGGCCGTTAAGGTGCAAATGCGCCGCCAGGCGGCTGGCGACCACATTACCGATGCCGCCAGTAATCCCTTCCGGGTAAGGCGCAGGAAACAGGCTGTCTTTAACCACCGTCTGTAACGCCTGTAGGTCATCCTGCGATAGGTCAATCCCCTGACTGCGTAAACTCTGCTCAAGCTGCCAGCTAATTTCATTGCGCGCCTGATAGCGCAGGCAACTGTAGTCAACGCCGCCCGCCACGATCACCGCAAGGTTGCGCTGCGCGCCGTCCAGCCGGTAGCCCGCATCAACAAAGGCCCGTTCCGCTACTGGCAGTAAAAACAGGTGGGAAAGCAGATGCGGCCCCACGACATTCGGCGGCAGCCTGAAGCGTTTGCAATCGAATGCAAAGCTTTCAATCCAGGCGCCCTGTAGGATCTGATTTACCCCTCGCGCCGCCAGCAGCGCCGGTTGTTGTTCTGCGCCCAACCAGCGCGTGGCTGGCAGAGGGCGCTGATGCTGTCTGGCCTCACGGAAAGTGCGATCAAGACTCGCGACATCTTCAGTATCCGCAGCATGTACGCCTATTCCTGTCAGCGCCAGCGGCACTGGTTTTAATGGTGATGCCGTGGGCGCAGCCATGCTGCGCAAAGCGGAATGATCTTCACTTAAGATAAGGTGCGCATTAACGCCGCCAAAACCAAAGGCGTTAATTCCTGCCCGTTTCTGGCGCGCACGCTGGGGCCAGGGACGCGCAGTGGTGACCACATCATCCAGGCTAAGCTGGCCGTCAGGGGTGCTTACCAACTGCTGTACGCCCGGCGTCGGTGGGATCAAGCCATGCTGCATGGACAAAATAACTTTAAATAAACTGCCCATGCCCGATGCCGTCAACATATGGCCGTTATTGCCTTTATTAGCGCCCAGCAGCGGTCGGGTCGGCGATGGCGCAAAAAAGCGCTCTACCGCCGCCAGTTCTACCTGATCCCCTACCGGCGTACCGGTGGCGTGACACTCAAGGTAATCAATATCAGGCGTGCTGTTGCCATAGGCGCGCGCCAGCGCCAGCTGCTGCCCTTTGCTATCAGGTACCAGCATATGGCGGCTGCCGGCATCATTAGAGAGCCCAATCGCTTCAATCACGCCGTAGATTTTGTCGTTATCACGAATGGCGTCCGCATAACGCTTAATGGCGATAATGCCCGCGCCCTCGCCCGCTTTCAGCCCTTCCGAAGTACGATCGAAAGGGATTGATTGCCCTTTATCGGGAAACGCCTGCAGGATATTAAAGCCATGATCGATGTAAATATGATCGGCGTGGCATACCGCGCCTGCCAGCATCATGTCAGCTTTACCACTGGCAAGGTAATCGCTGGCCATTTTGATGGCATAGAGCGCTGAGGAACAGGCGGCATCCAGCGCGAACGTTGGCCCTGCCAGCCCTAACGCCTGAGCCGCAACGGTGGCATTATGTCCGCCGGTAATAAGGTTGAGTTCGGACAGTTTTTTTTCTGGCCACGCCCGGTCAAACTGAAAATCTTCACGTCCCAGCAGCTGACGCAGCCAGGGCGTTAACATTTGATGATAGAAACCACTCATCAGCTGCTTGCCGCTGTGAGTTGGCATGCCGATGTTGCCAATCAGCAGGCCGGTTTTTGCCAATACCGCGTGCTGTTGGTGGTAGCCGCTCTGTTTCAGTGCCTGGTCGGCGGCATAGAGCGTCCATTTAAATAAGTTATCCAGCGTTTCCAGCTCATCGGCAGGCAACGCATAACCCGACGCATCGAAATGAAAATCGCGGATGTGCCCGTTACGGCTATAGCCGATTTTGTCCGCCGTTCCTTTTACCGGATGATAATAAACGGCGGGATCTACCGTGGTTTCCGCTGCGGAGAGAGGAGAAGCGTGATCCCGGCCGTGAACTAAGTTTTCCCAGTATTTCTCTGTGGTATCCGCTCCCGGAAACAGGCAGCCCAATCCCACGATCGCAATATTTTCCATTACTCGCCACTCCAGAACATGAGTCTGTATCGGGCGCGTAATGCGCCCGCATAACGTTGTCAGTGGTTGCCTGCTTCGGTTAAATGCGCTCTTTTTTCTCCTGCGTTTCAGCAGTGCTGCTGAATAAAGCACGTAACGTGGAGGAGATAGTGAATTTCACCTGTTCGAACCGGCTGTAAATATTGCCCCGTTCGTCATGCAGCATGATATCCACCAGCAGCACCGTCGCCGTTTGATTGACTATGTGCATCGAGGCATAGAAGGTTTGGTTGAAATCAAGCGGCGCAAATTGCTCGATGCTGGCTATCGCTACCGGGAGTCCGGCCTTGTCTGAAGCCTGCATCAGCCACAGCAGCGGCAACTGCAACCCAACGTCGTTGATAAACAGGTTGAAGGAGCGTGCAGGAAATTGCCCCTGTTGGCGATCATCCAGCGCGGGCAGACAACATTTGGCCACCAGGCTGCGTTCATCGATATGAACCAGTTGCTGAATACCGCGGAAATCCTCGCCGTGAAACAGCTGCGCGCCCTGTGTCATGTCGCCATACAATGGCGCCGGGAAAGGAATTGCCACATCAAGATCGCAATAGAGTTCCGCAAACTGCATCGCGCTTTCCTGCATCGTCAGCAGCAGCGTGGCCTGGTAATGTTTCATAGCGTTGGCGCCTGACTGGCTGCTGATGGTGATATCCAGTATCAGGCTGCCGTTATCCGCCGCGCCGCCCGTATGGGGCGTCAGCGACAGGTTATACTGCTGCGCCTCGCTGCCATCGAAAACCACACCTTTCAGCACGGTAAAGTGGCTGACCGACTGTAACCGATAGCCTGGAAAACGTTCTTCACAGGCGCGCGCCATCCAGGCGATAGCCGCCGTCGCGGGCAGAACGGGATGGTGATTAATCACATGATGCTGCAAAAAGGGATTGTTCCGCAGTTGTAGCTGACGTGAAACGTTGAACGGTTCAGCGGGCAGCGTGGCACGCCGCGCGGCACGATAATGGTTTCCGCCAATAATGACCTGCGGATGCGCGAGGTCCGTAAATTCGTGGACAAAGAATGTCGTGCCGGTTTCCGGCGGGATCACCACCATCTGGTGCTGTTCATAGGCGCGCTTCAGCGTCTCATTAACCATACCGCCATCCCAGGGGCCCCAGTTGATCGCGCGCACGGTAAGCCCGTTTGCTGCCTGCAACGGCAGCCAGGCAAATTTATTCAGCGCCTCATTAGCCATGGCGTAATCGGCCTGACCGGCATTGCCAAAGAAGCCGGAAACGGAAGAGAACAACATCAGGTGTTTTAACGCCGTGATATCCAGCACACGGCAGAGGTTTTCCAGCCCCCTGACTTTGACGTCAAAAACGGAACGTAAATCGGCCAGCGTTTTCTTCTCAATGCGCTTGTCAGCCAGATTGCCTGCGCCATGGATAATGCCGGTGGCCGTCCCCAACTCGCGCTGCGCCTCTTCCAGCACCGCTGCAACCTGACTGGCATCGGTGATATCACAGTGGCGATAGATCGCTTTGCCGCCCGCCTCGGCAATTTTCCTCAGTGTGGCAGTAATTTCTTCGCGGTGTAACAAACCGCTTAACATGGCGTCGATTTTAACCGGCGTCGGCTGTTGGCCCTCGGCCTGTAGCCTGGCAATCGCTTTGGCCTTACGCTCGTTCAGCGTGGTGGTCCCCTCTGCCCAGTCGGGCAAAGGTGCATCCATATCGGTGCGTCCCAGCAAGATAAACTGCGCCTGCGTACGCTGCGCCAGGGTAATCACACATTGAGCGGTAATGCCACGCGCTCCGCCGGTCACCACCAGCACATCATGCGCGGTGAGCGCCAGCGGCGTTTGTTCGTGCGCGGTGGGCGCGTCACTCAGCGCCAGCGTCATACGCTCGCCTTGCGCATTGCGCCCAACTTCGGCCAGTTCGCGGTTTACATCCTGGAGTTCTTGCAGCAGGACGCTCGCCGCCTCGCCGCCCTTCAACCGGGCATCGATATCCAGCGTGCGGCAAAAGGTGGTTTTCCACTCAGCGTTTAACGATTTGGTCAGCCCGCTTACCGCTGCATACAGAATCCCGTTCAGCTCGCCGGTTTGCGCCAGAGAGAGGTGACCGTCACCACGGGAGATCACAAAGAACCAACCGGATGGCTCTTCGCCACGCGTCAGGCTTTCCTGTAGCCGCTTCGCCAGCAGGAAGGTGGTCTCAAGGGAACGATAGCCCTTTTCGCTGAAGACATCGGCGACATGTTTCGCTTTTTCAGGCGCGGCCTGTAGCCAAATCAAGCCATCAATCGCGCCATGTGCCTGCTCGATTTTCGTAACGGCGCTATCCAGTGCGGTCTCGTCATACTGCGCAAGGTGATAAAGTGATGCGTTTTTCGCCTGTTTCTTCTGTTTTGCCGTCGCAGGATACAAAGCCAGTAGCGAAACTGTCTGTCCCTGTGCCGTGAGTTGTTTCATCACCTCATCACTGATGGTTTTCCCTTCATCAACAATGAGCCAGTGGCGCTTAGCGGCAAAGGTGTGTCGATCGCCATCGGGCAAGGGTAAGGTTTGTTGAATTACGCTAAAACGCTGTGTCTGCGGCCTGGGCATAACGGATACTGCTTTAGCCTGAACCGCAGGTACCGCTGACTGCTGCGATTCAGTTAAAGACTTTTTTGCCTGATCGGCCTCTGCCACCTCAGCGGTTGAGGTAACAAAGCCCAACGTGCGTAGTTTGGCATTGCCGCCGATGTCTTCCGACGCGCGCAGTGCTTCGCTGCTCAGCGTCTCTTCATGGTCGCGCTGGTTGTCTTCATTAAAGAAGGCTTTTGCGTTGGCCACATCAGCGGCTGTTTCACTCGCCTCACCACCATGCTTACGGCGAATATCGAGGATGATTTCATCAATCATTTGCTTAAAGAACGCCGACATTTTGTGGATGTTGCTTAACGCTTCAATGTCGAAGGTTTCCAGATCTTTATTTTTGGACGCGTCGTGATAAATGCCCGCATCAGCTGAGAACGCGTCGAACATGGCACCAAAGATCTCCAGACGTTTAATGGAGTCGATACCCAGATCGGCTTCCAGATCCATGTTCACGTCGATCATATCCTGTGGGTAGCCGGTGCGATCGCTCACAATAGCGACCAGCCTTGCGGTAATTTCAGCCTCAGTTATGCGCGCAAATTGGGCAATTTGCGCTTCCTTTTCAGCATCAAGCCCGGCGTTGGTATCGGTTATTGCGGGTGCCACTGCGGGTTGTTGTTGCGCCGCGACCGCTATCTCCGGCACGGCAGGCGTGGCGAACGTCGGCATTTCCGGCATGGAAGGCACTGAGGCAGAGAAGCTGGCCGGGGCGCTAATCGGTAAAGCTGCGGCAGTGGAAGCCAGAGGAGCAGGTGTCGCTGCCGGTTGAGGCGTAACGTGCGCTGGCATCGCTTGCGGCTGCCTTCCCTGCACAGCGGGTGCACCAGACTGACCCGGCTGGAACAGACTTTGCTGTGTGGCAAAGTAGCGCTCATGATTAGCGTGGTACAGTTCAAGATTCTTATCTAACAGCTGTACGCTCTGACCGAGACTGGCCAGGATAACAGACAAATTTTGATGATCGCGGAAGTTTTCCAACAGCGAATACTGCTTGGTTAGCAAAGAGTTCAGCAGCTGAATATATTCCTGTTGATTCGCCTGAAATTGCTGATGTAACTGACTCATCACCTGCTGCGCCTGTAGAACCCCATGCAACGGGGAATCGTCACTGTGTTCAACTCGCTGATTAACCTGTTCCATAAATTGATCTCGCTTGTGAATAACTTCCGATTTACCGGATGTGATGGATTGAAGCTGCGGTGGGGCTGCTACAGGCAGCGATGTCACGGGTGCAGACGCCACTGGCGTGGCGACCTGCTTCGCACGAATAAAATCATCAACAACCCTGGTATCCCCTTCACGCAAGGCGTGCTGGCGTCTGCGCTGGTTTTTCTCAGAGAGGTAAAAACCGCCGCTCAGACGGCAGGTTAAGCGTCCGCTCAGATCTTCCGGCACGGGTGCAGCACGCAGATGACGATCAAGGGAATTCAGTGGGATGCCTTGCGCCAACAGCCTGGCCTGCGCACGTGCTAGTTGCAGGCGCTCTTCCCCCGTATCGCTGGTATTCAGCGAAATAAGGGTGTGTTCACGGCCTTGCAGGATGTCAGCGACCAGCTTGCCTAATACCCCTTTCGGCCCGATTTCAACGAATAACCGTGCGCCACGTTGATATAACGCTTCAATCGTTTCGCGAAAGCGCACCGGTTTAATTAGCTGCTGCGCTAAGATTTCTGCCCAGGTGGCGGTATCATCGGGCCAGAGCGCGGCAGATGCGCTGGAGTAAGCGATAGTATGTGGCGCGGCGAAACGTACCTCTGCCAGGCGCTCAAGGAATGGCGCACAGGCTGCCTGAAGAAAAGGCGTGTGGAAGGCTGCCGATACCGGCAGGATGCGACACTGAACATCGCTGGCTTTCAGTTCATGGTAAAGCGCCTGAATGTGCGCGCTGGCACCGCCTAACACCACCTGATTGGGCGAGTTATCATTTGCTAACACTACATCCGGATAACGTGAAAGCAGGGTTTGACAGGCTTCAACCGTGAGTGACGCCGCCAGCATCGCCCCGCCGTCCCCTTGATTTTGCGCGACGGCCGAGGCCGCTGCGCTGCCGCGCGCCAGGGAAACGCGGTAAAAATCCTCATCGCTCAGCACGCCCGCCGCCCATAACGCGGTGACTTCACCATAGCTGTGGCCGGCAACAAAATCGGGCACAAAACCACTGGCTTTAAGAATGGCGTAATAACCGGCGCTGACTGCGCCAATTGCTGGCTGAGCATTAGCGGTATCCGTTAATCGCTCACGTTGTTCATCGCGCTCAGCATCGGAAAACGCGGGCGGTGGGAAAATAAATTGCGCCAGGCCCCCTCCCCGCATGTCCACAGAGCAGCTATCCAGCGTCTCCAGGGCGTGGCGCATCTCCGGATAATCATTAGCGATATCGCGCGCCATATTGACGTACTGCGATCCCTGCCCGGGAAAAAGCGCGGCCACTTTGCCGCTCAGCGTTTTGCCCTCAGGCTGAAAATAGATCCCCAGCGGATGTTCCCATCCCTTGTCACTTTTAGTACGTAACTGTTCCACTGCCGTGATTAATAGCTGCCTGGCATGGGCGGCTGACGTCGCCACCAGCAGTAAACGGGCATGAGATGGCTGTAAGGCAGTAATGTCCTGTGTCGCGAGGTGATGTTTCAGCGCGCGCGGTGCTGATTCGGCGGTAAAGCGCGCCAGTGATTGTTCACAATACGCCAGCAGCTGGTCGGGGTTATCGCCCGTGAATAGCAGGGTGAAGGTTGACTCATTGAGGCGATAAGCGCCATGTGGCTCACTCTCGTACTCTTCGAGGATGGCATGGAAATTAGTGCCGCCAAAACCAAACGCACTTAGCGCGGCACGGCGCGGCGCGCCATCCAGCGGCCGCAGCCAGGGACGCGCCTCACTGTTAAGGTAAAACGGACTGTCTGCGGCGCACAGCGCCTCCATGGGTTGCTGAACATTAATCGAGGGCGGTAGCACTTTCTGATGCAGCGCCAGCGCCATTTTAATCATGGAGGCTGCGCCCGCAGCACAACGCGTATGGCCAATTTGCGATTTAATGCTACCGATGGCAATCGAATGTGCTGACAGGCGTTGCTCATCAAAGACGGTACGCAGGCTTTTAAGTTCAGTGCTGTCGCCGGAGGCGGTGCCGGTGCCATGTGCTTCAATCAGTTGGATCTCACCGGGACGAATGCCGGCGCGCGCATAGGTGCGTTTCAGCGCTTTAATCTGCCCTTCGTAACGCGGTGCAAAAATGCTTTTTGCCCGACCATCGCTGGAGGCTTCAAGGGATTTGATCACCGCATAAATGCGGTCACCGGCCAGTTCAGCATCTTCGAGCCGTTTCAGCATCAGTAGCCCCACGCCATCCCCGAGCATGATGCCATCAGAATCACGATCGAATGGCCGTGAGCAATTGCTTTTTGACAGCGCCGGGGTTTTGCTGAAACAGAGAAATGAAAACGCCGAGTTTTCAAGGTTGACGCCGCCGGTAAGCACCGCGTCACAGCTGCCTGAGTTAAGTTCGCCTATTGCTGCTTTAATGGCTGCCAGGCTACTGGCGCAGGCGGCATCAACCATGTATGACGTTCCGCCAATATCAAAATAACTGGCGATGCGCCCACAGGCGACGTTGCCCAAAAAGCCGGGGAAACTGTCTTCATTCCATTCAAGATAAAGTTCATTGGCTCGCGCCAGAACATCATCAGCAATGTCTGCCGATAGCCCTGACTTCAACATGATTTCACGTAAGTATGGGGTTTGCTGGCGCGCGGCCAGCGAGAACGAGGTATTGCCGTTGCCGCCGCCGCCTAAAATAACGCCTATGCGATCCCGTTCAACCTGAGACTCTTGTTTATCAAGCAGCCCCGCGTCCTGCATTACCTGTTTCGCCGTATAGAGTGAAAACAATTGTGCAGTACTAATAGAATCCATAATTGCCGGTGGGATTTTGAATGCGATCGGATCAAAATCAATCGCAGGAACAAAACCGGCTCTGTGTCCATAAGTTTTATCTTTCGCTGCGACGTTTGGATCATAAAAATCCTCTTTCCGCCAATATTCTGCCGCAGACATAGTAGTAATATCGGTTAAAGAATTCCGTTTACTGGTTATATTCTCCCAGAACTCATGCAGGTTATTTGCATCGGGGAAATGACTGGCCATACCAACAATGGCGATATCACCTTGTTCTTTCTGGCCCTGTGTTAGATATATCTCTGCCATATACTCCTCGCCCTTCAAATGAATAGAGTCCCCTGTGCGCCCATGGTTTTTATCCGAGCACAGCGCAATCTCAGTGGTTTTCAAAAAATAAGGTGAGACGTTTTATTGCAATAAATGCTTCAGCCTGAGCGTGTCACTTTTCCTCCTGCTTACGTTGGTGCGTCCTTGCCCGCAGCAACCCCGACAAAGCGCCAGCAATGGCGCTGAGTCCCGCTACCAGCGCATCAATCAGAGTCACCTGCAGTGGAGTAAAAGATGCCCAGGAGAAAAAACGGCTGATAATAAAGATGGCGACGATAACGCATCCGCTCCATGCGTGAATTAAAAAATACATGGTTCCTTCATCCAGTACTTCATCGTCTTCAAAGCGTAGCAAGCTGGCTTTAATATCGATTTTCGCCTGTTTTTGCGTAACGTGCGCAACCCACAGCGCAATAATATACGCTGTTCCTCCACAGCTGAATGCTACGGTCTCAACGTCAATATCCGTTCTCTGAGGGGAAAAATATGCCCATGATAATAATCCCGCAATGGCCATAGTTATTCCGGCCCAGGGCAGGAAATAGTTAAAAACCATAAAACGATCGCTGTTATTTTTAGCGGTTTCCTGTTGCGGCTGGGTTATTCGAAGGCGATACCAGTCACTGATCTGATTTCCCACGCGACTAACAGTAAAATAAGTTGCCAGCATAATCACCAGCCATACGCCAGTCAGTATCGATATTGTCCCTGCTTTCTGTGCGGAAATGAAAACCAGGAAAAAAATATAAAGCAGTGGACCTGCAATCAGCATTGAAAATAACGCCAAAACAGCAAGACGCAACCAGATCCTCTCGCCGAAACGGAGAGAAAACGCATTGTCTCGATGAATACAGGGTCTGTTTTCCGCAATATCTAATTTGAGTCGATCATAAATCACTTCACCGGAAGTAGAAATGATCGCGGCGAGCGGAAAAAGGATAAAAAATAGGATTAAAGTGGCATTTTCTCGGTTGGGATTAACGTAAAAAAAAAGACCACCGATAATTATTGTGTCTATTGCACTTCGTAAGGCGATATTAATGCCCACCGCCCCAAAAGCGCTTTTTCGCGTTGAGATAAAGTCCATATTAATGCCTCAATCTGTCGGTAAAAAACAGAAGATGAATAATTATGAAAGTATCATTTAACTCTAACCTGACTGTCCCTTAACGCTAACATGCATAAAACTTACATTCAACTGACAAACCTTTGCTAAACCCTTCAGATGCGCTTATGAAACATATCACTAAAATTAACGAGTTACAGAGATCACTACAATTTGATTTAGTATATAAGTTCTTAAGTTGCGTTATTTAAGAATTTAATCTCACCAAATCATCATGTGATAGTCATTAACTCTAAAGTACATTTTTTGCGAGTAAAGTCATCATAATGGAAAGAGACTTTTCGTCCATTCCTGACTTATGTCTAACGATCATGAAAAATTCATAAAAAAAACTTTACATTGATAATTTGTCGGTGCGATAGTTGTTGCGTCCTGTTTTTTATTAATGACTTACTGAAAACGTAAGGTTTTAATATGCAACCTTTGTAGCAAAAACTGCTGATGATTAATTAGCATGCAATAGTAAACATTGACTTAATTAGCTTTCTAATTAATCGACAATAAATTCTTACGATCCCGGCGCCTGCCTTAGCCTGAGGCATTGCCAGGATCTTATCAGGTAAGGAAATACCGCCCGATGTTCTCGTTAGCGCGCGCTATATTAATTTACGAATGGCGACGATTTTTACCTGCCGTACTCGCCGTGGCTTTCGCCGGTTTACTGGTGCTTATTCAGCTGGGATTATTGCTTGGCATGTTTAGTGCGATCAGTATTTATATCGATCGCTCTTCGGCCGATTTATGGGTGGGATTTCCTGGTACACAGAGCGTTGATCAGCCGCGTCCTATCCCGGAAAAAGTAGAAAACCAGCTGCGTATGGACCCCGACGTGGTGGATGTTGAACGCTATACCTGGACACTGGCAGACTGGAAAAGGCCGCCTGGAGGAAGGATTTCCGCCACCTTAATCGGCATCAGTCCTAATCCAAACTCCATGACTTTTTCGCATCTGCTTACGCCGACGCTAAAACAGCTTTTACTGGTACCGGGAAATGTGCTGGTGGATGAAAGCGATCTGGATAAGCTGGGCGTCAAGGTTGGCGATTATACCGAGTTACAAGGCAAGCGCATTCATGTCGCCGCTACCGTGAGGGGCATGCGCTCAATGGGAGGCGCCAATGTCATCTCGTCGTTGTATACCGCGCGCTCAGTGGACAACAACCTGCTCAGCAATGATGTGGATTATTTTTTAGTGAAAATCAAAGATCCGCAGCAGGCTGAAGCGGTGCGCGATCGTCTGCAGCCAAAAGGCTCTTTCCGCCAGTATCAGGTGTGGACGGCCCAAGAATTTTCCGAGCAATCGGTCGCCTACTGGTTATTCGAATCGGGTGCCGGTGGCGGATTTATGTTCTCTTCCGTGCTGGGTTTTATTGTTGGCATCGTTATCACCAGCCAGACACTCATGGCTGCCATTGTTTCCGCACTACGCGAGTATGCCACTTTACGTGCGCTGGGCGTGCCATCACGATCGTTACGCGCTGTGGTGCTGGAACAATCGTTCTGGATTGGCGTGGCCGGTTTACTTATTGCTTCAGCGGTTAGCGTGATAATCGCCTTTAGCGCCGAGGCGCTTTACGTCACCTTTACCATTCCTCTGGAGGTCGCCTGCTTCATTATGTTGCTGGTGATGGTGATTACCCTGCTCTCGGGGCTTTCCGCGCTGCGGGCGCTGAATCGCGCTGAACCTTTTACATTACTTCGCTGAGAACGACGATGAACAGAACGGCCACAATCCTGACGGAGCACGTATCGCATAGTTTTACCACCGGGAAGATCGTCCAACCGGTGATTAAAAATATTAACCTCACTATTTTTAATGGCGAAATGACCTTGATTATTGGCCCTTCCGGTTCGGGCAAGAGCACGCTGCTGGCGATTCTCTCCGGTCTGCTGCGCCCTGAAAGCGGAGAAGTGCAGGTAAACGATACCCAACTGACCGCACTATCGCGCCATGAGCTGGAGCGTTTCCGCCTGATGAACTGTGGTTTTGTGTTCCAGGGTTTTAACCTTTTTGCTGCGATGAATGCGCTAAACAACGTCGTTTTGCCGCTTGTGTATGGCAGCAAAATCCCGAAAAAGGAGGCTATCCGACGCGCCAGTGAAGCCCTGGATACGGTTGGATTAAGCCACCGTAAAACCATGCACCCCTCTGAACTTTCTGGTGGGGAAAAGCAGCGTGTAGCTATCGCAAGGGCATTGGTGAAAGATCCACCGTTGCTGTTTGCGGATGAGCCCACCAGCGCCCTGGATAAACACAACGGACAAACCGTGATTGACCTGCTGCATCATATTGCGCACGAAAAAGACTCCACCGTTGTTGCGGTATCTCACGATAATCGCCTGATCGACCATGCCGACCGCGTGATCACCATTGAAGATGGCTGTATCACCGATGATATCCGCTCCTTTCCTGAGAGATCGTGTTGACCATGAAAAACGCTCTTCGTCTCTGCGTCCTGGCAATATCCCTTGTTACGTTAAGTGGCTGTGATGAAAAAAACCTGCCCACGACTCAGGCGGCTCCCGCCTCTCCCTGGGTTGCCGTGGCAAAAGGGTATATCAGCATTGAGGGCGGCCTGATAAGTATTGATGCACCGCGTCCCGGCATCATTAAAGAGATTCTGGTGGAAGAAGGCTCAGAGGTAAAAAAAGGACAGCTGTTAGCACGTATTGAGGATAACGAAGCACGGGATGCTCTCGAAGTGAAAGTGAACCAGCAGCGTGAGGCAGAGCGTGACCTTGAGTGGGCACAGCAGAAATTGCTGATTGCAACACGTGAATATAATCGCGTCGCTAAGCTCAATAATCATATCATTTCAGTACAGACGCGGGATAACGCGGCCGATCAGGTGGTGTTACAACAACGAGAACTGGCACTAAAGCGGGCCACGCTGGATACGGCTAACGCCGAGACCAAAGCCGCTAAACTTGAGGTCCAGAAATATTTAGTGACTGCCCCGATCGATGGACGCATTGTAAAACGTGAGGCCAAGCCAGGCGAAGGCGCATCTACGCTCAACGTAACCCGGCTTTTTGTGCTCGCGCCGAATACGCCACGCATCGTGCGCGCCGAACTGGAAGATGTTTTCGTGAATGTGGTCAAACCCGGCCAGCAGGCTGAAGTGACATTGGAAAATAATGACAATCGTGTTTTTAAGGCACGGGTTTTACGCCTGGGTGATGTGTTTGGCGCACGCCAAAGAACTGACGATCCCAGCGTCAATCAGGATACGCGGATCGTAGAATGTGTACTTACCCTGGATGCGCCGATAAGCCGCATTGGACAGCGGGTGCTGGTGCGTATTTTGCCGGAGGGCAGCCCTTCTCAGACAGATGAGCCGAGTCAAACCGCACGTCAGGGATAGCCGGGCAGATCTATTCAGGCTGTAAAAATTAACCACAACGCGGTATTCACGCATAACAACTATGTTCACTTTTGCAAAGCACATTACGCCATCCACATTTATATACCAGCAAAGCCTGGGCGTGGTGACGCGTCACCCGGAGGTGAGCGTCTGTTTAGTCGCTTTTGACAGCCCCGGTTACCGCGATGCGCTCTTTACGCAACTGTCGATAGCCTTCCCGGATGGATTGCGATCTGCTGTGGCAAAACGCCGGGCAGACTATCTTGCTGGCCGTTATGCCGCCCGTCAGCTGTTACAGAACGCGGGATGCGAGAGCGCCGTCACGATGGGTGCCGATCGGGCGCCCGTCTGGC
Organism: Pantoea sp. FN0305; assembly: GCF_050113845.1. Taxonomy (NCBI): domain Bacteria; kingdom Pseudomonadati; phylum Pseudomonadota; class Gammaproteobacteria; order Enterobacterales; family Erwiniaceae; genus Pantoea; species Pantoea sp. FN0305. The sequence continues at coordinate 182,204 of NZ_JBNJSN010000004.1, read as the reverse complement.
CCGCTGGGTGGTGGGGCAGTATTTCCCATACGGAGAAATGGGCGATTGCGATTTTGGCACCGTACCGTGCCAACATACGCCTGGGCGTGGATATTGAAACGCTTCGGCCGGAGGTGATGCGGGAGATTGCCACTACCTTTACCACCGCCAGCGAACGCAATCTATTAGATACGCGATCTCTTCCCTATGAGACCGCGCTGCTTATCGCTTTTTCCGCCAAAGAGAGTTTGTTCAAAGCACTCTATCCACAGGCGCAGCATATTTTTGGCTTTGAAGCCGCAAAGCTATGTGGGCTTGACCCACAGCAAAATCGCTTTACGCTGGAACTGACCAGTCCGCTGGCACCCGGCCTGCACGCAGGCTATCGCATCCATGGCGACTATTTCATCGCTGCAGATAGTGTGATTACGCTGATTGTTTGAATGGCTGAATATCGCATGTTAACTATTTCAGGGTAACGCTTATCGCTGACAGGCAGTTGTGCGCCCACGCCAGGCTACATTTACAAGGCGGGCAATTCAGGCGGCTGTGCGCCCGCGTCAGGCTGATTAATGCCAGAAACAGGCTTCTGCAATATTATTTCTTTTATTGAGCATCGTCTTTAAATCCGCGAAGGGATTATGGGTTGCTGCAGCAATATCTTTCTGCGCGTCCTCTCCGGCGGTAACGGTTGTACCGTACTGATCGGCTTCGGTGTATTTCGAATGTTCGTGATCATGGCAATAGAGTCAAAATAGTTCCCAGTTACTGCCATCTTCTGGATTGTTGGTGTGGTCATGATCGATATGATGGACGGTTAATTCGCGCAGATTTGAATAGACAAATTCGCGCGCGCAGCGGCCACATACTCACGGATAGATTTTTAGTGCTTTTTCGCTGTAGCCGCTTTCAAGCCGCGAATAATTTTTTGGGATCAACGCCATTGCTGATATTACCTGTAACAGAGAGATAATTTTACGTATGAAGCAGCAGGCTAACTTGCTTAACGGGGGACTGCAAGCTACATAAATGCGCTTTATATGCCGTCTGTGATCACCTATTTATGCGGACCTAGATGGATCGGCCATCCCCCCTGCTGCGGCAACGCAGTATGTAAAACCAGGAGCAGTTCTAAATCTGAATTCGGAAGAGGATCTGATCCTACCCGCGTAATGTGGACACAGCCCTAAGCGAGGTTTTCGTTTTCAAATTGTTCCGGGCTGAGGCCGCCACAGGCACTGTGACGTCGCCACCGATTGTAATCACACTCGATATAATTAAACACCATGGTCCGCATTATTTCCCGGCCGGCAAAGTCCTCTCCGTGGATACATTCAACCTTCAGCGTGTGGAAGAAGCTTTCCGCACAGGCATTGTCGTAACAACAGCCTCTGGCACTCATACTGGCCTGCAGATTATGGCGTTTCAGTTAGCTCTGGTAATCCGCTGAACAGTACTGACCCCCTCTGTCTGTATGCACGATGACATTTTCCGGACGTTTACGCCGCCACAACGCCATCTGTAATGCACCGCAGGCAAGCTGTGCTGTCATCCGCGAGGACATCGACCAGCCAATGACTGACCGCGACCACAGGTCGATAACCACGGCCAGATAAAGCCAGCCAACAGGAAAATGCTTGATATGCTGATCGCTTTCTAAGTTGTGTTCTGATGCAGAGGCTTCCCAGGCCCTTAGCGAAAAAGTAAGAAGAGGATTACCCGAAAAAATCTGTTGCTCTTCTTCCTCATTGACCGTTTCGAGTTCATCTTCGGATGCCGTATTAAAACCAACAAACATTTGATGTCTGGATATATAGGGGCAAATCCAGTCAGATCATTCAAATCGTCATAGTTATCAGGATTGAACCATTTCCTTAGTGCTAGTATTTTTCCTTCTTTTTTCATCATCTTGTCCAGTATTTATGCCGTTACACCACTATATGCAACAATCGAATTTCAGCCAACGGTCAAAAACTAACGCTTTCATTAAGGTAATTATCCTTAGGGCTATATCGTGCTGAATAAGTACGCGAGAAGGAAAGAGGGAAGAATTTATGAACAGGATTTAATTAAACGATTGTTTTATAATACTCATAAGAGCAGTCGAACCTACGATCATCGCATTGAAAACCTAGCGAACTCAAAAGTGAGTACAATGATGAGTACAAAAAATAGGATTCATTAATTAAAATATTAAAAATCAATAATATGATGGGTTAATAACAGTTTAACGCCTAAGCGCTTCAGTTGTTGTCGGGGATCTCAACGCGTTTTCCCGGCAATCACAGGTAAAAAAATCCACGCAGATGCGTGGATTTTTTTATCAGCGACCATTGTCTGGCTAAGGACCCCGGCCGCCTGTTTTCTGTTGTGGATAATCCACTGGAAGCAACGACCTCTCATCCTGCTCCACTCCCGCTCCGCTACGTTTGTGTGCGGGATCCACTCTGTGTCGCTGACTCTTTTACCAGGCTATCCCCTCGCATACCTGAAATTTATCATCCAGAGTTAAACCAAAGACATGGTCTGCGCAGGCAATGTGCTTTACACTGCGCGCTGCAAAAAGTCAGTAGATAAACGATTAATCAGGCGGTAATGGCGATGAACGGAACAATCACAACGTGGTTTCAGGATAAAGGTTTTGGATTTATCAAAGATGAAAACGGCGAGAATCGTTATTTTCATGTGATCAAGGTCGCCAACCCTGAACTGATAAAGAAAGATGCGGCGGTAACTTTCGAGCCCACCACCAACAGCAAGGGCTTGTCAGCATATGCGGTAAAAGTCTTACCGGAAAGTAAATATCTCTATATTGCAGGCGAGCGCGTTAAGCTTACCTCAATCAAATCCTACCTGGTTTACAGCGAAGAAGTGCCTGCCGATACCCGCATCGATAAAGAAAGCCCCGTACTGTCTGTGGGCGTACTGATGAGAAGCATCAGGCCGAAATCAGCGGCGCAGCCTGGTGAGATGCGTTCACTGAAAAAACTGGCAATCACTACCTTTCAGGGAACCACGTTAATCTTCTCGGAAGATGAAATAGACATAGATGCCACAGTGAAGCTGCTCAAGGTTTGAAATAACGCGTACTGACCCGGTGTTGAAATTTTGCGCCATGCTTAAGCAGAATTTCAACACTGGCTATCGGCCTGTGTGCGCCGTGATAGCCAACTCTTTTATCACCTTTGCCAGCCATCAGCCCGCTCCCGGCATAAAACCGATCGCCTTAACGCCCTGCCCCAACTGGATGACCAAAAAACCCAACAAGAATGATATTATTCAGGCCAGACGATGCAAACAGCAACTGACACCAAACACAGTCCCTGAGGATCTTTTATGAACAAAGAAATACCGCTTAAATTTTATGACATCGTGGATGAGTATTCGACGGAAACGACCAGGGCGGTGAGCGACGCAGAACGCGATCCTCTGGCGCACTATTTTCAACTGCTGATTACGCGCTTAATGAATAACGAAGAGATCAGTGAGGATGCGCAGAAAGAGATCGCTGATGAAGCCGGTATCGATGAAGCGCGTATTGATGAGATAGCCACATTCCTGAATCAATGGGGCAATGAGTAGTTCCCGCTGAGGGTATTTTGAAACGGATACAACGTGAGTGTGGTGTCCGTTTTTGCAGATCGAACGCTCCCTCAGCCTTGCCACTTCGTGCTAAACGGCGCTGGTTGAAAATTCAGTCATCGGAGTTCTGTATGGTGACGTCAGAAAGCGCGGAACGGCCTTCCGCCCCAGACCTGACGATACTAAAGCTCCCGTCTGTTTCCAGCACCACCGCTTCGATGTCTTCCAGGGCAGCAAAGCCCCCTGCCCGGATAGCTGAACGGACTTCGTCTTTTGTTACACGGGACGACCGCATCGCCTGGGTAAGAAAATGGCCCTGATAGAATAATAAGGCTGGCTCACCGGTTACCAGCTTGCGGAACCAACCAGCTCTGACGCTGGACCAGGTGACTCCATACTGCAACACAATCAGCAGGGCAAACGCGAGCGTCCCCTGGGCAAGAGACACGTTGCGGTTAAGCAAGACCGTAGCGTACGTTGACCCCAGTGCCACCGTAACCACCAGATCGAACGCGTTCATTTTAGACAGCGTACGCCGACCTGACAGGCGCAGCAATATGATGAGGTTAACGTAAGCAAGAATGCCAATAATCAGCGTGCGAACAAGCGCAGAGCCGCTACTGAAAAATATCCCTTCCATTATTTCTCCGGTAGTTACATTAATTAAAGGAAATTCCCGGGTCTGTGGGTACGGGCGCTTAGCCATATAGGGTTAACTGCAACTCATTTTTTCAGGTGATGCAGCATTGCCATTATAAAACTTAATCTGGTCGTATAATGCGACGGGCAAGCTTCCCAACGGACATACCCTGAACAAGTATTGAAAATACTACGACAAGATAGGTAAGCGACACGACGGTGTCGCGATGCTCCCCTGTCGGCAGGGAAAGCGCTAATGCCACTGAGATACCGCCACGTAACCCACCCCAGGTCAGCACCGCCCATGCCCCCTTCGGCAACCTGAAAATACGGTTAAACAGGCCGATAGGTAGGCCCACAGTCAGTAGCCGGGTAAAAAGCGTCAGAAGAATAACTATGCATGCCACGCCCAGAAGCTTATGGGTAAAATGAATCAATATCACCTCCAGACCAATCAGCACAAACAGCACGGCATTGAGTATCTCGTCAATAAGCTCCCAGAACATATCAATATGGCGTTCCGTCTCTTCTGACATTGCGTTTGAGCGGCCCTGATTCCCAATGATAAGCCCCATGACTACCATAGCCAGCGGCCCTGATACTTCGAGGTACGTAGCCAGCGCATAGCCGCCCAGTACCGCAGCCAGGGTAAGCAGCACTTCCTCCTGATAGCTGTCGATGCTTTTGAGCATTAAATAAATAATGTAACCAACACCCCCTCCCAACAGGGCCCCACCCCCCGCCTCCCTGATAAGAAGAGTCATAGCTTCCGTAATGCCGGGGGCTTCAGCGCTGGTAATCATGGAGAGAATCAGTGAAAACAAAACCACGCTGACCCCATCGTTAAAGAGCGATTCGCCTGACATAACGAGCTCAACATTTTTGGGTGCCCCGGCAGAACGCAAAATACCAATCACGGCAATCGGGTCAGTAGGTGAAATTAATGCCCCAAAAATCAGGCAATAAGCGAAAGGCAGTTGCAGGCTGGTGAGCGTAAGAATTCCCCATAAACACACGCCAATGATGACGGTTGAGAATGCCGTGCCGATAATGGCAAGTGAAGCCACCTGCCACCGGTAGGCACGCAGCTTATGCAGATCCACATGTAAAGCGCCGGCAAACAGTAACAGTGACAGCATCCCCTGCATCAGCAGCTCGGAAAAATCTACGGATTCAACCAGAGATTGCTCAAGCGTCCGTAAAACAGGGATTCCCAACGTGTCGGCGAGCATATTAAACAGGGAAATGACCAGCGCAATGGCCATAACGCCGATAGCCGACGGCAGCCCAACATAACGCCGGTTGAGATACGCCAGTAGAGCAGTAATACACAAAAAGATGGCTGCAATGTTCAGCATTTGAGTCCCTCTTCAGCCAGATAGCCCGTTCATGAACAAAGCAGCAGCCCGCCCCTGTTTTGCCACGACATGGCGGCCAGGGGTATAAATCGCAGCGCTGCCTGTAAAGCCCACCGGGGTGGAGTCAAACCCACCGCTGTTATATGCCCGTCCCTGAGTTAAAAAAAGAGCACCGAAATCAGCACGCTCCTGCCGTTCGGCAGCATCGGAAGAGCAAGAAGCCGCTCCATTAGAAGGAGTATTTTTTAGATGGCAGCTGGCCTGAAATACAGGATTTCAACGACCTTTATAAAACCAGTCTCTCTTTCCGGTGCGGAACAGGATTGTTGTCGGGACAGTGAAAAGAGATCAGTCAGATTTTATGCGTAAGCAACCTTGCTCAGTTGGCGCAAATGTCTGGCGTATCTCACAGAGCCGGGGTGTCTTCTGCCCAAAAGAAACGCTTTACGTTGAATATCAGAAAGGCGTATCCAGTCAGCTCTCTGGCCTCCGCATTATCAGGCGGCCATTTTTCTGCATTCTTCGGCACACCGGTGACAGGCTTCGGCACACTTTTTACAATGGTTGTGCTCATGTTTCGCGCATTCATCGCCGCATTTCTGACAGATATCAGCGCAGAGGTTGCAGAGTTCAGCAGAGAATTCACTTTCAAGCGTCATAAACTGCGCGGCCAGACGACAGATGGCGGCACACTGCATGTCCGAGCGGATACATTCACGCATCATATCGACATCCGCCTCCTTCAAACATGACGTGGCACAGTAATCACACGTTGCGGCGCAGATATAACAGGCTTCAATACAGCTGCGGTATTTTTCTGACATATATTTTCTCCCTTACCCTGATTGTTGTCTGGTAAGTAATAATCCTGGATCATAATAGCCAGTGCTGCAAAGTAGCCTGTTAATTTCAGTAAAATTTATCAGAATACGAACGGGTCGGATAAAGGAAAAGCCACTCACGAGTTGCCGGGGTTTCCGAAACAGATCGCAAAATCACTTTCAACGTTCTTGTTGCAAAAAGCAGGCATAGATGCTGGTTAGTGCCGTCGTAAAATAATGGCAAAAATAAACCCGACGCCTGATTCCCTCGCCGCCTCGCCAGGCCAGTTGTCATATTTATAGCTAAGCTGAGCGGATAAGCGTGTACACTGCTGCGGTTTTAAATCTAAGCGCCCAGGAGGCAACAGTATGAAAGAAGGCCCATTGACCGAGAAAGAGCTGCAATGGCTTGACGAAATGCTGGATAAATATGGCAGCGAGGAGTCAATCGTGGATGTTGCCGAGCTGGATGGCCTGCTGACCGCCGTGCTTTCCGGTCCGAAAACCATTGAGCCAGCCCAATGGCTGGTAGCGCTCTGGGGCGGTGAGAAGCGCATTCCGAAATGGAGCAACGAGCGTGAAATGAACCGCTTTATGGAGCTCTGCTTCCAGCATATGAACGATATTGCCGATCGTCTTGCGGATTTTCCCGAGCAGTTCGATCCATTGTTTGGCGTACGTGAAACCGAAGGCCAGGATTTCACCGTGGTGGAAGAGTGGTGCTTTGGCTATATGCGCGGCGTGGCGCTGAGCGACTGGTCAACGCTGCCGGAAGATTTACAACCTGCGCTGGAAGCCATCGCCCTGCACGGTAAAGAGGAAAATTTCCCGCAGCTGGAAAACCTTTCCCCGGAAGAGATGGAAGCACGATTTGCCGCCATTCGCCCTGCTGCGCTGGCGCTGCACGATTACTGGATCGCCCAGCCGGAAGCGGTGCCTGCGCCGCAGCAGCCAATCGTCACCGAGCAAAAGCCAGGCCGCAACGATCCCTGTTTCTGCGGCAGTGGTAAAAAATATAAGCAGTGCTGCCTGCACTAAGCATGATGCGCCTGCGGGCGCATTTTTTATGCGGCAAATCCCCCGCAGTCGATCAGATAATCGATTAACGCCGTAAGCTTTTTCAAATCATCCAGCGAAATATTATGAAATAGCGCAATGCGTAGCTGGTTACGGCCCAGCGCCCGGTAGCCATCAATACCATAAACCAGCTGCCGCTGTTCCAGCCAGGCTGTCAGCTTGCTTACGTCAACCGAATCGGCAACGTCGATGGTCGCCACCGTGGTTGAACGCGCCCGCGGATCCGCCACATAGCAGGATAAGCTGTTATGCGTCTGCGCCCATTGATAGATCCACTCGGCCTTCTCTTTTGCCTGCTGCTCTACCTGCGCGAATCCCAGCGCATTCATCCGCTTAACCTGCTCAGCAAACAGCCATAGCGTTACCACGGCTGGCGTATTATAAGTTTGCGCCTGCTCGCTGTTACTCAGCGCCAGCCGCCAGTCGGCAAAAACCGGAATATAGCGCTCACGATCCGCGGCGACCTCCGCGATACGGGCTTTCGCTTTCGGTGACAGCAAGGCCACAAACAGCCCTCCTTCGCTGGCGAAAACCTTTTGCGGAGAGAAGAAAAAGAGATCGGTACGGGAAATATCGCAGGCTACCTGTCCCGCGCCGCTGGTGGCATCTACCGCCAGCAGGCAGTGCTCATCAACGTCCGGCAAAAGGGTATTCATTACGCCGGTAGAGGTTTCGTTCAGCGTAACGGCAACAACGTCTGCGCCTTCGCCTTGCGTCATCACATTGCCCTGCCCATTTTCTACCTGGCGCTTTTCCGCCTCGATCCAGGGAATACGTCGGGAAGCGTTAAACCATTTATCAGAGAACTCGCCACAGACATGATGAACGATGCGCTTTTTCACCAGCCCAAGTCCAACCATATCAAACAATAGCGTCGCGCCACCGTTCCCCAGCACGATGCTGTAGTCCTGAGGAACATTTAAATAGCTGCGCAGGTTATCCTGAATTTCCCGACATAACGCTTTTACCGGCTCTTTGCGATGACTGGTGCCTAACAGATGCGGCCCTTGCTGTTGCAGGCGGGCCAGATCTTCCAGGCGAATTAATGAAGGGCCACAGCCAAAACGCGGATCGGAGGGAATTAAATGCTGAGGGATGTTAACAGACACGCGACGCTCCTGTGAAAGACAGACTTAATGCTGCAAGGCGACCGGGCAGTCGCGCCAGCATACTCATAATATTTTGTTAAAAGATTTATTTTTTAACATCATTCTCAGAAAAACACACCCAAAACAGGTTGCCGCTTCTTCTTCTCTGCGCGCCACCCGGGACAACAGACAAGGGGTTATCATGGTCAGAATCGGTATTAATGGATTTGGCAGGATCGGGCGCAACGTACTACGCGCAGCACTGGGCAACCCGGCGCTGCAGATTGTGGCGATAAACAATCTGACAGACAGCAAAACGCTGGCTCACCTGTTGAAATATGACTCTCTGCTGGGCACGCTGCCGGCGGCCATGGAGGCAAGCCATGGGCAGCGTAGCATCGATGGTTAATCATCAGGGCGATCCGCGTTCATCGCTTATTGACGGGCTGTCAACGCTGGTTATCGGTGGCAATATGGTCAAAACCCTTGCCTGGTATGACAACGAATGGGGATTTTCAAATCGCCTTGTCGATCTGGCGCTTAATTATCAGCGCATAACAGAACAGAGAATCTCTCTTTGATGACCTGCAGAATAGCCAGCATTTCATCCATGAATTTATCAGAAATCCTTTTGAATATTTTACATTTCTGACGCCTGCGTCTACAGCACAGCACTATTCCCACGCTGCTTACTTCGCCAAGATCGGCAGCGTCAACAGTAAAAATAGCGACGCCCCTAATGCGCTTGTGCATGGATTTGATTTTATCACCCTGCCCTCTCATCTAGCCTGCGTTGTGATTTTTTCTCGGCGCGATAGCATCGATGATCAGCCGAATACAGCCGCAAAAAAAACATGCACCTTTCTTATGTATACCTGCTAAAGGTTTCGCTTTCCCCGCCGATGCTTAAGCAACAATAACACTTCAACTGGACTGACCTCTGTTCGCAGGTAATAACACATGTTTAGAAATTTAACTATCAAGCGAAAGTTTATTCTGGCTTTCGGGGCGGTTGTCGCAGTGATGTTAGTTATCTGCGCGACTTTTTACTTAAACTTTTCGCGTATCATCACAGCAAATAGCTGGAACGTGCATACCTGGCAGGTTATTGATGAAAGCCGAGGGCTGGTTGAGAGCCTGATTAATATGGAGACCGGCCTGCGCGGTTATGCCCTTAATGGCAAAGAAGATATGTTGCAGCCGTATGCGGACGGGCAAAAGGTATTCCTGCAGCATCTGGAAAAGGCCCGCCAGTTAACGTCGGATAACCCTGTCCAGCAGCAACGTCTGGATCGTCTGTTGGAATTTGAGAAGACCTGGAAAAGCGATTTTGCCGCACGCCTACTGGAAAACCGTCGCGCCGCCGATGCCGGTACCTTGACCGGGCAGGCATTTATTGAGGCGTTTGAAGCCAATACCGGTAAAGCGGAGATGGATAACATGCGCGCCATTATCAATGAATTCGCTGGAGCAGAGCAGGTACTGGTTAAGCAACGCCAGGCCGCCGTGGATTCAATCACATCGCAAACCACGCTGACGCTGATTTTTGGTGCACTGTTCGGCTTAACTATTGCCATAACGCTGGGCTATGTGCTGACGCGCGCAATCACCCTTCCATTACAACGCGCAGTGGATGCCGCTCAGGCAATTGCCACCGGCGATCTGACGACTCCGCTTTCTGCAAACTCGCGTGATGAAACCGGCGTACTGATTAACGCGCTGGCATCGATGCAGGCACAACTGATGCGCGTGGTCTCTGATATTCAAAATGCGTCGGCCTCAATTGATAACGCAGCGAAAGAGGTGGCGACAGGCAATATCGATCTCTCCAGCCGCACCGAGCAGCAGGCAGCGTCGCTGGAGGAGACATCGGCCAGTATGGAGCAGCTGACCGCTACGGTGCGGCAGAATACCTCTAATGCCCGGCATGCCAGCACACTGGCCAGCGATGCGTCGCAGGTGGCGCTACGCGGTGGCGAAGTCGTAGATCAGGTCGTCGTCACCATGTCAGCGATTGCAGAAAGTTCACAGCATATCGTGGATATTATCAGCACCATTGAAGGCATCGCCTTCCAGACCAACATCCTGGCGCTGAATGCCGCTGTGGAAGCCGCACGTGCAGGCGAACAGGGGCGCGGCTTTGCGGTAGTTGCCAGCGAGGTGCGCGCACTGGCCCAGCGCAGTGCAACCGCAGCGAAAGAGATCAAGCAGCTAATCCATCAATCTTCAGAACGTGTAACCGAAGGCACCTCGCTGGTCGCCGATGCTGGCATTACGATGAAAGATATCGTGACTTCCATCCAGCGTGTTTCTGAGATCATGACTGAGATTTCCCAGGCTTCCAGTGAGCAGGCAAACGGTATTGAACATGTCGGTCTGGCAGTTACACAGATGGATGAGGTCACGCAGCAGAACGCTACGCTGGTGGAACAGGCCGCTTCCGCTGCGGCGGCGCTGGAGGATCAGGCGTCACAGCTCAGCCGCAGTGTGGCGATTTTCAAAACCACCGCGCTATAACGAAACAGCAGGAGAAGCGCGAGGCCGCTTCTCCTGCCTAAAAGTTAACGGAATATATTCATCCGCAGCGGGATGTTAACGCCAGAACACCCGCTCATCGCTGTCATAAAGCGGATCGCGCAGCGCGCTGTAATGTTCGCTCATCAGCGCAGGGAAACGTTCTTTGTCGCTCAGATGAAGCGGCTGTCGTCCCGGCAAGTTCACTGCAATCAGGCTTTCCTCAAGAGCATCCAGCGTTTCATCACGCTCGTCAAACAGGCTACGGCTTACTGACATCAGTTCTCTCCAGTGAAAATGCATCCTTTTAAGCATAGTAATATCGGACCATTACGCCAAATCAACAGGGTAAGCGGCTTTTTTTCCGATATTTCTCTTATCGTTTTCATGAGAGCGTGGTTTATATGCTGACGTCGTTAACTCAAACAGCGCCGTGCTGGCCGTATGTTCTTATTATGATCGCTATGCGTTTCTGAAACATCAGAAAGTAACTAACAGTAAGCTGCGAATAATCAACGCCCATTTTTGACACGTACGATATCGGCCATAATCGCCAACGCGATCTCCGTGGGTGTTTTACTGCCGATCGGCAGGCCAATGGGGGCATGAATACGTTGTAACGCGCTTTCATCCAGCTCACCGATCCGACGCAGACGCGCCAGCCGCTGTTGGCTGTTGCTGGCGGATCCCATGGCTCCCAGATAAAAAGCGGGCGTATTTACCGCCTCCAGCAGCGCCAGATCATCCACACGCGGATCGTGCGTGGCGCAGATCACCGCGGTTTGATCGCTTGCGCCGTGCAGCTCCAGATAGCGCGCCGGGTGCTGACTGATACAGCGCAAATGCGGCTGCGGTAAATGGTGCTCCTGAAGCTGTTGCCAGAAGGCATCACGATGTTCACACACAATAACCTGCATGCCCAGCATCAGCGCCAGGCGCAGGCATTCACCGGCTACCGCTGAATAGCCTGCCAGCAGCAGCGTCGGCACGCTGCCTACTGATAACGATACGCTGTCATGGTCATAGCACAATGCGCGCGGCACGCGGTCGCTCTCGGTTTCCAGCTGTGCGCTCTGCCCTATTACAATCTGCTTGCGCAGCCGATCGCCGCCCGCCAGCGCCTGCTGCAGACGGCGGAGATGGTTCAGGCTGGCTGCGTCCGGCAGCAGCCGTTCAATCAGCACATCCAGCACCCCGCCGCACGGCAGCCGGGTGGATGTTGCCAGCCCGCCTTCACCGTAGCGCACTATCTGGCTGGCTGCGTTAAAAGTTCCCTGCTGTAAGCGCGCAAGAAAATCCTCTTCAATACAGCCACCGGAGAGCGACCCGCAAAATTGTCCCTGCTGATTTGCCACCAGCAGCGCACCGGGCGCGCGCGGCGCCGATCCCCAGCTGTGCAATACGGTACAGAGCCAGACGCACTCTCCCTGCTGATGCCACTGCAGCGCGCGGTCAATAACCTGTTGATCAAGTGACTGCATTATCCCTCTCCCGACAGCATTGACGGCAGATCGACATCACGTACCGCGCCCCTGTCCTGCGTCGCCAGCAGATAAACGTCATGCTGCGCTAACAGCTCACGCGCTGCCGTTTCGCCGCTTAACGTCACCAGCTGCGCATAACACTCCTGGCTAAAGCCCACCGGATGACCTGGCTGACCTTGCCAGCAGGCGCGCACCCGCTGATGCACTTTCAGCGCCTCTGCCGTCTGCTGTAGCGTTGCCGGACTCAGCCACGGCATATCCGCCAGCATGATCAGCCAGCCATGCCAGTGTGCCGTTGCCTTTACCCCGGCGGCGACAGAGCTGGCGATGCCCGTGCTCGGCAGGATAATCTGGCGTGCGCCGCCAATACAGCGCCGCAGCGCCAGCGGCTCTGGTCTGAGCACCACCGCCACCGGCAGGCCGCTTTCTCTGGCGATACGGTAGCTGCGCGCCAGCATCGGTTCGCCCTCTATCGGCTCCAGCAGCTTATGACGACCGCAGGCGGCGCGATAGCGCGTACTTTCTCCAGCTGCCAGCAGCAAAATCCCTACGGTCATAGACGTCCCGTTGCGTTACGATAAAAGCTAAGCATAGATCGTCGGGAACCAGGCCTGCAAAAATTGGCATCAAAGGATAAAAAAAGGGGCGTGGAACGCCCCTGAGGCGGGAAGGCAAAGTCAGAAAAAGCCCAGCGGCTCAATGCTGTAGCTCACCAGCAGGTTTTTGGTCTGCTGATAATGATCGAGCATCATTTTGTGGGTTTCACGACCAATACCCGATTTTTTATAACCGCCGAACGCCGCGTGCGCCGGATAAAGATGATAGCAGTTAGTCCAGACGCGACCCGCTTTGATGGCGCGTCCGATGCGCCAGGCGCGGTTAATATCGCGCGTCCAGACGCCTGCGCCGAGACCGTAAATGGAATCGTTGGCAATAGCGATGGCTTCCGCCTCATCTTTGAAGGTGGTAATGCCCACAACCGGTCCGAAGATTTCCTCCTGAAACACCCGCATACTATTACTGCCTTTCAACAGCGTTGGCTGTATATAGTAGCCGCTTTGCAGTTGCCCTTCAGTTGGCTCAATGCCGCCACCCGTCAGGATCTCTGCGCCCTCTTGCTGCGCGATATCCAGATAAGAGAGAATTTTATCAAACTGCTGCTGCGAAGCCTGCGCGCCGATCATCGTCTCGGTATCGAGCGGATCGCCGCGTCGAATGGTTTTTATCCGCGCCATCACCGCTGCGATAAACGGCTCGTAAATCGATTCCTGAATCAGCGCGCGCGATGGACAGGTACACACTTCGCCCTGATTAAGAAAGCCCAGTACCACACCTTCTGCCGCTTTCTCAATAAAAGAAGGCTCCGCCTGCATAATATCTTCAAAGAAGATGTTAGGCGATTTACCGCCCAGTTCCACCGTGGACGGGATCAGGTTTTTCGCCGCCAGCTCCAGAATATGGGTGCCGGTTGCAGTAGAACCGGTAAAGGCGATTTTAGCGATACGCGGATTGCCCGCCAGCGCTTCGCCCGCCTCGCGACCAAAACCGTGTACCACGTTCAGCACGCCCGGCGGCAACAGATCGCCCACCAGCTCAGCAAAAAGCGTGATCGACAGCGGCGTCTGCTCGGCAGGCTTCAGCACCACGCAGTTACCGGCCGCCAGTGCCGGTGCCAGTTTCCAGGCCGCCATCAGTAGCGGGAAATTCCACGGGATAATCTGTCCAACCACGCCCAGCGGCTCGTGAATATGGTAGGCGGCGGTATGCTCATCAATCTCCGCCGCCGTGCCCTCCTGCGCACGAATACAACCGGCAAAATAGCGAAAGTGATCCACCGCCAGCGGCAGATCGGCCGCCAGGGTCTCACGCACCGGTTTGCCATTGTCCCAGGTCTCATGTACCGCAAGGCGCTCCAGGTTCTGTTCCAGACGGTCAGCAATTTTCAGCAGCAGCTGAGAGCGTATCTGTACCGAGGTTTTACCCCAGCGATCGGCAGCGGCATGCGCCGCGTCCAGCGCATTTTCAATATCCTGCTGGCCGGAGCGCGGAAATTCGCCGATAACCGAGCCGTCGACCGGCGATGTATTTGTGAAATAGTCGCCGCTAACCGGCGCAACAAATTCACCGTTGATGTAGTTGCCATAGCGCTGCTGCAGCGTTATCAGCGAATCTTTATATCCGGGCCAGGCATAGCGCATACCGATTCTCCTGTGGTGTCAGCTAACAAACAAGTAACCATTTATTAACATGGCCGAGTGCAGCAGCTTTGTCAGTTGCCACAGGAGAAAAGTGTGAGCGCGGCGGAAAGATTCAGCGCCTCAGGCGCTAAGCTGCTCACGCTGGCGCAGGCTTTGCCAGAAACGCTGTAAAATCAGGCGTGGCTGATGGGTATCCGGCTGAGCGGCAGGATTAAAATCCGCGCCCTCCGGCAAACAGGCCTGCATAATGTGTGCGTCAAATTCGGGATGAAACTGCACCGATAGCGCATGCGGTCCGTACGAATGATCTGGCAATCATCGCCGTCGGAGCGGGCCAGCACGCGCGCGCCGGGCGGCGGCATCAGTACCGTCTGACGATGGGAGAGCCAGACCGAAAAGCGGGGGCCGTTCAAGCTGGATAATTGCAAGAGGATGCTGCGTGCAGGCCATACCGAATTCTTTTCCTGTTACGGGAGCGTTTCGGTTGCACAGTATTGCAGCTCTGTTGAGGGCTGTCTCATAACTTTTTCTGAGACTTGGGTGCGGGCTGATAATAAGCAGGCAAAGAAAACCGCCGCGCTAAGGCTTGTCTGTGTGTCGATACCTGTCATGATAGTTAATGATTTATTGCAGACAATTAAGGATGGTGTTGTGGCTCTGCGTCATTTTTTTCTGGTGTTGATGGTCGTCTCCATTTGGGCATTTAATAACGTGGCCATTAAATGGGGCCTGCTGGATCTGCCGCCGTTATTTATGACCTTTATGCGCTTCGTGGTCGTCGCGCTGGTTCTGATCCCCTTTACCCGTATCACCCGTGCCCAGTTGCCCTGGCTGGCGGCGCTGGCATTTACCTTTGGTTTTATGCATTTTTCCCTGCTGTTTGTCGGTATCAGCTACACCGATGCCGGTACCGGCGCGGTGCTGGTACAGCTGGGCACGCCGATTGCCATGTTGCTCGCCTGGGTGATCCTGAAAGAGAAGTTAACGCTGATGCAATTATTTGGCATCGCTATCTCTCTTAGCGGCGTGGTGGTCTTGACCGGCAGCCCAACGATCCCCAACTGGTGGGTGCTGGCGCTGCTGCTGACCAGCGCATGCGGCTGGGCTATCAGCAACCTGATTGTCAAAAAAGCGCCGCCAATCAAACCGTTAACCATGACCGGCTGGCTGTCGTTTATGGCAATCCCCATCGTAGGCGTAACCTCATGGCTGACCGAAGCGCATCAGATTGACGCGCTCTTGCACGCTTCATGGCGGGGCTGGTTCGGCATTTTGTATAGCGCTATCGCCTCTTCCGTTGTGGCCTATTCGCTCTGGTATGCGCTGCTGAAAAAATATAACGTCAACCTGCTGATGCCCTATTCGCTGCTGACGCCGGTGCTGGCCGTGATTATGGGCGTGCTGGTGCTGGGCGACAGCATGAATATGTTTAAAATTATCGGCTCGCTGCTGGTTATTTGTGGCACCGCTATCGCAGTAATCAATCTCCGTCGTTTACGTATGCATGCCCGCTTCCCCCGTTTGCCGCTACGACGTAAGCATCAGCCGTAACAGGAAAAAAAGTCCATCCATTGCTAAGGTGAAAGAGCGAATGAACTGAGGGAGAAGGATATGGATAGCAACCTGGCGGCACTTTTCTGGCAGCAGCTGTGGCATGCTCTAAAGGGAGAAACCTTGCCCCCACCCATGATCCTGCAGGGATATGAAGCCTTTGCATCAGCTTTTCCGGTCAGTGAACTTGCCGCCACCAGCATGGCACTGGCGGCGCAGTCCGCCGCTGGCCTGGTTGGCAATCCTGAAAAGGTCACGGTTGATATCCGTCTCGCCTCACGCTGGTTCCAGCGCACTTTTCGTCCGATAAATCGCCCGCTGCCTGCCGCCTGGGATGTTTTCTCAGGTGACTACGCCACCGCTGACGGCTGGATCCGTTTGCATACTAATGCGCCGCATCACCGTCAGGCGATGGAGCGCGTGCTGGGAAAACAGACGGACCGTGTGGCGCTGGCAAAAGTGGTTGCCGGCTGGCAAAAACAGACGCTTGAGCAGGCCATCATTGATGCCGGCGGCTGTGCTGCACAGATGCGCACTTTGGCTGAATGGCAGCAGCACCCACAGGGGAAATGCGTGGCGCAGGAGCCGCTAATCGCCTGGGAAACGCAGACGCAGGGTGCGCCGCCCGCATGGTCTCTTCCGATCGCACGCCCGTTACGGGGCGTTAAAGTGCTGGATTTAACGCGCGTCATCGCCGGGCCGGTGGCCACTCGTTTTCTGGCCGGGCTGGGCGCTGAGGTGCTGCGTCTCGATCCCCCTGACTGGGAGGAGCCTTCGCTGGAAGAGGAGATGATGCAGGGCAAACGCTGCGCCCGGCTCGATTTAAAAAGCGCGCAGGGGCGACAGCAGTTTGAACAGCTGCTGGCACAGGCAGATGTGCTGGTGCATGGCTATCGCGCCGATGCGCTGGAAAAACTGGGTTACGACAATGCACGTCGGCAACAGTTAGCGCCCGGACTGGTGGATGTCAGCCTGAACGCCTGGGGCTGGAGCGGCCCCTGGCGCAATCGACGCGGTTACGACAGTCTGGTGCAGATGGCCTGCGGCATCGCCGATGCGGGCCAGCGCTGGCAGGCTGCCGATGCGCCATCTCCCCTGCCGGTCCAGGCGCTGGATCATGCAACGGGTTATCTGATGGCGGCAGCCGTGCTGGAAGGCATGCGCCGACGCGTCGCGCATCGCTCCGGCATAACGGCCCGGCTCTCTCTGGCACGCACTGCGCATCTGCTGACTTCACATCCTTACGCAGCCAACACAGCAGCGATTGGCCCAGGCCCGACGCAGCCGCACGATGAAAGCGATACGCTGGAACTCACCCCGCTGGGCATAGGTTACCGGCTGCGACCGCCGCTGTGGCTGCCCGGCACTCCGCTGCTCTGGTCACGCAGCGGCAGCCCGCT
Organism: Pantoea sp. FN0305; assembly: GCF_050113845.1. Taxonomy (NCBI): domain Bacteria; kingdom Pseudomonadati; phylum Pseudomonadota; class Gammaproteobacteria; order Enterobacterales; family Erwiniaceae; genus Pantoea; species Pantoea sp. FN0305. The sequence goes on along the minus strand of NZ_JBNJSN010000004.1, from coordinate 164,513 downwards.
GGGTTCAGCCTCCGCCAACTGGTTGCCAGACCGGTAGCGGTTTGGTTTTGCCGTGCCGGTACCTACTGCGTTTTAACCGCAGGTAAAGGGCCTGACCAGAAAACAGCAACGATGCGTAATTACGCTTCGTCTTCGCCCTCTTGTTCTGCTTCCTCTTCCGCTTCTGCCAGCTCTTCACGCATTGCCTGCAGCGCTTCGCGGCTTAATGCTGCCAGCGTACGGTAAAAGCCGCTGGTGGCGTGCGCTTCAACCTTGCCGAGAAACGCGCCGCACCAGGGCAGCAGATACTCATCAAACAGTGCGATCTGCGCCTGAATCTCATCTTCCTGCGCCTGATCTTCCAGCCAGGAGGCCGCCAGCAGTAACGCGCCAAAGTGATCGGCTGGCGCATCGCTCAGCGGCATACCGCGCTGTTGTAAAAAAGCACGTACCTCTGCCTCTGCCGGACCATCCTGCCACTGCGAGCCATAAGGCGGCACGCTGCAGTCGCTGCCGACAAACAGCGCATTGTAATCGGCGGCCAGCGCCTGTGGTTCGGCATGCTGTTGCAGACGTGTCAGCAGCTCATCCTGCTCCAGCGGCCAGTTCTGTTGCAGTTTGCCTTCACGGATCAGCGTGAACAGCGGCACCAGCAGCGGATCCTGCGGCTGACGATTAAACAGCGAGCCAAGCACGCGGCAGATGATGGAAAACTCATTCATTACTTTCAGTCCGTTCAGAGGTTAAGACGCCGCCGTTAAAAGTCAGCAAACGCGTCGAGAGGCTTCCCGCCCCGCATTTCCAGAAAATCAAGCAGGCGGCGCGGCGTGACATTTAACACGCGTTCCTCCGGAAAATCCACCTCGCGCGCAATACGCAGGCAATGTTCAAAATTTCCCAGGGTAAAAGCGGTATGGGAATCGGAACCAAACGCCAGCCATCCGCCCGCCTCTTTTACCGCTGCGGCGATAGCGCGACAGTTCGGCTCGCTGCCGGGGCGCGAGTGGGTAAAGGAAGAGTTGTTAATCTCCAGCGCCACCTGATATTTCGCCGCTGCTTCGGCAATCGCCGGAATATCGACCGGAAACTTCGGGTTCCCAAAAGCAATTTCTACTCTTTTAGTTTTTTAGAATAGTGAGTTTTACTGTCATATTCAACCCTAATCACTTTGCATACTACGCTTGTACCGTGGCATTGATCCCGGGACAGACTAGTATCTATGCCGCATCCCGACTCGAACTGAAGCCAAGTTTGCTCTGCAACTTTTTATGTTTTTTTAGATTCAAGCCGCTCTTAAAACTGATAGGATGACAACCGCCCTATTCCTGCACCTAGATTTAAACACCTTCCTGCACTATGCGAATCAATAGAAAAGCCATAATAAGATGCTTGTTTAGCTCTCAGATTGCGTATCCAAAACTAATATTGCGTTTGACATACAGATTCACTTGATTTCGCTATGAGAATAGTTATATTGCGATTAGAAACATGTACAAATATTAATACCTATTCTAATAGTCAATCAAGGAAATGATATGTCTACCTCTGGCACTAAAAACGATAGTTTGAAAATTCTCGGAATTCGATTTTCTTATGGCTTGTTGATTTTTATAATAACTGCTCTTTATCTGGCATTTAATTTATGTATGGGAATCTATCTTGTCGAAAACAATTATCGTCAGGATATTATGACAACTTTGTCACCATTATACTCTGCTGAATCTCTTGCGTTAACAGTCTTAGCTTGCACTAAAATTTCTCAACGAAAATGCAATTTTTTTAAAGTTGTCCGAAATCGAGTTGATATACTTAATGTCCTAGCTCTGGTTACTGCCATTATAGCTACGGGACTAAGTTTCTCTGCGGAACACTATATTTCCGCCATCATTTATTCTCTCATCACTATCCTAGGACTTGTTTATTTGGGCTATGAAGTTTGGGTTGAAAAACAAAAACGTAAGCAAAAAAAATGAGCCATGAATATTAGTGCATATAAATGGTTCGCTAACCTAACTTAAGGTTGGCTAACCAAAATTCAGACATCCAAACTTAAAGTTAAAAATTGGGGGAACTCATTTTAACTTCGGGGTAATACATCCTTATATATGAAATAAGCTCTCTATACGAAAAATATAATGCATCTTTAACTTTATATATTTCATCCTCAATTAAATCGGCCTTATCAAAAGGTAAATCAGAACCATTGAATTTGCAATAATAGCCATTGTTAGCACTATCAAATATACATATAGTTCTACCATTATGCTCAATATACCCACAAAGAATGCGGTCAAGCATTTTAATTGCATTTATGAAGTTTTCAAAGTTTTTTTGGAGTGATTCATCATTTAGGGGGTAACTAAAAGGCAAATCTTTTAAGATGTTCTCAAATTGATCTTCAAACTCTAGAAGATAGATATGATGACGATATGGCAGGTCACTAAGAAAACTTAACATTCTAAAAAAGGGGGTGTAATAAAAATAAGCATTTAAGAAAACAATATCTGATTCCCTTTTATTAGCAGCAAACGATGAAAAATCTGTAGAATTTGCAATGAAATCCTCATGCTCTTTTTTTATTGCTTTTAACAAATCTACTGTAAAGTGTTCTGGGTTCTGATCAACTTCAGAATGATGATTTGCACATAATAAGATTAAATTATCATAAGAGTTATCATTAATTCTAAGTGCATCGCCTCTGGCTCCGCCCGATTTTTTTGCAATGACGTGTGCCATTTCGCCAACATGAACTTCATTTTCAAATAAAGATATTTTACAAATATTGCATTTACCAGCAGACAATCCATAAAGCTTTTTAATAACACTACTGGTGATCGAGTTGCTCATACATAATCCTTTTATCTTTAGTTGCCCCCAATCAAGATTATCAAAACTCTCCAAACATCTGCAAGCGGAATCGTAGGAAGTACTATCCCGAATAGAGCCAGGATAGGAATCACAACGTAGTTATAAAACACAATGAACGTTAGTACGTATCCTAGTGCTTGCCGCCAGGTAAACCCCTTCTTCGTTTCCTCTAAAGTAATTTCGTTTTGTTGCTCTGAGTTCTTAGCTACTAACTCATCTTTACTTTCTTGCTTCTTAGTAAAGAACGTTGTAGCCGTTTTAAATAAATCGATAAGAATACTTATCATACATCCTCCTGTATCTGACAAACACAGGAATAAACGCGATGACCTTTATAGATGTGATTGTAAGAATATAGTACCTTTACTTCTGTCTTCTCTTTACTTAGCTCAACAGTTAATACATCGTCTACGTTTACACGAGGTGTATTATCATGATTGAAGCTATACACTACTAATTTACCATGTTCATCATCTACTTTCTTTTTGATAAGCTTGTTTCCAGATAGTGCTTTATCATATGGTATGGTAACACTTACTGGCTTGATAGCCTGAAATGAAAAATCTTCTAGTACAGAATGATCGTAACATGGGAATTGTTCTAAGTTATTCATCTTAATTTCTCCATCGGTAATCAAAGCTACCGCGTAAATTCCTTAATTGCTGTATTACTTTCTTTTCGGTTTCATCGTAGTAGTCAAACAGTGGTCTTCTTCCTACTGAACCGTAATAGCCAATTACTCTCTTTTCACGTGCCAGTTTTGGATTACGCTTAGCAGATTTCTTTGTAGTATCGATTAAGTACGTGTTACCGCTCTTGCACTTTACCTTTTTATATTTATTGTTCTTAGACCTGGAACGAAGCTGTGTGATGTTTCCTTGCTTAGTCAGAGGTGCGTTCTTGTATGGAATAATTTTAGATTCTACAGTTGCTGCACTTTGGGGATCTAGGATGTACTTCAGATAGGATGTTTGATTAGATTTTAAGATAATCTGATTAACTGACTCGAATTCACTAATCTTCTTGAAGTTGAAAAACATACTTTTAGTAGTGAATGGAACCGCCCCGCCAGCTACATCTGTATTGATCTTTGCCTGCATCTGCTGCGTTACTGTACGCATACTTTTACTTAGTTCTTTATTGAATTGCTGTCCTATCTTCGGGCTGTTCCTGTTGATGAACCTTTTCATATCGCCGGGGCTATGCCCTCTTCGCCATGTCATTACTGTAATTCCTGTATTAATTGCTGCACTATCTTGAAAGTCTCACCGTTATCTTTAGGTAGTCTTGATTTACATAGTACTGCTTTGTTCACGCAATCATGTCTAGTACCAAAGAGGCCAATCAAGATTGCTTCTACTAACGCTGTCTGGTTACTTGTAGGGAAACACCATAATAAGTACTTCTCATACCCTACCTCGTTTTCAATCATGTTCTTTACTGACCTTGAACTACTGGTATAGTTTTTCCAGTTTGATTCCTTAGATGTATCTTTTATCTTCTTAGCGTCACGTACTTTTACATAGATATGCTTCATACCTATATAGAACTCACCTGTTTCGAAAACCATTAGATAGAGAAATGCAGCATAGTCACCACTAGTAATATCATCTATCGTCCACTCATCAGAGTTATAAACCTTCCATTCTTTCATAACTAAATACCCTTATTATTGTTATAAAGGTATTTAGTGAATGGAATTAAAAAACAGATTAAAACAGTATGAAGGTACTAGAGAGTATCAGGCAAAGTTAAAGTACTTCAGAAATGGTAAGTTCTACCCATACAAAGATTCATTGGGATACGAAACTATCGGCTATGGTCATTTGATGGAAAGTAGTCTGAATTACTCACAGGGTATTACTGAAGCACAAGCTGATGCACTTCTAGAAAATGATATTCAGAAAGCACGAATCCATTACAGTACGCTTGGTCTAAATCTTCCTAACGATTGGCAAGACTTCATGATCATTATGATTTTTCAGTTGGGCTTAACAGGTGTTCAGAAGTTTAAGAAGATGATTGCAGCGTTGAAGGTGCATGATTACAAAGAAGCCATTAAACAGGCAAAAGACAGCCGCTGGTATGTACAGACGCCGAATCGCTTAAACGATATGGTAGAACAATTAGTAAACAAATAAAAAAAGGGGCATTACGCCCCTTAATTATTTTTTGGTATCCAGAATTGTCAGAATCCTTTCAATCTTTAGATCCAGTTCATGTAGCCCATTCTCTAGATTCTTTAGAGTACTTTTCATCTGGTCTTGTTCTTGTTCCAATGCAACTAGTGATTGTTCGATAAGAGCAACCTTAGTTTCAACGCCATTAATCCGTGACTCTAAAACTGTATTATCAGAAGAAAAATCCCGGTAGACTGTCCATAACAGAACAAGTACAGCAACAATTAATGAACCAATCGCACTTATAGTAGCAATCATATCATTCCTTTTATACTTATTATCTTGGCACAACGTGTGCCAAAGTATTTATTAGTTATATAAAGGTTGATCACCTGATCGATAGATAAAAGATTGAAATGGTGTCGGTACTTGTAGTGAAGCACTACTTCTACGATCCGTTGTACACATCACATAGATATAATTCCAATTACCGCGACCTACAACCGGAACAGTAATACCATTCAAAAGATATGTAGTTGATGATCCGCCATTACCTGCATCATAATAAAACAAATTAGTAAGCCCGATACCATCACCTCCCATACGAACATAAAAATACTGTCTTTCAGAAGATGCCAATGTAATATATAAATTACTATCTAGTATCCTCTCAAAGTTTTCACCACGAATACGTAACGCTAGATAATGCTGATTCGCTACAGGCGGTAATGCTTGTTGTCCACCTGATACAGTCTTAGAACCAAAGATAAACGGTACTGTAGATAGTCCTGTAGATTGTGGCCTACATATATCACCTACAATCCTTGCAGCACTTAACGAACCTAAAATATTACAGTTCTCATTGATAGTAACATTGTTCAGCACACCATTATTAGCATATATCGTACCGCGAATAGTAGCGTTACCAAAGTTAGCATTACCATCCTTGTTAATCATCCAACCATTTGTACCATCCCAATTACTGGATTGTATCTGTTGGCTGATCTTCGCAGAATCAATTTCACCATTCATGATATGTGCATTGCGAATTGCAGCATTAGCGATTTTGGTATTATCAATTGCAGCGTTTTGAATCTTGGCGGAAGACACTGCTAAGTTGTTTATCTGGGCTGTATTGACACTTAAATCAGCGATGACCGCTGAGTTAATATAAGTCTTACCACCCTGTACTACAAACGGATAGACCTTATCACTTTGCTTTGCACTATCTGTACTGATGATGCTGAAACGGTCTGCCATAACCGTAAATACAGATTCTTTCTCATCTGCTGCAAGTGCGATACCTGTAACGTTACCGTTGTTCGATACCTGTACCTGCCAGCGGGAACCAAGCTGATCTACGATCTGTTTCTCAACGATACCTGTTGCTGTATCACTGTTGAGTAGACCATCTACTACATCATCATTCAGCTTGGAGTATGGAACCTTCGTATTCTGGTTAAAGCCGATAGTAGGCGACCATACAAGTTCATCCTGTCCGAACACATCATAAGCCGCAATACGTGCAAACCAGGAACCGTCTTCAACTCTGAAAGATGCACTGTAGCGGTTTGAGCTACTGAAGTAGTGTGCGTCTGAACTGAAACCTTCATCTTTCGCAATCTGCATAACGATACCTGAGTAATCCGGTACGTTAGATTCTGTCCAGTCTATGTATACTGCATCGTAACCGCTGTGTAAGGTGATACCTAATACCTGTGGATGCTGTGGGTTACTTACTTCGATCTGTACTTCCTCGCTGTAGATACCAGTACCGTAACCATGTGCGATGATACCCAATACACGATAGCGGCTTAAGCCATCACTGGTATTCATGGCAAAGGTATACGTCCAGTTGTTTACAGTGGTGTAGTACGACTTGATGTAATTCCGGTAGCGGTCATAAACACGAATTTCATAGTACTTAAAAAAATCTGCGAATGTCTTACCGTTCACGGCTAAGCCGCTCTGATCATCCCATGTAAAAATAAAATCCTGTGCGTAAGTCTGGTTTAGCCCTACATCATCGTTCACCATGTCTAGGCTAGTGATCTTCGGTAAAGCAAAGATTACCTGCGGTGTCTGGTTGTAGATAGCTACTAGTTCTGAGGTGTAACCCAACGTGTTGTAGGCTTCTATTGCAAAGTCATACTGAACCCCATACAGAAGATTTAAAATCTCAAAACTGGTTGTGTACGGCCCTACGTTACCGATGTTGATCCAAGTACCGGAATCGCTGCGTTTATAGCGAATTTTGTAACCACGTACTGATGTATCCTGACTGAGATCCCATGTAAGCAATACTGCATTACCTGAAACAGTAGCCCCTAAGCGTTGTGCCTGTAAGTTACTTGGCGGTGATACATATGTTGGTGACGGTAAGTTAGTCAATCCATCTTGTGGGAACTTACCAGGATCTTTACCCTGATAGATACCATCATCATAACTAATCGCGGTGATCTGAACGATACCTGATTTATCTACTGTCATTGGTACGGTACGAGAAACTACGCGGTACTTGTTATTACTAAAACCAGCTTCTTTGAAACTAATAGTGAAAACATCGAATACCTTCATATCGGTTATGTAGGTATTGAATGTAATCGTATTGCTAATGTACTTCGATTTTAGAAGTTCGATATTACTTAGAGTTGCTAACTGTGTTTTATCAAGCACCCATAGGTAATTTAGATCTTTCTTGATGATATAACCATCTGCTGCAATTGATTCATTACTGATTGCATCACTAGGGAAGCGTATAATGTCCTGAGAGAAATCATTATCAGGGTTAGTATAAGTACTATCCATCGTATTGAAGTAGTCAGATTTGGAACCTGTCGTTACATTCACTAAACCAAGAATATTACTTTCATCGAAGTGCTGAACTGGTATATCTGGTGCATCTACTGTAAGGTAAAGCACACCGTTTGATTCATATAGTACACCACCGAATGTTGATAGAATTGCTTCAATGTTTTCTTTGAAGCTTTTATCGTACTGGATAGAACCGTTCGAATAGAAATGGTTATTTGCACAATACTGTGCCATTTGCCTGAAGCTTGTAATATCAATATCATTTGGATCAAGTCCAAAACCAAACTCTGTATTAGTGATAAAATCATAAAGCTGGCTTGGTGGATTAGAACTAGGTTTTTTTACATTATCTGTTAGGTCATAGATCAACCGCCCTTTCATTTCTACTGATAGCGTATAGTTCTCATTAGTCAAAATACCGTCAATCAAAGAATCATTGGTTTTCTTGATAACACTACAAATCTGTACGAGTCCATCACCCCGCATATCATCAGTCCAGCGATCACCGCCGTACTGACGTGCTAGCGTCATAGAACCACCGTAAGAAGGTTTACCAAAGCGTACTTCTAACTGAAGGTACTTACGGTACTTCTCGATCATCATTGAAGTAGGTATCTGACCTTCAGTAGTGATGTATGCACCATCTATCAGTACAGGGCTGTTATCGATATAGATCTGTTTGATTACGCCGCCAGACTGTGCACCCGGAACCTGGCCTACTTCCCCGATACTGATACAGTGCACGGTACAGAGAGTATTGGAAGTTCCCTTGTATACGTTCTGCCATACAACGATAGAGCCTAACTTATTGTAGGCATCCTCTGTTGCGTTACGGTTAGAACCGCCATAACTTATCGGGATACCGGTACTTGGGCTTGTTGACCGTGCGTTAGTACTGCTGGTACTCGGATACGATACCCCCGATTGACCAACGCTCATCATTTGCGATGAACTGATATACGATAGAGCGGCTGCACCTACACCTATTGCTACTACAGCAAGTAATGCAAGTCCTGCGGCATACGCGGCGGCTGCCGCTGATGCACCTGCGATTACTGCTACAGCTACTGCTGCAATTGCCATAAAATATTACTCCCCTTTGAATCTGTATATTTTTTGTTTTTCTTGTGGGTAGTAATATGAAACGATATATTTCGATTTATCTTCTGATAGCGTTATAACTTTCCCACGCCAGTACACCGTACTGTGACCAGAAGCAAGAATAATATCCCCGTCCAATGGTTCAGTTACTGCCTGACCTTTTTCTTTACATAAGCCCAATAGCGTAGGGAAAGAGCAATTTTCTTTTGCATACTTTCTACCTTCTGTTGGGTTACTGTACTTTCCGTAGATTTCATCACGGTAAGTAGTACCGCAAATCATATCAATTACTGTTAATACCATAATGTGGCAGTCATTCACCCCATAAACTAATGGTTGTTCTGAAAGACTGCTTAGATATTTTGTTATGAATCCATTCTTCATTGTTACTTACCCTTCCAGTTTTGTTCTGAACTATTTAGTATCCCTATCAGGTCAAAGAACTTATCACCCTTATGTAAGCTTTGATGAATACTGGTACTTGATAGTAAACGTTGCGTTTGATCTAACTTCTTCCAGAGGCTATTAAGGTTAACGGTAGTTTCGTTTGTAGTACTTTGAGTGCTGTTATTAAAATCAGAACTGAAGTAGTCAACATAACCACTAAAGATACGGTAAGCATAAAGGATTGAGCCGTTAGCAGGATTAACGATAGCCATCCAGATATTAACTTTCGCATCGTTCCATAGCCCACGCAATGCCATAGAAAGATAATCCTGACTGACATTACTTACTTTAAAGGTAGTACCGTTATTATTGATTTGGTTCTTTTCTACATAATTAGCAAAGCTTGCATCAAGTAAATCAGGTACAGGTTTATAAACGATACCGTTATAGTTCTGTTCTACTATAGCGTCAGTAATATAGATGTTACTTCCCTGTGGTGGCAATACGTCGATTAGCTTAACCATTATGCCACTTTGATATAGTTCCTTTTCTGTCAATGCTGTTTTATGATCACCCCTGACCAGATTCCAGTACGATACTAATTCAGGGTTATTTAATACGTTATCAGGTATCGCCATAATTAACCCCTGATATTTTCTGTAGCCTGTACAGTGAATTCAATCACGTTAGTACTAGGAAGTTGATAAGCTGAGTTTTGAGGGGTAAGGATGAATGATCCCTGAAGGTTGTTGTACTTCATAACTTCACTGGTCTGGATACTGTTAACTAATCCAGGGAAAATAGTGATAGTAGTTCCTGTATTGGCTAGGACGCGGTATAGCTTCTTATGTCCATTGAACTGAACAAGACTACCTACTTCCAGAGTATTTGAATTTACAGCAATTGATGTAGCTCCTGCTGAACGTGCCGCCGTTGCCTGAATCACTGCATTCTGTGTACCGCTGTAAGTACCCCACCAACCTAGAGACATATCGAAAGGTTTACCGTTACCATATAAGGCAAGGAAGTTAGCGAGTTCTGCACGATCTTTTTTGTTCAGAGTTACTTTAAAGCTGAGACTGAAGTATTGAGTACCTACCATTCGTGTAATAATTTCCCCTGACCAGGTTTGATTCTGATATTGGGGGATGTTATCTGTTAAAGTGTAATCACTAATTAGGGCATTATTTAACATGTGAATATTCCTTTTCTAAAAAGCCCACTCCTTGTAGGCTTCATGGTATTTATTGAACGTTATTCCTTTTTGATTTATGCAAAACCTTTATAATCTTATCAGTGTGTTCGTCCAGTAATTTTTTAAATTCTTCATTAGTCATACTTTATCCTTTTATAAGCCCACTTACTGCGGGCTTTGAAATATTTATTACACATTATTCTTTTGAGATTTACGTACTGCTTGTGTAATAGTATCAGCGTGCTTGTCACACATAGCCTGAAAATCAGAATCAGAAATATTACCAGAACTTTGAATAATCAAAGGTGCTTCAATTTTAATATCGCCTGAGTTATTACCACCCTGATTAGAAAGATACTTCGTTAAATCCTGGTTCAGTGATTTACCTACAACACGCTCACCTTTTTCAAGATTATAAGTACCTGTACTCGGTAAGCTGTCCCATCCATCATGAGCCTGCCCCTGAATCGAAGTACCTTTGATAGTACTAATAATACTTGCACCTTCTGCGGCTACTTTAAGACCTGCTGCAATACCCATAGGCCAGCCTAAAGACATAGCCTGACTAATTCCCTGCTGAATATTGATAATACTTTGTGCAATAGCAATACCTTTACTGATTGCAAAAGCTGCCTGTGCTGCTGCATTACTTTCACCAAATGCACCTGATAACATAGTACCTAGATTTTGTGCACCAGTTGCATACATCGATAGTGTTTTCTGTTGAGCATCAATGTTTGCCTGTTGCATCTTATCATTAGTTGCAGTGTTGATAGCTGCCATACGGCTTTGATAGTCCTGAAAGGATACTAGTTTTTGTTCGTATAACTGCTGGTTCAATGCAAGTTCTGCCTGTCCGTCAGACTGAACTTTATCTAAAGTACTTTGATCTGCTTTCATCTTGAACGGATCAGTGTTGTCGATTCCTAGCCGTGTATTCTGTGCATTCTGAATATCTGTTAGCTGTGTACCGTTTACGTTCTGCCCGCCAATAGCTGCGATATTTTGTGCAAGTTTTTTTGGATCTGATTCCTGAAGCATAGAATCCGTCATTTCTTTGAATAGTCGTTTACGGTTCTCGTACTGCTGTTTTATCATCTCAGTAGTTTCAGCTTCGGTTTTACCTAACGTTTTAGCACTATCCCTGATGCGTTTTTCAATATCATTTTGTGCCTGGTTGAACTGCTGTACCTGAGCCATTGCACCAGATCCGGCGATACCAGTAAGAGTTTGCTGTAGTACTTTTGCTGCCTGTATGCGTTTGGCTTCTGCCTTCTTACGTTCGGCTTCTGCTTTTTCTGCTGCGGCTTTCGCTTTTGCTGCTTCCTGATCCTTATCAACCCAACCGCCTTTAGGTGCTTCTACCGTTTTCTTAGTACCGGTGTTGTTGTTCACGAAATCCAGTAGATCTTGTGCCTGACTGGTTAGCTTGGCGGTTACATCTATGCTGTACCCAACTTCCCCTACACCATCCAGCTTACGGAACGCTTTAGCAATCGCAGTATCACCACCATACCAGAACTGCTTAGCCCAATCGGTAAACTTGTTAGTAGTCCAGCCATCTCCGTTAAGTATGTTCAGTATGGTATTCAGTTCATCTACAGTAGGTGCAAGAGCATTAGCCTTAAACAGAGAGAAAGAAGTAGTTAAGGAAGCAACTTTTTTATCAAATTCCTGGTATTTTTTCGCATTGTCATCAGTAAGTATTGCGTGTTGAGAATAGATAGCATTCATCAGTTCTGTTTCGTTCTTGTACTGCTTCATTACATCTACAAGCTTCGATGCATCTGAACCCATAGATTCAAGTAAGAAAGTAGTTTCTGCTGTAGTTTTACCTGCTTTCTGCATTTCATAGAAACTGTGGGCAATAGCTTTAATACCGCCGTCACTTTGATTAAGGTACTTATTCATGTCCTGAACATTTACCCCAACGCTTTTCAAATCGTCGGCGATAGAACCACCATTAGCGAAAGCATCGCCCAGGTGATCAAGTACATCACGGTTAATATCACCATACTTTTCAATATCTAACCCTAAGCCCTGAAATGTACTTTGAAGTTGCTGTAGTTCTTTTACTGACAATCCTGATGCACGCGATACCTCGTTCAAGGATTTTACGTACTCATTACTTGAAAGTAGTAATCCTGATATACCCGCTGCAACTAGCCCTACACTACCTGCTACCCCAACTAAACCAGTACTGAACCCTGATAGCTGACCTGTGATAGTAGTGATATTACTTCCAAGATCACCAAAGATACCGCCAGCTTTATCACCGAATTCTGATAGTCCGTTACCTGCATTTTTCAATGACCTCTGTAAACCGCTTTCATCACCTCTGATTTCAAATATTAATGATTGATTACTTGCCATTAGATTTTATCCCCATCCAGTTAAGCATGTTATTTTTCTGTTGTTCTGCGATCCTCTTCTCCCTTTCATCACTCTGTTCTTTGATTGTTTTCATAGAAATGAGGTTTAAACTATCCAGTTCAGTAATGCTGAATTTATGTATATCTTCTTTTTTGATGTTTCCAGTACTAAGCCAGATAGCTTGAAGTAGCTCTGTATGCCGGATCTGTTCTACTTTCGCAGAAGAAGGATTTACTATCTCTTCGTACACATATAGGTGCACGAAAAGATTAAAGGGCATAGTGCAGAGTTCATCCACACTACACCCTTTTTGAAGTAACATTTTTAGTGATAGTTTAAGAAAAGGATCGCTTCTTACTTTGACTCTACATCTTCAATATTCATAGCTTCAACGAATAAGCGGCTAATTTCCTGATTCAATTTTACTTGTACAGTCATATCAACTTTATTTTCAATCTGTTCGGCTGAATCAAAAATTTGCTTGCCCTCTTCATCCACGACACAATAAAAGATTGTTTTATAGGGATCAGAACATTCAGAGTACTTGCTTACTGATGGTAGTTTGATGTAAACCGTAATGCCTTGTGCTACTTCAAAAGGCGTCATCTTAACACCAATAGCCTTCATTAGATTTGCAATATCCATATTATTATATTCCTTGATTTATTTTTAGAAGTTGTAGTTAGCGTTATTAGCTGCCAGATCCCTGACCAACTGCAATCGGTGCACCTGTTACAGACACAACGAAATCACGAGTTACTACAGCATCAAAATCACCGTTAACTACATCTGAACTGATATAGCCGTTTACGATAGAGTAGTAAGATGCACCTTCTTTATCTGCAATGTTCTGATAATAAGTTACTTTAATTTGTACTAGTTTCTGAGAAGAAGCAGCGGTAGCAAGCATTTCCTGACCAGTTGCACCCGGTTTCCAGTTAACAGAAATTGTTAGATCTGGTACAGAACGCGAGCCGATTAGTTTTTTTGCATATTGTTCACCGAACACGTTCACGCTAACTACAGTAGACTCTGCACCTGCTGCCTGTGGGAATGCTGCAAGATCTTCAACTAATGTATAAGTAGTTGCCTGACCACCGTTTGCAGGAGCGTCTGCTACTTCTACCGTTACGTTATTACCAACGAAGTTAGTATTAAAAGCCATATTTAATATTCCTTTATTTTTAGGGTAAAATCCTTTTTACCCTTCCGTATTATTTATATATGTAGGTTGTAGTACTTAGTATATAGTCCTAAACCTCTGAGTAGCTCACCTGTGTAAAAACCAAAGTACATAGAATTGTTTTTAGCTGTTGTAGGATCACCACTTCTGATAGCTGAAGACCAGCCACCATTCATTACATGATTAGCAGAAACTACATCATAGTTGTTCTGAATCTCAGTAAAAAGTAGATCCAGTAATTCATGATCTGGATAACCTGCAATAGCCATCAATGATGCACCAGCTAACCACAAACCAGACATATGACCAGTAAAACCATCATAGAGTACTTCCCCATCATCTTTGAATCTTGTAGGTGCATGACCATCATTATTCTTCATGAACCATTTCAGATAATTCATCCAGTTCTGGCAATAAGTGATAATATTTTGTGGGATTGTATAATCACCACGTTTATATAATTCATGTACTACATCGCATCCGGCATAGAAAGCACGAGGTTCATATCCTGACCAGGCTTCTTCGTACCAGTGTTGCATAATAAACACATCTGGTTGTTTTCCATCTGGTAAGTATGCTAATGCGTCTTGTCTGTTCCATACAAAAGCCTGAGCACATGGACCAGGTACAGCGGGATGAAATTTATTAGTAAACCAGTTCTGAGCATCACATAAAAATCTAATGCTGTTATTTAATCTGGTTTCATCAATAGTAGTACCTTGAAAACACCAGATTGTAGGCAATTGATAGCCAGGGTATGGAAGTCCACGCCATCCAGAGTATAAATTTGCATATGGATCAGTAATTGAACTGAATGGTATAAGTCCTGGAGTGTATGCAAGACTATCAAGCATATATTGTTTAACTACACAGTCACCTAACCGTGCCGTATAACCATTACCAGTACTATCATTGAACGTTAAACTGACCAGTACAGAGTAATCGCCAGTACCGCCATCATCATACAATGCAGGTAAATCATTTACGCAATACCAGTCAATACGGCCTGACACACCATCTACGGGATCAGTATCGAGTAGTAGCGTAAACTCTTCTCGTCCGGTCAGTACTGGTTGTCCCGGCTGTTCATCACCCTCTTCATGATCTGGCTGATAGGAACTTAGTTTGAAGTCCAGTACAGAGAAGGTTTGTGTAACCCATGCACCATTACTTGCAGGTAACATAGCCCACCAACGCCAACCAAGATCATCTGTAATCCTGATGTTGAAATCATCGTTGTAAGTACGATAAGTGAAATATATTAAATCCTGCTTTTCACTGTCGAATATCCAGAAACCTACTGTAGAACTACCGTCACTATCCATAGTACTGGTAATGACGTTATCATAATAAGTACCTGCAATGCCGCTTTGGTATTCAAGTTTAGTTACTGTGTTATCACCGTAATCAGAAATCATACGCATATCTGCGGTTAGGTATTGTCCACCATCCGGTTTACTGATTCGGGTAAAATGATTCATTGGTATATTCATAGCGGTAATGCTTCCATCCGTATTAGTGATTGGAAGTCCACAACGATACCTTACAGAACCCTCGTCTGTTTTTGTTTTATTAGCTGTTAGAGCTACGCCTAAACTTAAAGCAATTCCTGTAGTATCAACACCGCCATATTCAACATAGAAATTACTACTGTTATTGAATTTTAACCAAATAGATTGTTGCTCTAGTGTGGTTTGTGCTGAAGCACTCTGATTTATTACTACATATCCATCGCTATCACGCGAATAACTCGCTACTTGATCGCTGGGATAGAAGTAATCATATGAGATACCATCAGTAAAAGGGGTAATTACCTGCGTAGATTTTCTGAAAAACATATCGTACTTGTCTATATCAGAGTATCCGATACAGGTAAGTAGTGAGTTCTGCCAGGCTAACCAATACTGCCGATCTCCGGTTATGTCCCAAAGTAGTTTACTTGCATGACAGAACCAGAGTTCAGCATCTGAAGCATTGTCTGCAAAGTCCAGAGAACCATAGTTATCAATCGGTACATGTACCGGGCGATTGTGCCAACGTTCATTACGTCCTAAGAGATAACCGCCTTCCTCTACAGGGTTACGTGTCACATAGTTAAAGCGGTAATTACCGTTGATAGAGGTATCTTTGAGCTGAACAGTACCTATCTGGCTTGTAAGACCTTCTGCCAGTACATCACCATTACTGTCTACCTTGCGTCCAGTACGGTCTATGATCCAATCAACATCATAGGTAGGTGCTTTAGTGTCCCAATCAATTGAGTCTTCATCAGCTAACCATGCATATACGGTAGCGTTTACCTGATTCCATCCTAAACCTGCACGTTCTGGAAAAGCGAACCATACAGCATCGAGATAGTTACCGTAATATGGTGAACCTGAAGGTATCTGTGTTTGTCCGTTCGTCCAGGTGAATAGCGTACCTTTGAAGCCCCCATGAGTTGGGTACTCTGGATCTAGGGGATAGTGTGCCAGTACAGGAGCTTTCCCGTTACATATCCAGTTGCAACGAAGTGAACCATCTGGTGGATCGGGAAAAGCTACACCCCTGAAAAAACCTTTGTGATAACCATCAAAAAATATTTTTGCACGTTCCAGGTAATATGGTTCTTTAGTTGCCTGATACGCATAGATTGCACCTAAGATTGCTAGTGATTGTCCTTCGGTTGTTGCATCGCCGTCAGGCTGAGCTTCCCAACCTGTTTCGGCTATAAAATGCCTGTTGTTAGCCAGTACATAATCTGGATTGAAAACGAAATGATCAGATTTATTATCATTCGTTTGTCCAGTATTGCGGCCTAAAAATTTCAAATGCCCTTCTATCATTTGAAGGGCATTATTAATATTTCCTTTTCTGATCATTAGTGAAGATCCGCCATTAGTAGAGATCCGTACCAGGTACTGCCCCCATCTACTGACAAGAATTGAAAAACATCAACCGAATCTTTAGTAAAAGTAAGAACAGGAGTACGGCCATAAGACCAAATTACATTTGAAGGCCACTCTATTTTATTTGCACCTGTACCTTGTGTAAGTGCTATCGTAACTGTCTGACTATTCTTCTTATTACCACTGGCGTTAATAATACTTACCTGTGTACTTGCTACTGATAATGTAGCTGTGAATACTCGCTTTCCGTCTGACATATCAAGTGCTAGAGTGTCTGCTACGGTATTTAGTACTAGTAAATCGTCTGTGATTGTTACTTTAGTATCAATGTTAGCCTGTAACGCTTTATCTTTTGCATCAACCTGTGCTTTAGAGTATGCCCCAACATCATCAAAGTTCAGAGTAACGTTAGAATTTAATGCATAGCCGTTAACAGTAGTAATACGCAATGCAAAGAGATCGTTAGCCTGAGTACGCGAGTAAACGTCTGCAATATCCGCTGCTACTAACTGAATATTAGTACCTGAAAGCGGTTTATTGTTTATCAAGAATGTTTTAGGAACAAAAGTATTATTACTATAACTTAAGCTTGCCATATCGGTTAGCTGTGCTGCCGTTAGAGTAATATTACCTGATAATGCTACACCGTTTACTGTAGTTGTCTTTGCAACGAAACTAGTATTAACCTGCGTCTGAGAATACACATCTAAAATATCTGCTGCGACAAGGTTCAGTGAAGTACCTGATAGAGTATGACCATTTAACTGAAAGACCTTCGGTACATAGTTATTGTCTGTCTGAGTCTTTGAGTACACATCAGTAATGTCTGCTGCAAGCAATGTGATGTTCGCGTTGAGCGGCTTACTGTTGATTGTACGTGTGATCGGTACGTAACTCGCTAAACTTGTCGCGGCTGCTGCACCTAGTTCACTTAGTGTTGGTTTGTCTGCACTGCTGTAGACCTTGTACCATGAACCAGTACTGGAGCTGGAGAAGTTACGCACGTTGATAACTGGTGTACCCGTCTTGCTGATTACAAGCTGAGTACCATTGTTGTTATCAAGGTTGGAGATCCCAAGCATGTCTGTACCTGTACTGGTACTCGAAGAAGGTACTTTAACGAACGAATTACCATCACGGCCTTGATAGCTGGGGAACTCTACCCCGTTAGAACCTAAGCCCCAATCACCACGGTTAAGTACTACTATGGACTCGTCAAGAATACCGCTTGATACCATCTGGTTAGGGCTGAATACGTAGGAACGGGTAACAACAGAGTTAGCATCTGAAGAGTCAGAGTAAGACGTAAAGTAACCGTTATAGACAACGTAGTTAACCGATGTATCGTTAGCCCCTTCATCAAGCATCTCTACCTTGACCTGTACCAGTGCCTGAGAATTGACCATTGCATCTATCGTTGCGTGCTCTGTAGGTACATAGTTAACTTCAACCGTCATATCTGCATATGAACTATCTCCGGTTGTCTTCTGCACGTACTCGCTGTTATACGTTTCGGTACTACTTACTGATGTACTTTCACCAAAGCTAGGGAATGCTGCAAGGTTCTGCACTTTCTCAAAAGAACTCGCATTAGGATCAGTATTAATATTGTCTGTAGTAATCCAGACGGAAGTTAGATTACCTAAAAAAGTTTGTGCCATTATAATTATTCCCCATAGCTTAATGAAATTGTCTGTGTATGTGCGTATGAGGGTTTTGTAGCTTCGGCCTGGGTAGTCATAAGACTTTCTTCAATCTTAATATTGAATACAGGCATAGGTAATAGCTTGTCTAAATCATCAAAGAATCCCGGTGTGAAAAGTGCTTCAAGTACCTTTTCAATCTGATCAGAAGCCCCTTTGAAATCTTGCCCGACTGCTACAAATTCAACACGAAATTCACATAAATTACTGACACTATCAGGTACAAACTGTCCGTTAAGGATAGTATTAGCTCTGCCAACTTGTGTTCTTACTACATTACTGTCACCAATGTGGATAGTAGCTTTATGATCTACTGTTGCTTTCGATGGAAATTGAAGATGAGATAAAGCACTTAGTTTATTAATTAAGTACTTTCTGATTGTATAGTCTGCCGTAAGCATTTTAGATATCCTTTTCTAAATCAAGTTTCTTTATATAGTGATAATTAGAAATTCCGCTCATATCATCATCTATACTATTTACTACGTACTCTTCGCCATCTAAGGTAAAAGTACTTTGTAGTTTGATGCCTGACTTAGCACTAAAATACGTTACAGTAGTTTTTGTATCTTCAAAAAAAAGCTCGTCTTGCTCGAAAATAGCGGTTATCTCTGAAGATACACCATCCTGAACAATAACGAGCTTTTCACCGAAAGCATTAAGTAGTGACTCGCTTTGCGAATTACTAAAAAATGCTCTCATTTATTTCACCATTACGCTGATTTAATTTTTAGATTTACAAAGCCTTCTTCGTTAGCAATCGCAGTATCTAGGAACTGGAAAGAACGGAAAACGGTAATTTGTGCAGCACGATGAGTAGTGGTATCTACATCGATTTCCTGGCCTTCAGTCCAGTTAGCGATAATTAGATTACGGAAATCACCAATCAATACTGAATCAACGGCTACGAAAGTACTTTCAATTACACGTACTTCATCATTTAGCCACATTTCATAACGATGACCTTCAACCATAGATACGGCTGCGGTGTTACCAAGAACTGCGGTCTGACGTAGTTTAGCTAAAGTACTTGGATGCATTACAGCAACACATGCACTTACATCAACATTTGCTGTACCTAGTGCTTCGATAGCTTTCTGTACATCTGCTTCAGTTAGAGTACCAGCGGTTGCCGATTGCTGTACTGGAGCTGCTGCCTGTAGCTTACTGAAGATCTGCATTTCAAGACCGTTAGCGGCATACTTGATAAGTGCATCTTGAACGAAGTTTGAAGCGGTATCAGAACTTAGCATTAGTTGCTTAGTTACAGGGATAGAACCTGCAAACATCTTAGGGGTAAGTTTGATTGAATCAAAACTTGCAATGCTGTCTTCTACTGCATCACCTTCTTCATAGAATTTGAAGTTACCTGGTGCTGCTGGAGTTAGACCAGATAAACGAGGAATACTTAGAACACCTTTATAACCTAGACCTGAATAAATGGTTGGGTTTAGTTGACCAAGTACGCTATTCGCTAATAGTGCAGCAATATAAGAATCTGCAAAAACGGTTTTGATTGTGCCTGGTGCAGTACTGGTATCAGTTGCATCACCTAGTGCACGGGCGAAATCCATTTTAAAGCCGCGTTGACCACGTTCAAGTTCAGCTTTAACAGCATCAAATTTATCTTCGTTGATACCACGGATTAGTTCACCAATTAGATTTTTCTTCATTTTAACATCCTTGTTAATTAGATTTTTTTCTTTGTTTAGGGATCTGGTTTGAACTTCCTGTTTAAACTGTTCAACTGATACACCTGATTTAATTGCTTCAGAACTATCTACATTGAATAGTTCCGCGATAGCATTTAGTTCACGAACACGCGTAGATTCCATTTCACGCTTACGTTCATTTTCCACTACCTTATTTAGTTCTTCCTGCACACGCTCAAACGAGTTAATAAGATTGGCTGCACGTTCTAGTACTTCATCAGTAGCGTCTGATTCTTCTTCTGCACCTTCTTGTGATTCAGATTCATCATTTTCTACGGCACGTTCTTCTACCTCTGGTACTTCTTCATTTGAAGTTTCTACTTCAGTAATTTCTTCATTATTTTCTGGTTGGTTTTCAAGTTCCATTTGTTCGCCTTCACTAAGTTGAATTTCATTTGTATTTAGTGAACGCGAAACACCTACTTGATCATCTGCGGGTACAGATACACTACTTAGTTCATAGGGATTCCATGAATCTACGATGAGGTTATTACCTTCAATGTGATATGATTCGATGTTATATCCGACAGATATTTTTGTACGTATACCTTCCTTAATCATTGTAAAAATAGTTTCAGCATCTGGAATAGTAGATAACTTCACTGTTGCTCTACATACCCCATCACTATCTACTCTCGCGTCCAGTACTACGCCCACTTGTTTAGCAAAATCGTGTTCTACTAGTAGTGGTGCACCATTTAGTAATCTGGTTAGAATTACTGATTCTGATGTACAGCGTAGAATTTCATTAAGTACACCAAGACCTTCACCGAAATCACGCTTAACCGGTGTTTCACTAGCAAAGGCAATTTCTACGGTACGGTTTTCTACATCAATAGCATTACTTATCTTCTGTAGGTTCAGTTCCCTCGTTAGTTGGTTCTTCATCCTTGATTACTTCCTGTGTATTATTTATTTTTTCCTTTTCCTCTTCATCAATTTCTTTCTGTACCTGATATGGGTCATAACCGAATTCAGAAATAACCATAGAGCGGCTTTTGATCTTGTTATCGATCATTAATACCTGGGTCTGTACATCTTTTAGAGGGTCGAGTGATTCGACTGATTCACTGATATATTTAGCGTTTAGTAATTTATCAAAATCACTTGCATTCAAATCAGGGTTTCTAAGTACTTCTGTCTTTAGCCAGCGTGAATAGATAGGTTTCAGTACAAAAGTAGTTAGTGCATTAGTACGTGTCTTGAATGTCTGACGCTGCAACTTATCGGTTAGCTTTGCCGCTGAGAAGCTGGCGTTTGCAGTTGAACCAGATAAGTTCTGTTCTGTGATGCCTAATGACATTGCGATCATCTGCATCTGTGTATCTACGAACTCGGTAATGCCATCGGTCGCCCCGTTAGGGTTTACGCTGGTTACGTTCTGTCCGGGTTGTAGCTCAACCAGTGCACCACTCTGAAGACTATCATTCTCGTAATATTCAGGCTGATCACTGTTCAGGAACTCGGTTTCTGCATCCCCCGAATCAGGGTTAGTGATGAAAGCCATTGCAGACGCGGATAGCTTCTTACTAACAATTGCCGCTTTGATGAAAGCTTCAAGATCCTTGAGCAAGGTAGTACCGGCTATGATGTCTGGTATGCCTCGTTCTTGCCCTGGGTAGTCCTGAATCATAAGGTGCAACATCCGGGAAGCAGGTACTACATCATAATCCCCTGTCTGGTAGGTATAGCTGGTAGGGTTTAGACGCGTTACATAGTACTCAATAGGTTTACCGTACTGATCGAACCGGATACCGTTAGATACATACGAACCATCATCAAACATACGATTGCCGATTACCGGTACTCGCATAGAGTCGATCAGTTCAAACTTCACTGTACCGTTCAGTTCATGTACCACAACGAAGGCTTCACCATCGATAGAACGAGTACGTTCTACCAGACGCTGGAACGCAGCCATATCCAACTTACCGTTCATAGAGAAGGCTTCAGGATTATCCGCGTACTTATAAAATAATTGCTCTAGTTCTTCATTAACTTTTAGATTCTCTGAGTTGTCATCGTATAGATGAACATCAGGACGGATATAAAGACCTGAAGCCCCTGTTACGCCATCACTGTTAACCTGAAAGTACTTTTTAGCGATACCATTATTAATACTTAGATCACGTGATTTTGCTACTAATACAGGTAAAGACATATTGATAATACTATTAATATTACCTGCTGCATTTCCTGCTGAAAAACCGAAACTAACAATTGGTGATTGTGTAATGGTACGAATTTCTCGTAGTTCACGCTTCAATGCACCATCTGTTAGTGGTTTCTTTTCAAAGATTTTTGGTTGCTGTACTGGTTTATCAGGTACAGTTTCTTTCTTTCGCCAGAACATTAAACACCCCTGTTAAAAGTAGTAATTGATTTGATTGGATTACCAGGGGAAATACCTTTCATACGAGCTTTCTCTTGATTAGCAAGCTTCGTATAATGTGACCGGAGTTTTAGTAGTGCATCCATACTTTCAGTAGTAAGGCTTTTGTTATTGATACTCTGAGCAATAACACCACCGCCCTGTACTTTAGATTCTATAACTTGGTTAATTTCGTTGATAATGCTTAGATATTGATTATATTTATCCGCTGTTGTAGTAGGATTGACAACCTGAAAAGTACGTACAGCAAAACTGGTATCATTGATGATTGCAGTATATGCACCGTCTTCCCATGAGGATGTATCAATAGTCTGGTATGGATAGTTATATGATGTTTTGATACCTTTACTATCCACTACTTCTACTACAGAGTCTTCGGAAAAATTAAACACAATGGTTTCACCCTGAATAATATCAGTCGTGAAATCTACTTTGCGAATAACTGCCATTTCTGTTAATTTCCTTATTCATTAAACCAATTCTTACCAGCTACACGCCTACGCCTTTTACGGGTTGGTACATGTGGTGCTGGTTCTTCCTCGGTTTGTGTATCTTCCTTGTATTTAGTTTTAGCCTGATTTGCGTTATAAGTCCTGAGTGTTTTATAGGGATTAGTACCTAGCTTATTTAACATGTACTCAATAGATATTAATGCGTAATTCAAAGTATCAAGCATTTCATTACGATCATCTTTCGAACCACTACGTTTTACCCAAACTAATTGACCAGCTTTAACCACCCTCTTTTCACTTGTATATTGTAAGAATGCATCATCAGGTAATGTATAGCTGAAGTAGATACGCTTACCTTCATGTTCTTCTTCGTTAATCGCTGCATTTAGAAGTTTACGAATACGGTTCTTCCCCTCGTTAACATTCAAAAGCATAAACTTATAACCACCTGAAGTACTTTCTTTGTATAGAGGAATGGTAGTACGTCCATCACCTTTGATTGGTTTGTATATCTCGTTTCCTTTCTTTGAACAGAAGCGGTATATAGTATTGGTGGCTGCACCGTTTGAACTGTCTACCCATACCTGTAGAGTTCGTAGAGGCGTACCGTTTATGGTTTTAAGGTGCGTATTATTGATAAAGTTCTGTAGTTCTATATAAGCTGGCGAGTCATATTTATTACAATCAACAGCGTAGAAGCTTCTATGATCGAGAACATAATATGCTTTCTCAGATAGTCCTATGCATGTTACTTCTAATCGGTCTAATTGCTGGTCAACAGAATAGAACGCCCCTACGCAATCGTTAGGTATGTTGTTTATATCTAGGTTAAAGTCTCGAAGCTGTTCTAGTACTGCTAAATCATGTTCTACGTTTTCCTTATCGTAGTACGGTTCACCTAAAGAGTTATTCACGAACCGCATCAGATCGAAGGTTTTGAAAGCTTCTGCGTAGTCCAATACTAACTTACGAATAGTAGTTACTGGCGAGTACAAGCGGGATATGTGGTAGCCGCGTACATCCTTCACTTCAGGACAAGTTGCAATCCATCTACCCTGTGATACCGAACGTACACGCTCTGCTTCTGTGAACTGGTGTTTGCAATCAGGGCATTCAAGGTAAGCAGTATCCGCATCAGGGATAGAGCGGCGGCCACCATCGATAACCTTCCATTTGAATTTAACGTTTTCCCATACCAGACGCTGTTCACTACCACACTTCGGACAAGGTACATGAAAGTACCGCTTATCCGACATTTCGAACTCCTGGCAGATCGGATCATCCGGTACTAGTGGAGTACTACACATCATGATCAGTGAATCACGGAAGGATTCACAACGCTGGGATACAAGGGCGATGGGGTTCCCTTCTGCACCTTCTGTATCTACGCCTGAAATCTCGTCGCAGAATACCCGCTTGGCTGTTAACCCACGTAAGGTACTTGGACTCGATAGGCTGACAAAGTAATTGAAAGTACCTAGAGTTGTTTCCTGGGTAGTAGCATCGTTAGTTTTAGTTCTGTCGCTTTTACTTGTAATCAGTTCTGCAAGGCTTGGTGTTAGCTGAATAGTAGGATCAAACTTACCACTCTTATATTTCTTGATTGTATTCGCGGTTGTTCCTGCAATGACCATATTACTTGGATCGTGGTGTAAAAAGTAAAGTGATGCACCAGTAACTATTGTTGTTTTTAATAATTGTGCTGATGACATTAAAACTACTTTACGTATACCCTGTTCAGTTATTGCATCTAACGGCTGTTTTTGAAACTCATACAACCGCATTGGAGATCCCTGTAATTCTCCATCGCAGAACTTTAAATTTTTCTGGACCCAATCACTCGGTTTTATTTTCTCTGGCGGTAATATCGCCTTCACTGCTTTGTTCAGTATCTTGATCAGTTTCCTCTGATTCTGAAAATCCATTTTCAGTTTCCTCTTCATACTCGTAACTTCCAATGTCCCGAAGTACTTCATCAATTTTATCTTTTAGTTTTTCTCTAAGCTGGTTTGCATCCTCGCTTGAAAATAATTCGATATAGGTAGTATTAGGTATACTACGTAACATATTCTTCAATTGGTTGAAGTACCCTGACAGGGTTTCGGTTACATAATCTACTTCTACTAAGTTCTTCCTTTTTAAATCTGCTTCCATTTCTTCAATGTCTGCTTTCGCTTTAGCAAGCCTTAGCTGCTCTATCTGCGTTTCTGTTTTTAAATCTGTTTGGCCTCTAAGCGGTGTTAGTACATTGTCTGCTACCCACTGGTAGATCTCGTCGTCGCTTAGGGAAATATCTAGTCCTCTCGAAGTCCAGTCCCTGCTTACAGTTACTGGATCGTATCCATAGATTTTTGCTAGCTGGCTATATGTCATCTTTTCCTCTGCTGAATGAATAGGCTTCAAAATTTCACACACAAAAAACACATCGTGCGGCGAAACTACGCGATATTCTGTAATTTTGGCGGAGTACCTTACGTTATTTAAATCCACATAATATTTTTGCTTGAAGTTAAAAACCAAAATGCTATTATATTTATCTCAATGAGATCTTTTCAAATTCAAGGTAACGAAATGGTTAAAACGGTTTATTTCGATGAATCTGGATTTACTGGCAACAACCTGCTTTCAAGAGACCAGCCTTTTTTCAGTTATGCTGCTGTCGTTAGTGATGAAGAAGAAAGCCAAGCCTTTGTTGAACGTATTATTGATAAGTATAAAATTTCGGCGGGTGAGTTAAAAGGAAGCACATTAGTTAACAGTAAAAGGCTTCAGAAAGCTGTTGATGAAATACTCACTCACTTTAGAGGCAGAATGCGTGTTGTCGTCAATGAAAAAAAATATGCTCTCTCTGGGAAGTTTTTTGAATATGTTTTTGAACCTGTCCTCGCAGCTAAAAGCTCTATCTTTTATAATTTAAATTTTCACAGATTCATATCTAATATGATGTATTTTTCTATGATAGCTAATGATGGTTATTCAAATGAACTTCATAACAGATTTGAAGATTTTTCGCGTAAGAATATTTCAGTAGATCAATTTTTGCAACCGGTAGCTGATTCAAAATATTCTGACTTCATGAATGATATTCATGATTTTGCAAGAATTCATATTGACATTATTCAAGAGGAATATAATGGATTAGAAGGCACTGGCATTGAAAAATGGATGCTGGATTTAACAACCACATCCCTCTATAATTTATTATGCGATGTAAGCGTTAAGTTTGGAAAAATACGTGCCATCTGTGACGAATCGAAGCCATTAATCTCTAATCAAGAGATGTTTAATGAAATGGTTGGTTCAGAAGAAATTGCTTATCAAAGTTTTAATGGGAAAAAGTTACCATTTACATTTATGTTGTCTGAGCCTTTAATACTCGCAGATTCAAAAAAGGCATATGGAATACAAATAGCTGATATAGTAGCCGCCATGAGTAATTATCTCATGAAGAAAAAAAACCATAGTGAAAGATTTCATAAAAAATGGATTAATATATTTGAAAAGGAAGTATTTTACTGGCAGTGTTGTGTTGTGCCCACGCCTGAGCTGTTAGATCCTGCTAACTCAAAAAGCCATCTCAATCGTTATATACTTGAAGAAATCACATCTCGTAGCCGCAATTCATTATCAGTTTTAGATGGTATCGAACAAGAAATATATAGAATATCAAGAGCATTAACTTTTATATGATTTTGAAACCCTCGTTTTCTGAGGGTTTTATCTCTAGTTTAAAGCAATACTTCTAATTTATGAAAAATTACTGAACGGTACAGATAGCCTTGCACGCCCCATACTTCCGCATCATTTAAAATTTTAAGTTCGCCCTTCTCTTCTACGCCTCCAATGATGATGCGATCACAATAACGCTTAATGTTCTTGATCATGGTACTGAAGGTTGGCTTTTGTACTTCATGACGATAGAAAGCCTTATCAAGTTTTACAGTGTGATAGCAGCCTGTGGTTAGTGCAGCTAAGTTAGCCCGCCCTGCACCTAAATCATCGAGAAAGAGATCATTACCATTGGCGATCAGCTTTCTCAGTAAGGGTTCATTGATGCCGTATTCTAACCCTTCAAAATCTTCAGAAATTTCGATCCGCATAAAATCACATAAACCTGCCAGCCATTCAACTAACTCACGGTCATACGCACATAACCTTGCCTGATGCCTATCAACGTTCAAGGAACAGAACAATCCGTAGTCCCTGAACCAGGACGCGGCGATCTGAATCTCTGTTAGTTGCTGTATCAATAGTTGCCGCTTCTGCTCTATCGGCATTGCCAGTATGTAGTACTTACTGTCCAGTACAGGCATATCTGCATGATGAAACTTAGTCAGCAGTTCTACCCCTAAAAGCTTTCCATCGGTACTCATTACAGGTTCTGCAAAGAAGGTTTTGGTAATCATCCTGATATCTCTAAAAGTAATAAGAGATCAATTATTGATCATTTTTAGATATCATTGAAAGAGCCGCTTTGATCATTAAGTGATTGAAAATTATCATTATTATTCATTTTTTACTCTCTAAAGTATTGAAAAATCCATTTTGGCAATTTTGACGTGCTAACTTGCCACTAAGGAAAAGACTGTATAGATTTACAGTACATTCATAACATGGAGGGCTAAAAGATGGGCAATAAGAACGGTTTTGATCCGGGTATAAGGAAAGGTGTACAGGTGTATTGGGAACGAGGTGAACGTATCATTGTGGTTCACCCTGGCGGGTACTTAGATAGTGTCGGTAATGGACAATGTGTACTGTTCGAAACAAAGCCTAAAAATGATGGAACTCGTATGTACTGGTTTGGTATCGTCTCAAGTACCGCATACTACTTTGTCCTTGAAGAAGCTAAACCAGTTAACATCTTTGCGGTAGGTAGCTGGTTCAATGCACGTCAGGCTATGTTAGATGCACATAACGGTGATCTGGACGAGTTCAGTGATATGCAA
The DNA here is from genome assembly GCF_050113845.1 of Pantoea sp. FN0305. NCBI lineage: Bacteria > Pseudomonadati > Pseudomonadota > Gammaproteobacteria > Enterobacterales > Erwiniaceae > Pantoea > Pantoea sp. FN0305. The sequence continues at coordinate 136,397 of NZ_JBNJSN010000004.1, read as the reverse complement.
GGTGAACTGCCGTTCTGATAGAAACATACTGATTGATGTGATACATACCTAACCAAATTTTAAAATTTCAGGAAAGTATTGATGGATTGGGGAAATGGTTCAGATTTAGTCAGTGCTGTTTGTAACATAGCTATGGCTGGAGCCGCCATCTACGCAGCGTCCAATGCTAAAGATTGGTTATCTCCTAAGTTGAATGAGAGAAAATTCAAATTCGCTGATGAGCTAATTGAAAAATTCTGCATTTTGCAGCAAGAAGCTTTCTATCTACATGCTGATGTAAAGCAAATAATTAATACTGATCCTGAAGAACAGGGTGATATTGCACAGTTCAGGAAACGTTGGCATTTGATGTATGACAGAGAAAACACTTATAGAAAAAACACGGTTTCTCTTCAAACTGAAATGGAGCGTATGGAATTATGGGGTTTAAAACCTAAGAACAAGGCTGAATTTACGAAAATAATAAAGGCTCACTTGGACTTAGCATACACAATTAGCGATTCGCTAGGTATTGGGGCTAGCGAATCACAACTACGGTTAAAAAACAGCTTTATATATGACAAAAAGATAAGTGAGAAATATAGGGCTGTTCGTGCCTCACATAACAACATAATCAAACATTACAGTAAACTGTTTATTGATTAAGGATCATATATGAATATTTATGAATTTCTAGATAAAAATATAGCTGTTTTTGGTACTTTAACAGCTACAATAATTACCTCAGTTATCACCTTATACTTACAAAAAAGTAATAACAAAAATAAGTTAAAGGAAATGACTCATCAAACTATTTTGAAATTGAAAGAATCAGACTACCAAGAAAAAAGAAAGCTTATTGTAGAAACACTGACATTCCTTGAAGTACTTAAACAACCAAGTAGTTATCTTTTGTTTCGAACCCCAGAAATATCCGCTTCTAGCACTGTTAAGTTTAGGGAACAGGTAGCTAAGCATATTAATCAATTTTATGTAGATTATGCTTTATACAAAAATAATGAAGTAAACCAAGCTTTAGAAGAACTAGGTGAAAGTCTTAACGAACTTGAACAAAAAGAATTAGAAATTAAGCTAAAACCCTCTGACCCAGAGACGCTAGATGATCGTATAGGTTCTGAATGCTTGAATGAGGCTAGGAGAGTTATGGACGCGATAGATTCATTTTCTGCAATCTTAAGGAAACAAGTTGAATTTGAACTATGATTTTATCTAGATATAAAAAAGCCCCGTTAGGGGCTTCTTCATTTTAGACTTTCTTGTAGCTTTCTGTTACTAACTGCTTAAACGCCCTTTCATTTGAATCAGGATGCTCTTTCTGCTACTTGTCAAAGTACTTAGCACTTTGAGAATTCAAGCGGCCTTGGCTGTACAGGTGGAAAGTTGCCTTCTTCCACTTAGCGTTGATTGGATACTATGCAGAATTGGTAGATGGCTGACAAGTAAAGCGATAGCCCTGAACCAAGGAAAGTTTTTGCAGAACACCCGCTGTAGACGGTTCAGGGCCACTAAAATTATCTCAAAAGTATCAAAATTGTTAAAGTTTTTTGGTGCACTGCCGATAGTACTTGCACCACTTCTTAGAGGGAATTGCGATGCTATCTACACTTATCAAAATCGTCATGACGATTTTTAACTTTTTCTCTTCACTACCACCTGAAACTAAAGAAAGAATTTATAACCTCTTTTTAGAAATGTTTGAAGCATTATTTAGGCAGATGTATAAGAACAAAACAGGAGAAAAGAAAAATGCATAAAAGTGAATTAATTTTACTGAAAAAAACTTTAACTGCTGACAAGTTAGAAAACTCTAAATTGCAGTTAACTAAATTAACCACCCCAATTGTTGGTAGTAGCAAGGCTGAAGAATTTACTGATGATGTCATGAAGTTTGTACAAAGTGATGAATTTATTACTAAACTAGACGATAAGATTGGTGATGTGTTGCCAAGTGAAACAGAAGATCAGTTTGTAAGCCGGGCTAAAAGTACCCTTCTCAAGTTACTAAGAAGCAAGTTTGACTAATTCAATATCCATAATTCACTTATTATTATCGTAATAAATTAGGGCTTGTTCGCCCTATTTTAAACCATTCATTATAAATTCATTATCATACATTTCTATTAGTACTTTTACGGCCTCTATCAGCGTATCAATATGTGGGTTGATCAAGCTTTCGTTAAAGTACTCATCAGGTTCATTTTTTATTGTAAGGTACTTCATGGGATCAAGTATGCTGCTTTGGTTGTAGTATCGGTCTTCTATCAGTAATCCGTCAATGCCATCGGTTTCAATACGTACTTCTTCAGTTACGTACAGGAAGTAGAAACCATCTTCATAAACGCTAAATTCTGTTCTTATCATGTGTAAATCCTCTTGAGTTGATATAGAGTATTTACCGTTACCACCCATTTTTAGCTATTAAATCGAGTACATTTAATAGATGTGGGTCAATAGTAATCAATTGGAAAACATCTGCTTCATCCATGTTAACTACATCTTCTACAATGTACTGGCTTAAGAACATCTCTGGATTGTTAGTAGTTCCTGTATGAATAAAACTCACTGGCTTATCTTCAACTACAGTAACTACACCGCTTAAGTACTCATAACTGAAACCATCAATTATTACTTTCATAGCTGTTCATTTCTTACACGTTCATTACGTTCTTCATCTAGCCCAATAGTATGTAGGATAGTATCGTTATCTAGTTCGTACTGAAGTAGTTGATGATAAAGATAGGTTATGTGATCTTCTAAATTTTCAATATACACTTTCACATCTGGATGACCTGCATCAATATATTCATTGATATGACGCATATCTACACCCATTTCCAGTTGCGTAAGATATACCTCACCTAAATGTTCCTCTTTATCAGTCACGTTTTTATAATTTTTTGATTCCTGATTCATATGCAAAGTTTCTTTATTCAGTATTAACGAAGTATTTATAAAATCACCATCATGAAAAGAACTAAATCTAATCGGGTTCCCTGAAAGTATGTATGTTTCCAGTTATAGGAGGCTTAAACAGCCGACGACCTAAGCAAGCGGAGCAAAGCGAAGTGCGGTAGTTACTCACGAATATTTAAGGCACGTAGTGCCGACAAGACAATTATTGAGTACTTAATACAAACAAGAAAATTATTTAATTTTAAGTAGCTCGCTTGCGAGGTACATGAAATTCATTAATTCAAGCCGAACGCCTTAGCGTTTGTGCTTCTTTATACATCTCTATGAAGGCAGTTAGACGAGCTAACCGCCTTATCTCGCAATCCTTCGTACAATCGAACGAGCAAAGCCCGTCCTCTTGTACTTGTCTTACTCGCTTTTGTACCTTTTTTACCTATAGATCCTTTAGTAATTTGGGTACATTTTTAGGGGGTTGTGATGGTGAAAAATCAAAGTTTATTGTACTTTTTTCGAAAGTGTTCACGCTCACGTTCTGTTAGATCTGCATTAGTACACTTTCCTAGCCACTTCTCAAAATCTTCAATTGTTGGAAACTTCAATTTCGTAACCCGCTTTAGCCTTTGTTTCTTAGTACCGCTAAGATTTAATGGTACAAACACTTCTTGAGTACTATCTAATCCAATGTCTATCAGCTTAATGTTAGTACTCAAAGATAGAGCCTGTTCCTTATCGAAAACGTACACTTCAACAACCTGTTCACTATCATATGCACGTAAATTACTACGGTTGATAAACTGATAAAGGTTCTCGTGTTCGCGTGCCTGTACAACCTCTTCACGCGTTAGATTGAACATCAGTTCTAACTGCTTGGTTTCAACTGGTGAAGGCTTCATACTCGCAAGCCATACGCACTTAGTGTAATCCTGATAGGTGTTCATCCCCCGGCTAACAGGATCAATGTACTTTCCATTGAGAATGCCCTTACTATCAGAGTTTGTAGTATAAAAGTACTCATTGAGGTTAGCATTTATCCATGCTGCAACTTTGGTTAGAGCTTCTGGATTCGCATTGCGATATGCACGGCTGAAACGTTCCTCTGAGAAGTAGTACACCTTTAGGCGATCCTGTACTGGTACTTTACGTTCCCGCATACCTGATAGCTCTACCTTTTCAAATAAGGCTGGCATTCCCTTATAGATTAGGCTGTCTTCGAACTTGTTAGCCATGAAGGTAACATCAAGGTTTGAGTACTTAGCTATGTTCACCCATGCAAGGATAGTAAGTTGCTTGTTCTCGTTTGAGTACACATCAAGATTACCTATTTTGCCGATCTTATCGAAGAAGTTACTATTCATGACGAAGTGATCATAGTCCTGAATGAAGCCAAAGCACTTAGCCATTGATAGTACTAAATCATCATCAAAATCGGTTATGGCTTTAGCGGTTACGTACTTATCAGAAAGGTCTTCAAAGTCTTTGAACAGTTGCTGTTCTACTTCATACTTCTTTTCCGTATTAGTTACGTTGTAGGTATGAAAGTTAACAACGTCATCAAGGTAGATTTTCCATTGACGTAGTAATGATAGATCTGTAACACGCATGAAGGCTTTATCAGTGATCAATAATACTCTATGAGTAGGATTGAGTAAGAATGCGTGTATATCCTTCTCTACGCTCTCTATGTAGTTCTTAGAAGAAATTACCTTACATATAGTACCTAACTCTTCTGCTGTCTGGTTTAGTAGCTGTAGTGTGCCTTGCACAATGATGTATCTATCATCAGTCTGTTTCACTTGTTTGATAATTGCATGAGTCTTACCACTTCCACAATCGCTACTGATGAACTTCATTTTTCCATTTGATAAATAGTTATACATTATATAAAACTCCAAATTTATTGGGCATACTAACGGGTATGCCCTTTTTTTATGTTTATGTTATAGGTATTGTTGCATTGCTTGTACTAATCGGTTGTAGGCGTACTGGTTTGTACAATCGCTAAAACGTTCAAGTAGTTCTTTTAGTCTATCCTTACGTAGTTCTACGTAATACTGATGTGCTACATGAATATCTGAACTACTACCTGATTGCTTTGTATTTCCCTCTACACGAATCTGTGCATAGTACTTATCAGTTCTTTTATCAAGATATACACCTTTGATTCCATGCATGGAAGAAGAACGTTTGAATAGATTGTTGATAACTCTTGGAACCATGATACAGTTTTGTGGGCTATATTCTCGATTACCTTGAAGAAGTATATCTTTATCTACATGCCAACCTTTTACATAGTTAGCTACATACCACTTATAGAAGTTACTGAAGGTGTACCAATCATCGCATATCGTTACGTCCTCATACCCTTTGGCCTTTCCTGCTCTGTTATGTATTGAACACCAGACAGGGTAGGCTAAATCTTGTAGGTGTAGGTTCTTTCTTTTTAAATTGTTATTTTTTTTCATTATATATCTCATCCTTGAGGGTTGAAGTACTTCAATCCGTGAAGTACCGATTTAGTGTTTATGTTTTATAGTGTTGTCTTCACTTACTTTAGAATCATTGCGATATTGATAAGGTATTGAACACTTGCAGCAAGGTTTTTTGCTTTACCATCTTCTATCAATGAATCTAAAAATTCTTTTTGGGTAGGGGTAAGTTTTACCGTAACTTGTTCAGTCTTCTTTTCTTTCATGTTGTTCCTTGAATTGAATTCTTTTTTATATAAAATCTATGCAAAAAAGCCCCCATCATTGAGACGGGGTATCTTAATATTGGAGGATTTCATATCGAACGCTTTTTAGCGTGCTGTACCTACATTATACCACAAGCTTTTCAGCCGTTTCATTTATCTACAACGAGTATAGGACAACACTCCAAAGCGTTTCGTCTTTTTTATATAAGTATTTAGTCTTCTTTGCTTCTGATACTATCTTTATACTTTTGATAAGTCAGTGCTACTTCTGCGATAAATGCCAGTACTAAGTACACCATAAAAAGAACGTATGCATATACAATCCATCCAGTGATCATAAGCACGAAGAAGAATGCGATTATCAATACATATACAAACCATTCTAACATTGTGAGTTTCCTTCTCTGAGTTAGTTTTTATGTAAGTATTTATCGCATAACTCAAAAAATTGCTTCAAATGAAAAAGCACCCGAAGGTGCTTTCATTGGATCTTACATATGTACTATTTTTTAGGCCAGAACATTTTGCCATTTAGCTCTGGATAGCCGACCTCTTTTAACAGGTTCTCTGCAATACTCAGTTTATTCATTGATGCATCATAATATGAACTAAGTTCCAATATCCTTTTTTTTACTTCTTCTGGTAATTCTATACCTTCACTTTCTTTTAAATTCTCTGGACTACCAAAGTAAAAGATGTATTCATAGGGTTCAGTTCCAGCACTGAAGGTAAAATATTCATCTTGATTTTTTACTTGGTAACTTATCATCAATCTTCTATCATATTTCCAAGCTTTTACTTCACCGATACTACTTTTAACTATATCGCGTAATTGATTACGATAATCATGATCAACTGTTTTGATTACACCCCACTGTGCAAATTTAAAGAAGTCCATCATTAGCGTTTCAAAGGTATTATCTTGTGCTAATATTTGCTTACGAGTAAGCACGTCTAACTCTGATACGAGATGTTTCTTTTGATTATCCAGTGTTCGGATACTTTTTACCACATCATCAACATCACCTAGACCAGCCGCAATTAACCCCGTAAGCCTAGATATTCTTTCTGAACAATCTTGTATAGTACTTTGCACATCGGCAATTTTTGCTGTGTAATCCTCTTTAGCAGCCATCCCGTTACGGTTGATATCTATGTATGACAGCGTTACAACTAACATCAAAGTATGTTCTACTAACTCACCTGGCAGTGACCAAGCACGACAATCATCGTTTTTATAACGCCCCTTTTCACAAAGATAACGGATGCTGTTACCGTGCTTCATTGCCATCATAGTACTGTTGCAATGACCGCATCTAAAGATTCGCATCCCGGAAAGTAAGTTAATATTGTTACGCGTCTTTTCACCAACTGAACCTAAATATTTTGTAGTTTCACGTATACTTTCTAGACGTAAAAACTCGCCTTCACTAATTAAGGCTGGGTAATAGCCTTCAAGCTTTTTAACCTGCCCATCAATTTTTATTTCACGAAGGCCATATACAGCCGGATTAGTTCTTAGCTTACGAATGTTAGCATAGTTCCATGTAGTACTTGGCTCTTTGTTTTTACGCTTTATTCCATCCCATTGGTTAGGATATTTCTCGTTAAGATAGCCAACTACAAAAAATACACTTTTTCCAGCCAGGAAAAACTCTATAGCTTCACGTGCGATTTGCCAATATTTAGGATGTCGCTTAACCGATTCATACTTATTTGTACTTGCGTCAATCCACCACGGATGGCTTCCAATCGCCTTAATCGTCGTTGGCAATCCTTTATTAAAACGTTCTATAAGTGCAAGAGCACTTCCATTAGTTCGTTTCTGTTTAGTACGTGATTCCTCATTTGCCCTTGAGAACATCAATATACTTGTCAATAAATCAATCGGGTTCCCCTTGATACCAGCACTGGTGTAAGTTTTGTCATCCATACCAGTAATCAGGGTAATTCCCCGACGAAGAATACCCAAAAATAATTCTAGGGCTACGTCAATTTCATCACGCGAAATGCGGTCTAAAGCCTCAACGTAGAGATAAGCATTATTTGGTATCAGTCCTTGGTCTACAGCATCAAGAAACTTTCCAAGTGCTCCGTTTCGCGAGCTGTTCAATGATCGGAAAGCACTAATCCCTGCGTCCGTAATCGTAACTAATTCTAAATCATGCTTCTTTGCATAATCTTCCGCCGCTGCTGCCTGCCTTGCTTTAGTAGTTCCCTCTGACTGTACTGCTGATGACCATCTTTGATAACTGTAAAGCTTTCTTTTCATATTTATCTACACTTTTCAATGAGTTAGTGTTGTGTAGAAATTGTATTTGGGTTGCCGGGATGACTGATAATATGCACATTGCCGCTGGCCATAGTGGCGATCATCGCTTCGGTATGGGTCGCTTTATCCTGCGGAGCAAACACCGGCTCATGAAAACCGGCCACCACTAAATCCGTCGCATCCAGCATGCGTCCGGTGCAGTCGATCTCGCCGGCGGTGTTTTTAATATTCGCTTCGATGCCGCGCAAAATGCCCACGCCATCCACCACGCGCGGCCAGACATGCATATTGATAAAGTGCCAGTAGTGCGGCGCATCGGCCATATCGGGGCCATGATCGGTAATGGCGAACAGTTTGATGCCGTTCTGTTTTGCGGCAGCGATATAGTCATGCAGCGTACTGTATGCGTGGGTGCTGGCCACAGTGTGCATATGTAAATCAACAGGATACATTTAAGGCCTTCTCCTTGAGATTGGGCAAGGGCCGCGCCCTGCCATCGTAATCGTTACAGTTAATAACCGCGCGTCAGATCAACACGGCCTTCGGGCTGCTGCCCCGCTTCCAGTTGCGCAATCGCGCTGGCGATAAAGCGTATCGCTTCATCCTGCAGGGTTACCGCGGCATTATGCGGCGTCAGCGTGACGCGCGGATGAAGCCAGAACGGATGATCCGGCGACAGCGGCTCATTAACAAAAACATCCAGCGCTGCGCCCTTGATTTTATTGTCATTCAGCGCCGCCAGCAGATCTTCTTCCACCACATGCGCCCCGCGCGCCAGATTCATGACAAAAGCGCCATCATTAAGCTGGTCAAGCAGCGCACGGTTGATGATTTCCTGGGTTTGCGGCGTGTTGGGCAACAGGTTAATCAATACCTGAGTGCCGGAAAGAAAGTCTGCCATCTGCTCAGCGCCATGAAAGCTCTCAATTCCTGTCAGCTGCTTTGGCGAGCGGCTCCAGCAGCGCAGCGGAAAACCCCAGGGCTTCAGGCTTTCCGCCACGCTCAGCCCCAGCACGCCCGCGCCCATAATGCCGATGGTAAAGTTTTCGCGCTTGTAGTTACGCAACGGCTGCCAGAGCGCCTGCTGCTGCTGTAAGCGGTAGTCGTCGAAGCGGCGGAACCAGCCCAGCACGGTGTGTACCGCATACTCCTGCATTTGCAGGCCCATGCCGGTATCCTCCAGACGGAACAGCGGTACCGCCGGATCGATCATATCCGGATGCTGTTTTAACAGGCCAAGAATATCATCCACGCCTGCGCCAATGGCAAAAATTGCCTTTAGTCCGCGACGTCCCTGCAGCATTTCAACTGGCGCGAAGCGCATCAGCGCATAGTCGGCGTGATCGTTGTCGCCCGGCTGCCAGAGCCGCAGCCGCGCTTGCGGAAGCTGCTGTTGCAGACCCTGCAGCCATTTTTCCGGGCTAAAGGTGGGATGGTAAAAAATGATGTCCATAGAGCCTCCTTTGTTTTTATTTCACCCAAGGCTCGGGGAAATTGGAGGCGCTGGCAAGAAAAAATTGCAGAGTATGGCCCGCCACGGCGGGCGGGCCTGAAAACGATTACGCCTGCGGCGCGGTTGACTGAATCAATCTGCGCAGCAGCGGCATAAGCAACAGCATCACCAGACCAACCGCCGCTGCGCCCCAGCCCAGCAGGCTGAAGATATGGCTGTAGCCAGGATTGGTTAGCAGCGCGCTACTGCCGCTGTTTTCCGGCATCAGTGCGGAAACATAGCCCGCCAGTACCGATGCGACACCGGTGACCATCATCCAGCAGCCCATCATAATGCCCTGATAGCGCGTCGGGGCCAGTTTGCCGATCATCGCGTAACCGATTGGCGAAATCAGCAGCTCGCCGATGCTTTGCAGCAGGTAGCTGAAGAAGATCCATTTGAAAGCCACCATGCCGTCGCCCCCCGCCAGCATAATGCCCAGCGGCAGAACCAGCATGCCCAGTCCGATACAGAACAGCGAGCAGGCAAACTGTAGCGGAATATCGATGCGCCAGCCGCGCTGACGCAGACGGTTAAAGGCAACGGCCAGCAGTGGCCCGCCGATGACGATCACCAGCGTGTTAATGTTTTGCACCCACTGCGGTGCAATACGCACTCCCCAGATGTTGAGGTTAATGTTGTGTTCTACGAACAGCATCAGCCCCATCGGCGCCAGCTGATAAAGCATCCAGAAAACCAGCGAGCCTAACGCCAGCAGCAGATAAGCTGACATGCGGCGCTGCTCGTGACGCGGTCGATGGCGTAGCGTAGTAATACACAGCAGCAGGAAGATCAGCACGCCCAGCGCAATAACAAAAGAGCCGGTAAAATCGGCGTGCGTCAGCATGATGCGAATAACCGGCACCAACACGACCAGTACCGCCAGGCCGATTGCCATTCGCAACCAGTATTGACGCGGGCTGGCATGCAGCAGCGGCGTATCAATATCCGCCAGAATTTTCCAGCGCAGCAGGCTGATAACAATAGCCAGCGCGTTACCCACGGTAGCAAACAGGAACAGCGCCTGATAATGCTCGCCAAGCTGAAAATAACCTGCGCCGGTGAAGCCGATAAAGAACCCCAGGTTCATCCCGGCGTAGTTCCATAAAAACGCGCTTTCGCGGCGTTGATCGTCAGGCGTAAAGCGCTGGGTCAGCATCATATTGATACAGGTGACATTCAGCCCGCTGCCGGTAAGGAACATCGCCAGCCCCCAGTAAAGCCCCTGCGCGCTTTCACCTGACAGCACCCAGCACCCGATGACCTGTAATACCATGCCCAGCACGAACAGATTACGGTTACTGAGGAAACGCCCGCCCAGGTAGCCACCGAAAAGGTGCAAACCGTAGTTGAATGCGCCGAAAACGCCCATGGTGGCATTGGCCTGCGCTTCGCTGAAGCCGAGGCGTTTGGTGGCATAGAGCACCAGCGTGGAGTAAAGCACGGCGAAGCCGAGCGTTGCGAAAATTTGAATAAAGAACAGCGCCCTGGTTCCAGCCGGAACCCCCTGTGGTTGCGCTTTGGTTGGATTGTTCAAGCTGACCTCAGTGATTTTTAAGCATAAATTGCGCATCAGTATGCATCTCCAACCCGGATTATGCAGTATGATTTATGCTATTCGGGTTCATTGCCCTGCTTTTCGCTTATTTTCGCGCCGAAGTGGTTTAAAACTGACTAAACGCATCATTTAGCGCAGAAAGTTGATTGACGCGCCGCGGCAAAATCCCTACATTAGCGCCGGTCAGCAGTGTGCCTGTTGACGACAATATGGTGAGGTGTCCGAGTGGCTGAAGGAGCACGCCTGGAAAGTGTGTATACGGCAACGTATCGGGGGTTCGAATCCCCCTCTCACCGCCATATTTCATAAGAGAGCCTGAGCGAAAGTTCAGGCTTTTTTGTATGCATAGAGCACCACAGAGAGGGGTGATGAGAAGCCCCGCCGGGTTCGACAACCGGCAAAGCCGGTTGGACAGCCACAGGCTGCCCGCAGGGCGAGCGAAGCGAGTCAATCCCCCTCTCACCGCCATATTTCATAAGAGAGCCTGAGCGAAAGTTCAGGCTTTTTTGTATGCATAGAGCACCACAGAGAGGGGTGATGAGAAGCCCCGCCGGGTTCGACAACCGGCAAAGCCGGTTGGACAGCCACAGGCTGCCCGCAGGGCGAGCGAAGCGAGTCAATCCCCCTCTCACCGCCATATTTCATGAGAGAGCCTGAGCGAAAGTTCAGGCTTTTTTGTATGCATAGAGCACCACAGAGAGGGGTGATGAGAAGCCCCGCCGGGTTCGACAACCGGCAAAGCCGGTTGGACAGCCACAGGCTGCCCGCAGGGCGAGCGAAGCGAGTCAATCCCCCTCTCACCGCCATATTTCATGAGAGAGCCTGAGTGAACGTTCAGGCTTTTTTATTGGCATAAAGCCTGAGTGAACGTTCAGGCTTTTTTTGTGCGCATAAAGCACGCAGCGAGGCGCTATAAATGCAGCCCGCCGGTGCCAAAGGCCTCGCTATATATTTTATCCTGCGGGATCCCCAACGCAATCAAAGCGCGATACTGCTCCTGCATAAACGGAATCGGCCCGCATAAATAGTAATCCGCCTCTTTGGGCAGATACCCAACAGGAAGTGCCTTTAAATCCAGCCTTCCCTGCATATGATAATCTTTGCCCGCCACCTCGCTCTCTTTTACATTCTCATAGGCAATAAAAACATGCAGGTTGTCGTTCTGGCTGGCCAGGTTTTCCAGCTCTTTACGCAACGCATGCACTTCAGAACTACGGGCGGCGTGAATAAAATAGATATCTTTTTTCAGCGTCCGATACGCTGTATTACTGGCTTGGTTTTCTTCATGTAGCGCGGGATTAACATTGGGATCGGTGTGTTCAGCCAGCAGATGATTAACCATAGAGATCATTGGCGTCAGCCCAACGCCCGCGCTGATCAGCACATTAACGGCATCCGGATTCAGCAAATAAAAGTTGCCTGCCGGAGCGCTGAGCTCAACCACGCTGCCTTCGTTAACAGCGTCATGCAGCGTGGAAGAAACGTAACCCGGATCCTGACCTTCCGTACGGGGATCTTCGCGCTTAACCGAGATACGCAGATAAGGGTCAGAGGGGCTGCTGGACAAACTGTACTGGCGAGGCTGTTTAATACCCAACGCCGCAACCTCTACCCGTAAGGTAATATATTGGCCGGGCTTGTAAGCAGGTAGCGGCCCGCCATCCTGCGGAACCAGATAAAACGAAGTAATTTCCTCGCTCTCCTTTATCTTTTTATCCACGATAAAGTTTCGCCAGCCGGTCCAGCTTCCGATGGTATTTTTACGCTCTTCGTACAGTTGCTTTTCAGTTGCAATAAAGATGTCAGCCAGCTGTTGATAGGCCACGCCCCAGGCGGTGATAAGCTCATCATCCATCGGGATGTTAAGCACTTCGCTGATGGAATGCAGTAGATTCTCACCAACAATATTATAATCGGGAGCCTGTATATTCAGGCTGACATGTTTATGGCAAATCAGCTCAACAACCGGCATCAATACCGAGGGATCGTCAATATTTTCGGCATAAGCCAGCACCGCTCCCGCCAGCGCTTTAGCCTGCGCGCCGCTGCGTTGATGTCCCATGTTGAAGGTTTCTTTCAGGTGAGGATTATTTTTTAACATGCGCTTATAGAAATAATCCGTTAACGCCTCTCCGTTCTCTTTTAGTACCGGTACTGTGGCTTTAACCAGCTCGTTTTGCCTCTCGCTTAACATTGATACCTCACTTTGTTTTTAATTTATTACCGATAAAAAACTGAGCCCCCTACGCAAGGCTCTCCTGGCTGCTTTAAATATAGAGCCTTTGAGCAAGTTGAAGTCTGGCTACATTGAGTATCATAAGAAGCAGGATAAGAAATAGCGCAGGCAGGTCAGCGCCACAGGCTGGCGACCGGGAACATGCTACAGGGCAGAAACGGAGTGAATGGTGTGCTGATGTTGAATGCTCAACGCCGGTTTTTTGCAGATATCTGGCGAAACCGTCTGCATGTTTGAGCGGGACATATCCGTACCAGGTTCTGACGATCATTTTTTGCTCCTTTTAGGTTGTAAGGGGAAGAACGTTTTCCCGCGTTAAACCACCAAAAAATAGCTAGCGGTGACTCAGCGCCAGTTTTGCTGCAAACAATATAAAAAGGGTGCCGGTAGCGCGATCCATCCACTGGACAAACCGTGGTTTTCTTAATATTCCGGACGCGAAACGCGTTCCCGTTATCAATACCGCTGACCACAGCGTACCGATAACAATATGGATGGATACCAGCAGGAATGTCCACAGCACCGGGGAGTGTCCGGCAGGTATAAACTGCGGCAGAAATGAGACGTAAAAAACGCCTATTTTGGGATTCAGTACATTACCCAGCATCCCTTTTACAAACCAATTTGTTGCAATCGGATTCGTCGTGTCTGAGGTGACCAATTTTCTTCGCGGCTTAAATATGAGTCCTATTCCTAACCAGCATAACCAGGCCGCGCCACACCATTTCAGCAAGTTATAAGCTATTTCAGATGCCGCCAGCAACGCCCCAGTCCCAATGCCACCAGTGCTCCCCAGATAAAACAGCCGGTATTGATGCCAGTTGCCGCCTGGAATGCTTTTTTCCTGCCCTCAACCGTTGCAGTACGCAAAATAAGTGCTGTGTCCAGCCCGGGTGTCAGCGTTAACAGCAATGCGGCAAATGAAAAGGCAAGCAGTGAATCCGTGACGGACATCTCTTTCTCCACAAAGGCGAGTATCAGGTAAAAATCAACCTGCACGATACAATAGTTAAAAATTTTTTAACCTTTAACAGGGCTAAAATCAACCGCTTATTGATTAGCCAGCCGCTGAACAGACCCGTAACGCCTCACCCCTGGCATACAAGTTAAAACCCTAATCCAACTCACATTTCCCGACTTCACGCCAGGCAAACTCTTTAATTTCGTCTAAAGTTTTTTGAATGGTCAAACACTTACAGGCCATGTCGGGTCTGGACAAGGAGAATACTGATGAAAAAGGCCGTACCTTCTCAATGGAAAGGCGCACTGTTATTGCCTTTACTGATTACCGGCGCGCTGGCAACGGGATCTTTTTATGCACAGGCGGCGGACGATCAACGCCTGCTGACTCAGGCACCGCAGCCGCCGGATGTGCGCCTGGGGCCGCTTTATCATGCAGTTCAGTCAGCGAAGTTCTTCCCGGATCAGAAAACCTTTGCCGATGCGGTGCCGAAATTTGATCCGGCGTCCATTCTGGCTGACTGGCAAATGCAAAAAAACCAGCGCAATTTTGATTTACGCCGCTTTGTCGATGCTAATTTCACCCTGCCGGGCAAAGGCGAAGCCTATGTGCCGCCAGCGGGACAAAGCCTGCGCGAGCATATCGACGGCCTGTGGCCGGTGCTGACGCGCACTACGGATAAAGTAAATCAATATGATTCCCTGCTGCCGTTGCCAAAACCTTATGTGGTGCCGGGCGGTCGTTTCCGCGAAATTTACTACTGGGACAGCTATTTCACCATGCTGGGTCTGGCGGAAAGCGGCCACTGGGACCGCGTTCAGAATATGGTTGATAACTTTGCTCATGAGCTGGATAAATATGGCCACATTCCCAACGGCAACCGCAGCTACTATCTGAGCCGCTCGCAGCCGCCGTTTTTTAGCCTGATGGTTGATTTGCTGGCGCAGCACGCCGGTGAAAACACTTACAGTAAATATCTGCCGCAGTTGCAAAAAGAGTATCAATACTGGATGGCGGACGCCCAAAGCGTGGCGGCCGGTAATGCCAGCAAGCGCGTCGTGAAGCTGAAAGATGGCACCGTTCTGAACCGTTACTGGGACGCACGCGATGTGCCGCGCACCGAATCTTATATGGATGACATCGCCACGGCGGAAAAAGCCAAACAGCGCAATAAAGCGGAACTCTATCGCGATCTGCGCTCCGGCGCGGCGTCTGGCTGGGATTTCAGCTCGCGCTGGTTTGACGACCCGAAAGATCTTTCCACTATCCGCACCACCGAAATTGTTCCGGTTGATCTGAACGCCCTGCTGTTCCATCTGGAAAAAACGTTGGAACGCGCCAGTAAAGTTGCGGACAAGCAGAGCGACAGCCAACGCTATGCGGAACTGGCGGAAAAACGTCAGGCGGCAATTAATCGCTATTTATGGAATGCGGAAGGCGGCTGGTATGCCGACTATGACTGGAAACGCAGCAGCGTGCGCACGCAGCTGACTGCCGCCGCGCTGTTCCCGCTCTATATGCAGGTTGCCAGCGACGAGCAGGCGACAAAAACCGCCGCCGCCGTTGAAAAACAGTTGGTCAAGGCGGGCGGTCTGGTGACCACCAATGTGCATAATGGTCAGCAGTGGGACGCCCCAAACGGCTGGGCACCGCTGCAGTGGGTCGCGGTGGAAGGTCTGAATCACTACGGCAAACAGACGCTGGCGAAAGAGATTGGGATGCGCTTCCTTGATAACGTTCAGGCCACCTATGACCGCGAGCACAAGCTGGTGGAGAAATATGTGGTGGAAGGTAACCTTGGCGGCGGCGGCGGCGGTGAATATCCGTTGCAGGACGGCTTTGGCTGGACCAATGGCGTTACTCTTAAGCTGATGGATATGTACTGCCCGAAAGATGTCACCTGTAATAACGTGAGCGATATGAAAAAATCACAGTAAACTTTGGCAGCCCGGCAACCGCCGGGCTGCCAGTCCTCGCCTTTTAATCCCCTGAATCCTCACAAATTATCTGGAAATAATCAGATAAATTACATCTTGAATCGTCAACCGATAAAGATAATAATTCTCATTAGTCTTTTCAGTTACATGATCTTACATTGCCTCTGGCCGCGTTCCGTTACCGGGCGGCCTTTTCGACTCTGTTTAAGGGATATCACATGGGAATGCCTTTTAACCTGAAACGTTCTGCGCTGCTTTGTTCACTGGCGCTCACCGTCCCGGGCTTATCTATCGCGGAAGAGACGCTGACGGTCACTGCGCAACCTGCTGAAACTGCCGATTCGCCGACCTCAGGCTATACCGTTAAAACCAGTAAAGGCGCGACTAAAACCGATCAGCCGCTGATTACTACCGGTCAGTCTGTTTCGGTGGTAACGCGCCAGCAGATGGAAGATCAGGGCGCGATAAATATAAATCAGGCGTTAAATTACACGCCAGGCGCGTTTACTAACTTTGCCGGTGGTGCCAGCCGCTTCGATACTATTTCCCTGCGCGGTTTCCACGGTACTGACGTCAATAACACCTTCCTCGATGGTTTGCGCGTAATGAGTGACAGTAACAGTCACAACATTTTGCAAATCGATCCCTGGTTTATTGAACGCGTCGATATTATTAAAGGCCCCTCTTCCGCTACCTATGGTCAGACGATTCCCGGCGGGTTAGTGAATATGACCAGCAAACTTCCGCAATTTAATCAGGAAGGTCATTTCCGCCTCAGCACCGGCACGCAGGAAACAAACGGTGCCGCGTTTGATTATACCAATGCCATTAATAATCAGTGGGCCTGGCGTCTCACCGGTATGACGCGTAAAAGCGATACGCAATACGATCATGCGCGCGAAGAACGCTACGCTATTTCGCCATCCCTGTTATGGCAGCCTGATAGCGATACCTCATTATTACTTAAAGCCTATTTGCAGAAAGATCCGTCTGGTGGTTTCCACGGCTCAGTACCGGCCGATGGTTCTTTATATGAACACAACGGTTATAAACTCAGCTCCGGTTTTAATGATGGCCCTGGCGCACCGAACCAATATAAACGTCGTGAACAGATTTATAGCTACGCTTTCTCGCATCGCTTTAACGATACCTGGGCGTTCCGTTCAAACGCCAACTATACCCACTCGAACGTCGAGATCGATCAGCTTTATCAATCCGGCTGGATAGGCAACACTAATACGCTTAAACAAGGTATCTCTTCCTCTCGCTCTTCGCTGGATGCCTTTGCCATTGATAATCAGCTACAAGCAGATTTCACTACCGGCGCGCTTGCCCATACCTTGCTGATGGGTGTGGAATATCATCGTTATAAAAATAACATTTCTGAACTGCCTTACCTCGGCATCATAGGATCCCTGGATGCAAAAAACTATACAACCACGTTGAATGCGTTTGACCGGAATTATAACACGCTGATCCATCGCTATTACCAAACCGGCGCTTATCTGCAAGATGAAATGGTATGGGATAAGTGGCATCTGAACCTGTCTGGTCGTTATGATCGTATTGTTACCAATGGCAGCGATACGGATCGCCGCCAGGACGACTATATCAGCGCCCGTAGCTCGTTACTCTATGCGTTCGATAATGGCCTTTCGCCCTATATCAGCTGGAGCCAGGGGATTACGCCAACGGCATTTAGCGGTCAGAACACGCGCCAACTGCTGAAGCCCTCCACATCAGAACAGTACGAAGCCGGGTTAAAGTATCAGCCGCCAGGCACCAGCGATCTTTATAGTATTGCTGCCTATGATTTGACGCAAAACGATGTGGCTAACCGTAACGTTAACCTGGGCTATTATGAACCCGCCGGTAAAGTTCATTCGCAAGGGCTTGAGCTGGAGGCGCGTAATCAGCTTACGCCTCGCCTGAGTACCATTGCAGGCTATACGCTTAACCATGTCCGTTATAAAGAAACGGTAGATGGTAATGATGGGCATACGCCTTACATTACGCCTAACCAGATGGCATCGCTGTGGGGCCATTATCAGTTCGATTACGGCATCAGCGCAGGCGCGGGCGTACGCTATATCGGTAAACAGTGGGCGGATAATGCGAATACCCGCCGCATACCTTCCGTTACCCTGTTTGATGCTTCGGTAAAAGCGGATCTGGGTGTATGGAATCATCAGCTGAAAGGCGCATGGGTACAGGTGGCTGCCAATAACCTCACCGATCGTAAATATGTTGCCGCCTGTTACGGTACCGGCAACTGCTACTGGGGTGCGGAGCGGACTGTTACCGCCACCGTCGGCTACGATTTCTGACGGCGCGACGCTGTGTCGGCTTGCTAAGGGTACTGGCGCAGGCGAATTGGCTGGAAAGCCCTTTGCGCTGATACAGCATACACCAATGAAAAACGTGGAATCGCAGACATAAAAAAAGGAGGCGTTAGCCTCCTTTTTGTATTTAAAGCTTAATGACGAACCTTGCGATAAATAAACAGCACCAGGATGGCACCGATCACCGCGACCACAAAGCTGCCGAAATTGAAGCCATCAACGCGGCCGAAGCCAAAGAAGGTACTGATCCAGCCGCCGACTACGGCACCGATGATGCCCAGAATAATGGTAATAATGATACCACCACCATCTTTACCCGGCATGACCCATTTAGCGATAATACCGGCGATTAAACCAAAAATGATCCATGACAGAATTCCCATCTGTAACTCCTTCTTATTTACGGCTAATTAACATACCAACAATGAGACCCACTACGGCACCGGCACCGACGCCTGCCCAGGGGTTACTTCTTACATACGTACACGCCTGATGCGTTACGTTGTTCATTTCACGACACAGTTCACTGCCTGCTTCGCGTGTACGGTCCTGCGCATATTCCAGACTGTCGCGCGTTTCTTTTTTCGAAAACATACCCAGTCCTCCTGAGATCGGTGAGCGGCTGACCTGTTCATCACACTTCTGGCAACAAGTATAGGACAGGTTTCTAACTATGTGATTTCAGAGATAACTTTTTGCAGTTTTTTTACCCAAAAAAGCAACGACTGCTATAAATTTCTACGTTGCAGTGCCGATAAACAGCAGATAACGCGTATTACAGAAATATCTGGAAACAGACCGGGACGGGAAAGTAAGTGAAAGAGCCTGACAATGAGCAGTATTACAAACGTGGCACGCTGGCGGTGTTAGGCGTATTGCGCGACATCGAACGTGACGGTACGCCGATCATGGTTTCCCATGCGCGCGGCCAGTTTATTAGCCGTATCCTGTCCGTTGATAAAGAGCTGCTGGTAATCGATTACGGCAGTAACGATTATGATAATCAGGTCACGCTGGAGATGCGCAGCCTGACCATTACTGCGGAAATGAAAGGGGCAAAAGTCGAATTCAGTCTGGAGCAATTGCACGAGACGCATTTTGGCGGCCTGCCCGCTTTCAGCACCCCGCTGCCGTCTGAACTGTTGCAGATCCAGCGTCGTGAATATTTTCGGATTAGCGCCCCGCTGGACCCGCTTTTTTACTGTCATGCCAGCTGGCCTGAAGGCGGCAAGGCGCGTTTCCGCTTGCAGGATATTTCCCTGGGCGGCATTGGCGTACTGGTGGAAGGCGACATGCCGGAAAACCTTGTCTGCGGAGATCTCTGGCGCAGCATGCGGTTGGATATGGGCGAATATGGCGAGCTTCAGGTAGATGCTCAGCTGCTGCACGTGGGCACCCGCACTACCGTGAGCAGTAAAAATGAGACGGTTTCAACGCCGCGTCTGAGCTTTAGTTTTGCCTCGCTGAGCGCCGCGCAGGAGCGTCAACTACAGCAAATTATTTTCTCTCTTGAACGCGTTGCGCGTGAAAAAGCGATGCGCTTTCGTTAAAGGGTGCTTCTTCTCTCGCCTGGCAAAGGACATCCGCCTGAGCCAGGCTTAGTGTTGATTTCAGGCCACTCAATCAACCGTAAGGAGAAGCTCCCCTGATGGAAACTCTATTTTCCGACCGGAATCTGTCACTGCTGTTTAACCAAACGTTCTGGTTCAATACGGTTATCGTTGTTGCCGGCACATTTATTATTTACTGGTTGCTGCGCTCGCTGATTGGCTTTATCAGCTCCCGTCTTGGACGTTTTGAAAACGATCACCGCTCGCGCTTTTATAACATCGCCGTTGAGATGTTGCGCACCACCAGCCGCCTGCTGCTGTTTATCTTTTCCCTGCTGATTGCGATTAAATTTATCGAGCTGCCTGCCACCTGGCAAAGCAACATTTCTCACGGCTGGTTTATCGCCCTGATGCTGCAGTTCGCGCTGTGGCTGGACTGCGGCGTCCGCCTGTGGCTGAGAAATATGCTGCGCGATCCTACACATGTGCGTAACCCGGTCACCATGGTGATCCTGGGCATTATGCTGCGGATATTTATCTGGGCGATTATGATGCTGGCGATCCTGTCAAATATGGGCGTCAACATTACTGCGCTGGTCGCCAGCTTAGGGGTAGGCGGTATTGCGGTCGCGCTGGCGATTCAAACCGTGCTGAGCGATGTTTTCGCCTCGCTGGCTATCGGGCTGGATAAGCCGTTTGAAATCGGCGACTTTATTGTTTTCGGCGATATTGCCGGCTCCATTGAGCATATCGGCCTGAAGACGACCCGCATTCGCAGCCTCAGCGGTGAACAGATCGTTTGCGCTAACGCGGTGCTGTTACAGCAAACCATTCACAACTATAAGCGTATGCAGGAACGCCGCATCCAGTTTCGCTTTGGCATCAGCTATAACACGCCAGCAGAGAAAGCGCGTAAAATTGGCGGTATCGTTAAAGAGATTATTGAGGGCGTTGAACAAACCCGTTTCGACCGCGCGCACTTCTTATCATTTGATGTTTCCCAGCTGACTTATGAAGTGATCTATTTTGTTACCGATGCCGACTACAACAAATATATGGATATTCAGCAGGAGATAAACCTGCAGCTGATGGAGCGTCTGGCCGAACTGGATGTGCATTTCGCCTTCCCGATCCGCCACGTTCAGTTTACCGGCGGGACATTGCCGGAACTCAACATGGCGGAAAAGGCGTCTAACGAGGATGAGGATAACCAGCAGGCTGACCGTCAGCCTCAGATGGTGCGATAAACGGTATTCACTTTCCACAGGTAACGCGGCGCCTGTGCAGCCGGATGTCTGGTCTGCACATGGCGTCGAAACTCGTCCGGCGACATCTCATTAATCATGGCGATAGCCCGATCGCGGTCACGCGAAAAGGTGCGCAACAGTGCACCTGCGCCATTAGCATAAGAGACAATCGTGGCGTAACGCAGCGTTTCCGGGTCACGAATGCCCGCCAATGCCCGCTGCTGTAGCAGACGGATATAGGCGGTGCCGATATCAATGTTTTTTGCCGGATCGCGCAGCTCGCGCGTTGAAGGTTGTCCATGACGTCCCTGTGCACGATAGACTTCACGTCCGGCGGTCGAGGCTTTGATTTGCATCAGGCCAACGGCATTCGAGCGGCTTACCGCATCAGGATTGCCACCCGATTCAACGCTGATAATCGCGCTGATTAAGCGCTCGTCAACGCCATAATGGCTGGCGGCGTTTTCCGTAAACATCGACCAGGTTTGCGAAACGTGTGCTGGCGCGGCTTTGGTTAAGGGCGTTTGCCGCTCCTGGGCAGTATGGTTGGTGGTTTTACTGGCACAGCCTGCCAGTAATAGTGCCGATAGCACCAGCATCCTGATTTTCACGCTGTAGGGTTCCTCGAAGCCTAATTGCTGCGCCCATCTTACTTAGCGGTTCGCTTTTAAAAATTACCGCTTATCTGAATTGCTGAATAAAGTGTGACAAATGATGACTTTAGTCACGCTTTTCGTCATCATCACGCAGTTGGACTGCAGGACGATAAACAACAGGAGTCCCGTTAATGAACCCGCATACGCCTCGTACTATCCATCTGATCGCGCCGTCCGGTTACTGCCATAATCAGCCTGCCGCCGCGCTGGGTATCCAGCGACTGCAACAGGCGGGACATCAGGTAACCAATCAGACGGTAACCGGTCGCCGTTTTCAGCGCTTCGCTGGCAGCGATGCCGAACGCCTGCAGGATATCAACGCGCTGGCCCGGCTCAGCCTGCTGCCTGATATTGTTCTGGCGGTGCGCGGCGGTTATGGCGTGACGCGGTTAATGGACCAGATCGATTACGCCGGCCTGCGACAACAGCTACAGGGCAAGCCGGTCGCGTTGTGCGGTCATAGCGATTTTACCGCGCTACAGCTGGCGCTGCTGGCGCAGTCTGGGTTGATCACTTTCAGCGGGCCGATGCTGTGCGGCAATTTTGGCACGCCGGAGTTGTCTGAATTCAGCTGGAACCACTTCTGGCAGGCGTTAACGTCGCCTGTGTTTACCCTGACCTGGGCAAGCAGTACGCCGACATTGCCGACGCTGAGCGGCACGCTATGGGGTGGCAACCTGGCCATGATCATGACGCTGATCGGCACGCCGTGGATGCCGGATATTGATGACGGCATTTTGGTGATCGAGGATGTAAATGAGCATCCGTTTCGCACCGAGCGCATGCTGCTGCAGCTGCATCAGTGCGGTATCCTGGCGCGCCAGCGGGCGATTATTATTGGCAGCTTCACCGGCTGTAAACTTTCCGACTATGATAACGGCTTCGGCTTTCCAACCGTGTGGCAGCGCATGCGCGAGCTTAGCGGTCTGCCGATCGTCGACGGGCTCGATTTTGGTCATGACCAGGCGACGGTAACGCTGCCGCTGGGCGCGCAGGGCACGCTGAGCGTGGCGAGCGGCCAGGCCAGCCTGCGCATCAGCGGTCATCCGGTATTATCTGCCCACGCAGCGTCGGAAGCAGAGCGTTAAGAATCAATATGACCGCGATCGTCAAACCGCTCCAGGGTGATCGCTTCTACTTCGCGTTTAACGCTACGGCTACAGGGCAGCAGCTTATTGGTATTGCGATAGGCAAACCAGACCTTGCCGCTGCTCTGATTAATGATCAACCGATCGCCATTGCGAAAACGAGTAATGGCGACCTTCGCACCATTTTCCAGCGTATGTCGCACCTGACCCGAGGCGACCTGGAAATGGCGCTGCGGCCACATAAGCGTGGTCAGGCCGTGCTGTGCACGTGAGATGGTCATCACCGCCCTGCCCGGACAGGTGATTTGAAATTCAGTTTCGCTCCGGGCAGACGATGTAAACAGCGTAAGCAATCCTGCCGCCAGTAATAATTTTCTCATAACGCATGCATCCTCAGCGTAATTACACAAAATATTGCCTTAATATGCATAGCCTGACATCGCCAGAAATGCGAACGGAAGAGATGATCTGGCGCAAGCCGGTACTGAAAATGCTGTCAGACGCCCTGTTAGCTGTTGATTTGACAACGCGGGTCATGCCATTAACATCGATGCGGTGAACAGGAGCGATGTATGTCTGAACTTGATCGGTTGTTTCAACGCCTGGACGCGTCGACTTTTCGTCGTCGCTTTCGGCTGGGCAGTAAGGAGCGGCAATATTGCCTGGAAAAAGGCCCCGAGGTGATTGACCGCCATGCGGCGGATTTTATTGCCCAGCGTCTTGCCGCTGCCGAGCCGCGTAACGATGGCAAGCAGACGCCCATGCGTGGGCACCCGGTGTTTATTGCGCAGCATGCCACCGCAACCTGCTGCCGTGGCTGTCTGGAAAAGTGGCATCGAATCGCCGCACATCAACCGCTAAGCGCCGAACAGCAGCGCTATATTGTTACGGTGATCCACGCCTGGCTGGTGAAAGAGATGAATCGCTGAATTCACCGGCGGGAATAACGCCGCATGGTGCAGCTTTCAGATCCGCTCAAAATTTGTGCCACAATTTTTTTACTCTGCGGCAATTTCCGCTGCCACCAGCATCAACGCCAGCCCAGCATCCTCTTCCTCATACTCGCGCAACGTCTCTTTTATTCTGCCAATACAGCGCTCTACCCGCTCCTTCTGCGGCTGCGGCAGGTTATCGATAGCATGGCGAATCAGCATCAGACTGGCTTCTTCTTCTTTCATTCCGCTTTTCCCTTTCGTGATAGGGCGCACAGTTTGCCAAATTTATTGCGCCAAACCAAGTTAAGTCATTTTTTTTCACTGGTCCAGTTGAAACAGCAAGGCTGAATTCCATCATTTCTTCGGGTGAATGCTATGCTGTTGAAAGCGTAGCGCACTGCTGCGCCGGTCCTGTTTTATTGGGCAGGAAAAGCGATAAGATAAAAAGGCAATGCATATGCTGCGAGTGATGATGTTCACGCTTCCCTTTTTGCTGGCTGCCTGCTCTTCCGGCCCGCAGGGCGTTGAGTGTCCCGGCAAAGTCGCCTCGATTTACGGTCAGGAAGGTCATGTTACCCACGGCACCGTGTTCGATCTGGTGAGTTCGTTTAGCGTGGCTACTGATGACGTCAAAGTGGAAAGCGGACCGCTCCATTCTACCGATCGCACCCGCTACATCCCGGCAGCGGTCACTAAAGAGGGTTATCTGGCCCAGCGTATTTCCGATAAACAGTTTCGCCTGATCGATCCGCAACAGGATCAGATGATTACCTGGACCTGCGGGAAGTCATCCGCCACAGCTAACGCTAAGCTCAACTGAATGAGATATCAGCATGGAACAGGATACACAGCACGACCGCTTCATTAGCTTTCCCTATCCGCATGAAAATTACAGCGACGGCAGCATTAATTATGGCGGTATCGATTTAACGCAGGAGACACAGCGCATTGATGAGATTGAGGAAGCCAAACGCTCTCCTAACCTGCGACGCCTGCTGGAAGAGGTGAATTTGCAGGATGGACTGTTTATGACGCTGGGTTGTGATTATCGACGTCTGGAAAGCGGGATCGGCGGCTATGTGGATTTTACCTTTCGCCCGGGTTTACCCGCCTCGTTAACGGTGGATGCCGTGAGTCTGGATGACTATTTTTGGGCGTATCTGGCGAAACAGGAGATCGATCATCACATTAACGATGGTGCGATGGTGAGCTATGCGCGTTCCGCGCTAAAGTGGAGCTGGTCTGAACTGGAGATGGGCGGCGTACACAGCAAGAAAATCACCCTCGCCTTTTGCTGTCAGCACAGCGAGGATGCCGAATGGTGTCTGGATCATCTGCGTCACTTCCTGGTGACAGAATTTCCCTCGTTGCCGCCGCGACAGAGATAATCCGGATGCGATTCAGGGCTTAATCAGCCGGATCGCATGCTCCAGTACTTTCTGTTCGTCCCGGTCGCTATCCTGGCGGCGCTGGCGCGTTTGCCAGAGCAAACTGGCGAGCGTTTCGCGCTCGGTATTCAGGCCGTTTTCCGATAACACGATTGCCGCATCGCCAATCACCCGACAAACCTCGTCATAATCATCTTCGCTTAGTGCATCACGTTTCATTACTTGCTCCTCTTTTCTGAACCTGGCCCAAAAGTAAAACTAAAGCAAAGGCCGCACGCGCCGATACTTCGCTAAGTATAATCATTCCCTTTTAATTTTTCGTTCCGACGCCAGGCGAACAATCATGCTTAGCCCATTACAACCATTAAATAGCAAAAGGCGTGCAGCACTGGAACTGCTGAAAAAAAATGACCGCTGCCGGGATGAAATTCTTAGTCAGTTCACGTTACTCACCAGCCAGCTGTTAGGCATTCCCAGCTGCTACGTTTCGATTCTTGATGAAGAGCGCCAGTACATTAAAGCGCCGCAGATGTTTCCATTAATGGAAACCTCGCTACAGCATGCGTTCTGCCGTCATACCATACAGTGCGAACGCCTACTGATTTGCCCTGACACCTGGCAAGACCCGCGATTTGAGCAGCATCCGCTAACGCGCGGCGCACCCTTTATCCGCTTTTACGCTGGCGCGCCGCTGATCTCCGGTGAAGATGACATCATCGGCACGCTGTGCGTCACTGATACGCAGCCGCGCACGTTCAGCGAAGAGCAGCAGATAACGCTGGCGACATTAGCGCGCCTCGCCGCCGCCTTTCTCGACGCCTGGTATGCCAATGGTTATATCGATACCGTTACCGGCCTGCCCAATCGTCAGCGTTTACTGCGCGATCTGGAATTAAGCGCCGACATGCTGCCCGATCAGCAGTGGCGTCTGTTAATGATTGACTGTATCGATCCGCAGCACATTTTTGATGTGTCGCGCTCATTGGGGATTGCCGCGTCTGAGGGGCTGCTGCATGAGTTAACCCGGGTGCTGTATCAGCGGCTGAGCCTTCACGACAAAGAGCCGATGCTCTACCTGATTAATCATGGCCGCTTTGCGCTGTTAACTCACAGCGAAGAGGGAATGGACAGCAAACTCTGCAGCGAAAAGCTGGGCGGCATTAACGCCTGTCTCGGCGATACCATTACCATCGATTTACAGGTTCGTGTGGGAGAAGTGCAGTTTTCTCCCCGAACCCTGCCGCCGCTGGAGGCAATGCGCCGTGCGCTCAGCGCGTTACATGAGGCGATCGCCCAACAAAATCTCTTCCAGCTGTTCGATAGCGAAAACGATCAAAGACGGAATCAGGAGTTTCAGCGGCTAAACGATCTGGCGCGGGCAGTGCGCGGACGCTACGGCCTTTACCTGGTTTATCAACCGAAAATTTGCCTGCACACCGGCAAAACCGTGGGTCTGGAGGCGCTGCTGCGCTGGAATCATCCTGTTGAAGGCGAGATCCCGCCCGGCCGCTTTATTCCACTGGCGGCCGGCACCAGCCTGATGGCGGAGCTGACAGACTGGGTGCTGGATAGCGCCATCAGGCAGCTGCAGCGCTGGGCGCAAAAAGGCATTCATCTGCCGGTGTCGGTTAACGTGAGCGTCTCCGATATTTGCCGTCCCGACTTTGCCGATCGCCAGGAAGAGCGGCTGCTGCGCTGCGGTTTGACGCCAGAATATTTAGGTATTGAATGCCTGGAAACGGAAGAGATCCACGCCAGCCCCAACGCGCTGCACGGTTTCGATATGCTGAAGCTGCGCGGCTTTAAGATTTCGCTGGATGACTTCGGCTCTGGCTACAGCAATATCAGCTATCTGCGGCGCATTCCGATTGATGTCATTAAACTGGATCGCTCTCTGATTAGCCGTCTCCAGCATGATACCGCCAGCGGCATTATTGTCCGTAACGTGATAAGTATGCTGAAGGATCTGGATTACGTGGTACTGGCTGAGGGCGTTGAGGATAAAGAAACCTATGAACAGCTGCAGTCGCTGGGCTGTGATGAAGTGCAGGGTTTTTACTGCTCGGCACCGATGAAAGCCACCGCGCTGGAGAGATGGTTACAACAGTAAACCATTATTTCGCCTCATCTTTGCCGGGTGATTTCTGCCGTTTATTTCTCCTTCTTTGCGCTTCTGTGCTATAGCTTTTACAACGCTATGCTCAGAGTAGCCAAGGAAAAAGGAGAGTAAATTGAAAATATTTTACTTTATTGCGCTGATCGCCTCTGCGTTCTATTTGTTTGTGAATTTGCCGAAAGAGAAAAGTAAACGCGAACCGGTAGCCTACTGGGGCTGCTGGGCGTACCTGGTTGCTTCCGCCATCTACTGGAGCATTTTCAGCCTGCGCCACCATTTCCATCTGTTCTGATATCTGCCCCTGCGCTGGCTTTCGGCGCGGGGGCAAGTTATTTGGGATACGCGACGCCGTTCCTTCCCCTTCCTGGCTGCATCACAACCGCTGTTAACAACCGGAGGTTTTGTGAGTAAGAAAGTTCACGCTAAGGGCACCCATGACGCCCACGAAACCCAGCTGCGCCGCTGGATCACCATCGGCAAACCTGCCGATCAGCTCTATGCGTTATGGCGCGATCCCGCCACACTGCCGCAAATTATGGCTCACTTTGCCCAGATAACGGTGATCGATGATACCGACGCCGACTGGGAAGTTAAGGGGCCGCTGAAAAAAAGCTTTCGCTGGCGCAGCCGGATTGTTGAACAACAGCCGGGCGTGGTTATCGCCTGGGAATCGCTGGACGGTGCCGACGTACCGAACGAAGGCATGCTGCAGTTTCGCCCTGCACCTGGCGAATGGGGCACCGAGCTGACGCTGACGCTGCGCTTTAACCCACCGGGCGGCGCGCTGGGTAAAAAAGTGACTACGCTGCTCGATCTGTTTCCCAAAGAGCAGCTCAGCAAGGCGCTGCACCGCTTTAAGAGCCTGGCCGAAACCGGAGAGATCCCCAGCCTTGACGGGCAGCCAGCGGGCCGTCATACAGAACGAAAAGATAAGGAGGCGTAATGCGAGCTTTATGCTGGAACGGCGTCAATGACTTACGGGTAGAAAGCGTGGCAGATCCCGCTTTGCTGAATCCGCATGATGCGATTATCAAAGTAGGCTTAACCACCACCTGTGGTTCCGACTTGCACGTTATTGATGGCCTGATCCCGACCATGCGCGAAGGCGATATTCTTGGTCATGAATTTATGGGTGAAGTGGTGGAGGTCGGCAGCGCGGTTAAAAATATCAGGCGCGGCGATCGGGTGGTGGTGCCCTCTTTTATCTCCTGTGGCTCCTGTTGGTATTGTCAGCATGAACTGCCTTCCTGCTGTGATAATACTAATCCACACTGGGAACAAGGCGAACCGGTACTGGGACACGCAACCGCCGGGATTTACGCCTACAGCCACGCCTTCGGCGGCTATGCCGGTTCTCATGCTGAATATGTGCGCGTTCCTTTCGCCGATAATGACTGCTTTGTGGTACCGGAGACGGTCAGCGACGAACAGGCGCTGTTTTTATCGGACGCTGCCCCTACCGGCTACATGGGCGCGGATTTCTGTAATATTCATCCTGGCGATACCGTGGCGGTTTGGGGCTGCGGCGGCGTGGGGCTGATGGCGATGCAGAGCGCCTGGCTTATGGGCGCGCATCAGGTGATCGCGATTGACCGTTTCCCGGAACGACTGGCGATGGCGCGCGATTATGCCGGTGCCATTACCCTGGATTACAGCAAGGCGGATATCCATGAGGCGCTGCTGGAGCTGACCGGCGGACGCGGCCCGGATAGCTGTATTGATGCTGTAGGAATGGAGGCGCGCGGTGAAGGCCTGACGCAGGTTTACGATCGCACTAAACAGCTGCTGCACTTGCAAACGGACGTAGGCGCTGCGCTGCGCCAGGCGCTCTACTCCTGCCGCAAAGGCGGTAATATTTCGATTCTGGGCGTTTACGGCGTGATGGATAAGTTTCCGCTGGGACTGATGATTAATAAAAGCCTGACAATCCGCACCGCACAGCAGCATGGTCAGCGTTATATGCATCGGCTGCTTGATCATGTGGCGAAAGGTGAACTGAACCCCGCGTTTATGGCGACCCACAGCTTCTCGCTGGAAGAGGCACCACGCGGCTATGAGATGTTTAAACACAAGGAAGATGGCTGCCTGCGGGCGGTATTTGCGCCCTGACCGGCCAGTCGTCCAGGAATAAACAACGGGGACCGAATGGTCCCCGTTGTTTATGTTTCAAACCCGGGCTATCTACAAGTGAACGTCAATAGTAGCCCGCCGCAAGGCGGGACTGAACCGTTATTGCGGAATACGCAGCGTTTGACCCGGATAGATCTTATCGGGGCTGCTCAGCATCGGCTTGTTGGCCTCAAAAATCTTATTGTATTCGTTGGGGTTGCCATACATCTCTTTCGAGATAGCGCTCAGGGTATCGCCTTTCTTCACGGTATAAAAACGGCTTTCCGTGGCGGGTTGTGACACTGCTACCTTGTCATCAACGCCGCTGATTCCGGCTACGTTACCGATCGCCACCAGAATTTTCTCTTTTGCTTCCTGGCTCAAACCTTCGCCGGTTACCGTTGCCTGACCATCTTTTACCGCAACCTGCACCTTATCGGCATCCGGCACCCCGGTTTTCTGTAGATGCTCTTTGAGCTTTGCATCCTGTTCCTGTGAGTTATGCGTTACCGTATCCCACAGTTTTTCTCCTGCGTCTTTCACAAAGCTTAACAGTCCCATGCATCCTCCATTTTTACGCTAAAAAAATTTATCTTCCTCTAAGCGTAGCAGATGGATGCTATTCAGCCCGAACGGCAGCGCAGGCCTGGCTGCTTTCTAAACAATAAAATCAATATGCATATTAGGGCGCGCCGCAATATCAATGATCATATCCGGCTGCATATCTCCTGACAGATTCAGCTTTAAATGCGTCAGATGGTTAGTGACATCCCATGTCATCTGCATTTCGCCCAGCCTGCCGGTGAACTTTGAGGCGAAGCGCAGCGGATATGCGTGGCTGTCCAGCGCTGACAGGTCGATTTTGTCACTGCCGCTGGTGAAGTCACCGATTAAATCACGCAGTCCAGACAGGGAATCTTTCGCGCTGGTGAAGATAAACCGATCGTTACCTGCGCCGCCGTAGAGCTTATCCGCCCCGCCACCGCCATATAAATGATCGGCTCCTGCTCCGCCTTCCAGCCGGTCGATGCCGTTTTCACCATATAGCGTATCGTTGCCGCTGCCGCCGTACAGCAGATCGTTGCTTTCGCCGCCATACAGACGATCGTGACCATTTTCCCCGTACAGCCGATCGTTGCCGTTGTTGCCGTACAGCAGGTCATCACCCTCGCCGCCAAACAGACGATCGTGGCCGTTTTCGCCATACAGACGGTCGTTGCCGTTATTGCCGTACAGCAGATCGTCGCCCTCACCGCCGTACATCCGGTCATGGCCGTTTTCCCCGTACAGCGTATCAATGCCGTTTGCGCCATACAGCAGGTCATCACCCTCGCCGCCAAACAGACGATCGTTACCGTTTTCCCCGTACAACGTATCGTTACCGAGCGCGCCATACAGCAGATCGTTGCCGTCATTGCCGTATAAACGATCGAGTCCGCTATCGCCGTACAGCGTGTCGATATCAAGACCGCCATACAGCACATCGTTGCCGTTGCCGCCGTAGAGTCGATCGCTGCCGCTGTCGCCATACAACGTGTCGTTGCCATCGTTACCGTACAGCGTATCGTTGCCAGCGTTGCCGCGCAGGCCGTTAGCGACCGCGTTGCCAATCAGCGTATCGTGACCGGTGCCGGCAATGGCGTTTTCAATTACCACGCCGAGCGCGACAGAGACGTTGCCAATCAGCCCGCCCACGTTGGAAAACGTCTCTGCATTAAGGTTAATCCGCTGATTCTGCCGGTAGCCGGAGAAGTTCAGCGTATCGTTGCCGCCTGCATCCCAGACAGAAAAGATCAGCGCATCGCTGCTGCTGAGTGCAGTGTAATAGTCTCGTCCGGTATTCGAACCGAAGCCATACACGGTATTGCCCGTCAGCGTGGTCATGTTAGCGCCATACAGACGCTGAATAGCAGCAATGTCATGCAGCAGCGGCGAAGCCGCATAGTGCCCGTAAAAATTAGCGCCGGTGTTGGTTTCACTCCAGTAACTCATTAAGGTGTACTGACGCGAATCCTCTATATAAGGAGCGCTGGCGCTATAAGAGATCTCTCCGGTGCCGCTGTTATAGTCACCAGGATGGCTCAGGCCAAGAGCATGTCCTAGTTCATGGGTCAGCGTCAGGCGTCCATACTCATAATGTTCCGGTGAGCGGTTATTGGCCATATTGTAATTGAACCACATCGTACCCGCCGCCCGGCTGCCGCCCGGCAGATAAGCATACGCCTGATCGTCCGCCTGCTGACCATTGGCATACTGCGTATAGTTGGCAAAGGTTAACCGGGCGCCGCTGCTCACCTGCGTAAATTTTATGTTCGCCACATCGGCCCAGGACTGCAGCGATTTCAGCGCCGCCGCTTGCTGTTCGCTGTTAAAGGTAACAATGCCTTTATCACCGTATGGCGTGCTCGTAAGGTTATCGGGAAAAGCGAAACTGATTTCCAACGGCTTGTTATAGACCTGATATACATTCCAGCTCAGCCCGCTGCGAGTGAGCTGAACCGCAGCCTGGCTGGAGCTGTAATGCACAGTGGGCGCACTGGAATAGTAACTGCTGCTGGTTGCGCTGGTCGCAGCCTGCAGATCGGGGTCGAACCAGGAAGTGCGTATGCTCTTTGTGGACAAGGGCTTTTCTCCGGAAAAATAGGTTCCGAGAAGCCAGCATTACCCGCTCATCCTGACAGGGAATAACGAATCATTTCGAATTTACTGCAGGTTCTGGATTAAAACGACCTTAGCACCGTCTTTAGCTATATCGGCAAAACAGGCGCAACATTAGAGAACTTTTTTTGCCGGTGCGGCGCTAATTGTGGACGCATTATTATAACCGGATTTCATTGTGTCCCTCAGAGAAATAGCTCAGCGAAATAAGAGTTATTTTTATCGCCAGGATTATTAAAGCGGCCTCAAATATTTCCGCTGCGCTCATTACCAAAACAGGCCGGGCAGCGTTATACGGCCCGGCCTGCGGTTAGCGAATGTTGCTGCATAAACGGAAGGTTAACCGTCAGGCGGAAACCTTGCTGATCTCAATAATTTCATCAAGACGCGTTTTCATCTCTTCAAGATTCTGTCGCAGGTTATTGTCCGCTTCTGTCGCGTTTTTTCCTTTACCAATAAGCGTAAAGCGGTAGCCCGGCTGTTCACAGCTGGCACGATACTCATACTCGCCGTTAGCCATCTGATGTTTTTCAATATTCACGTCCATTCTTGCCTCCTGTCTCTTTTTTTAAATATAGCAAAACCTGGCAGCAAAGGCCTTTTCGCCTGTGTCGCAGGAAAAACGCAGCAAAATGTCAGGAAAGTGAAAATCAGCGGGTCGCCTGGTTTAAGGCACATTTTTTTATCTTAGAATCGCGCGCACTTGCTGGAGGTAATCATGAAAAAAGTGTTTATGTTATTAACGGCGGTCATGCTGACCGCATCATTAAGCGGCTGTGTCTGGTGGGGCCCTGGCTGGGGCGGCCCGGGCGGCGGTCATGGCGGTGGATTCCATCAAGGCGGCCCTGGCCGTTAATTCGCCCTTCCCTGAATTACCGAAGGGCTGACAAGAGACATGGGGCTTTCGACCCTGTGCAAGACCCGCCGCTGGTGGGTCTTTCTTATGCCGCATCGCCTGCCTCGCTGATTTTCTTCAAATTATTTGAAAAACAAAAACAGTTATCTTTGCTTTCGGTTCTTGTCGTCAGCGACCACACTTAAATTCCTTTTTAGTGATTGCAGGATTGTCGTTATGTTGAGCATGAAAAAAATTGCCACGCCGCTGGTGTTAAGCCTGGGCCTTTGGGCGCAGTTCAGCCATGCTGAGGCGCAGACCTATCAGCTGAACCCGGAGCATACCTCCGTGGTAATGAGCTGGTCGCATTTTGGTTTTTCTCATCCGACCGCTGATATTTCCGGCACCAGCGGCACGCTGGTTTTCGACAGCGCGAATCCGGAAAAATCAAAAGTCGACGTGACGCTGCCCCTGACCAATATTGATACCCATGTTGAGGCGCTGACCACCGAATTCAAAGGCGATCAATATTTTAATACCGGCACTTATCCCACAGCGACCTTCCGCAGCACGCGCGTTATCAGCAAAGGCAACAACCGCTATGAGGTACAGGGCGATTTGACGCTTAAAGGCGTTACCCGTCCGGTCACGCTGCACGCCACGCTGAACAAGCAGGGAGAACATCCCATGCTGAAAAAGCAGGCGATTGGCTTTGACGCCACGGCAACGGTAAAACGTTCCGATTTTAATCTGAAGCAGTATATTCCAGCCGTTAGCGATGACGTTACGCTGACTATCTCTACCGAAGCCTACGCGGCCAAATAATCCTTTCAGCCCTGCTCTGTCAGGGCTGATGATTTTCCTGTTTCCGGACCGCCTTCTGCTGCATTTACCCGCAAGAAAACCGCGCGCGCTTCACGCTGCTGGCGTACCATTCTGGTAACCAGATGCTTATCAGAGAGGTAACCGTGAATTCAGCGTCATTTATCCTGCGTCTTTCCGCTTCCGTCAGCGCAGATATGCTGGAGGATCTGCGGGTCGTGATTCCCGCCGAGGCCACGCATGTGTTTATTAACGCCCTGGATGAAGAGAGCCATACCACGTTTGAATGCCTGCAAAGCGATGAAAGCTGCTCACTGGCCGCTTCTGCTATTGCGCTGTGGCGTCAGCTGGGTCATATCCATCACCTGACCTGGCGGCACGGCTGGGATACGCAGGAGGTTTCAGACGCCAGCCAGCAGCAGCTGTTTCAGATGTTAAAAACCCCTGGTGCAATCTTGCAGATTACCTGAAGCAGGCTTTGCCTGGCTTAGAGGCTAACATTATTACCGCGTGCTGTTACGCCGCTAATAACCCTCTGATTAAACAAGCGAAACGGTAAGAAAACTTTACTTTAGAGTTTCGTACTTTCTGACATGGATCAATAATTCCGCCAGAAAAAAGGATAAAAAATAACCTTAAGCTAAATTTTATTAACCATTATTCAAAGCAGGCTTAAGGAGACTGTATGGCACGCCAACATTTTACCGCCCCGGAGTTTGCCCGGTATGCGGGTATCAAAGAGACCGAACTGATTCGCGCTATCTGTAATCGCGGCACCATTGACGGCGTATCGCTGCCTGAGTCGCTGAATCATGCGCCACTTTCCGTTCGCGTCTGGCTGCGTGAAGATGTCATGCTGTTTACGCATACGTTAAGCCGCGCCAGAGCAGGACGCAAATACACCACACAGAATCGGAAACGCACCAGCCAGACCAGCTGATGCGAGAGGTTAACCGCAGGCCCGTAGCCTCTGTATTGCGCCGGGCCTGCTCTGTTCACAGCGCAACACGCCGTGACCAGCGACTTAGCCTGGATAGATACCGCGATCTTTACGCGCCATCAGGATACGTTCGCAGGCAACGATATAGGCAGCGGTACGCAGCGTACATTCTTTCTCTATCGCTTTATCCCAGACATGCACCATCGCTTCGGTCATGATCTTGTCCATACGCGCATTGATCTCTTCTTCGCTCCAGAAGAAGCTCGCCATATCCTGCACCCATTCAAAGTAGCTGACCGTTACCCCGCCTGCGTTACAGATAACATCCGGCACCACGGTAATGCCGCGCGCCTTAAGAATATCATCCGCATCAGGATAGGTTGGGCCATTCGCCCCTTCCAGCACCAGTTTGCAGCTAAGCTTCTCTGCACGTTCGCGCGTGATCTGCCCTTCCAGCGCCGCCGGGATCAGAATATCCATTTTGGTGGTCCAGAAATCTTCGCTATTGATTTTCTGGGCGCCAGGGAAACCGGCGATCTGTTTGTGGCTGAGCTGCCACTCGCTGAGCGCGTGCAGATCAATTCCGTCCGCATTAAACAGCGTAGCGGTATGATCCTGGATCACCACCACGCGCGCGCCCGCTTCCGCAAACAGACGAGCCGCTTCGCTGCCGACGTTACCAAAGCCCTGCACGGCAATTTTTGCGCCTTCGATTTCAATACCGGCGCGCCCTGCGACTTCACGACCGGTAACAAATACGCCGCGTCCGGTCGCTTTTTCACGACCCAACGAGCCGCCGAGATGAATCGGTTTGCCGGTCACCACGCCGGTAATGGTGGTGCCGTGGTTCATGGAATAGGTATCCATCATCCATGCCATCACTTTACCGTTGGTGCCCACATCCGGTGCCGGAATGTCGCGCTGCGGCCCGATAATCAGACCGATTTCACTGGTATAGCGGCGAGTCAGGCGTTCCAGTTCTCCCTCGGACAGCGAGAACGGATCGACGCGAATGCCGCCTTTCGCCCCGCCGTAAGGCAGGTTCACTGCGGCACATTTAATAGTCATCCAGGCGGAGAGGGCCATGACTTCATTCAGATCCACGTCAGGATGGTAGCGAATACCGCCCTTACCCGGACCCCGGGAAAGATTGTGCTGAACACGAAAGCCTTCAAAATGGCGGATGGTTCCGTCATCCATCTGCAGGGGAATATCAACGATCAGGGCACGTTTCGGATGGCGCAGCGTATCGATCCAGCGCGACAAATCGCCCAGATAAGGGGCTACGCGATCGATTTGCTGAAGGTAGGTGTTCCAGGCCGATGTACCGCTTTCTGACGCGTAAGATAGCTTTTCCATAACAAACCTTTTTGAACAAAGTTATTTATATTGTTTAACCGTGGAAATGACCTGCATATCACTATGCGTTAATGAATTTACCATTAATTATCGGCGATAGATTTTTCAGTCTGATGGAAAAAATTGTTTTTGCGTAAAGCAATCGCAACAGAGATGAATAATTAGTTACTTTTATTGGTTGCCATAAGGATGCGGACTTTATGCATTTATTATGCACTATTTGTGCATAAAAAAGATTTTTCCTGACTTTTCAGAAAGTTGAAAGCGATCAAAAAGTTAAATTTTCGTTATTTTACAGAGTTGACAATGTAAAATTTGCCAGCCAGCATTAACCCGCCAGCTGCTGTTGTACCGGCTGATTCTTTCGCGAATCAGAAATCGCTATCGTTTTCAAAATGTTGAAAATGAGGCTGCCTGTAGTCCGCTGAATACCGTTCATTATCCAGACAAGCCTGCCCTGTTCCTGGCGCGCTGAGCGCCTGATCCCTGCGTCGTTACGGGGAGGGGGTGCGTTTGTCTGCAATCGGAATTTACTTCATGGTCAGCCGTTATAAGAGGAGAAGCCATGACCGCAAAACAACCACCGCGATCGAGACCATCGGGCAATGAACAGAGTGCCCCGCAGACCTTACAACGCGGCCTGAGCGAACGACATATCCAGCTGATCTCTCTCGGCGGCGCGATCGGCACCGGCCTGTTTATGGGCGCAGGTAAAACCATTGCCGTTTCCGGCACCTCCATTCTGATCACCTATATCGTGGTCGGCTTTTTTATGTATATGGTGATGCGGGCCATGGGCGAAGTGCTGCTTACCCGGCTGGATTACCGTTCATTCGCAGATTTTGTATCCGATTATCTGGGGCCGAAAGCAAGCTTCTTTCTCGGCTGGTCATACTGGCTAAGCTGGGTGGTGACCTGCATCGCCGATGTGGTGGTGTGCGGCGGCTATGTGCAGTACTGGTTACCGACGCTGTCGCCCTGGATCCCGGCGCTGTTTGCGCTGGCGCTGCTGTTTGCGTTTAACCTGCTGTCGGTCAAAATGTTTGGTGAAGCGGAGTTCTGGTTTGCCATCATCAAGGTTATCGCCATTATTGCGCTGATCCTTACCGGCCTGTGGATGATCGCCACCGGCTGGACATCGCCGGACGGCGTGCAAGCCTCGGTGGGCAATCTGACCGATCCGGCAGTGTTTATGCCGCACGGCGTGGTTGGCTTCTTTGCGGGCTTTCAGATCGCTATTTTTTCTTATACCGGCATTGAGCTGCTCGGCACCATGACGGCGGAAACCAAAACGCCGGAAAAGATCCTGCCACGCGCCATCCGGGCCATTCCGCTACGCATTATTATTTTTTATGTGCTATCGATGGTGGTGATTATTGCCGTCACCTCCTGGCAGCACGTTTCGCCAGAAACCAGCCCGTTTGTCACGCTGTTTGATAAAGCGGGCCTGCCCGCCGCCGCCGCGCTGATTAACTTTGTTGCGCTCACGTCAGCTATGTCCTCTGCCAACAGTGGCGTCTATTCCAGTACCCGCATGCTGTATGGCTTGTCGGTGGAAAAACATGCGCATCGCCAGTTCCGCATCCTGTCGCGCGTTACGGCGATACCAGTGCGCAGCCTGCTGTTCTCCTGCTTCTGTATGCTGAGCGGCACGCTGCTGCTGTTTCTGACGCCCAACGTCATGACGCTGTTCACCATTGTTTCCACGCTGGCGGCGATTCTGGTGATCTACAGCTGGGGAATGATTCTGGTGGCCTATCTGGTTTACCGTCGGCGTCAGCCGGAGTTACATCAGCAGTCAACGTTTAAAATGCCGGGCGGCCGGGCGATGTGCTGGTTGACGCTGCTGTTTTTCCTGTTTTCACTGGTGATTATGGTTTTCGATGCCGATACGCGTGCGGCGCTTTGCGCCATGCCTGTCTGGTTTATCCTGCTGGCCGTTTTCTGGCGGCTGACGCTGCGTCGTCGTCAGGCGCGGGCGCGCCAGTCCTGGCAAACCAGCATTGAATCCTGATCGAAAAAAAGGCGGCGAGATGATCTCGCCGCCTGACTTATCTTTTTGCGCGCTGGCAGATTAAAAATCTGCTTTCAGCACCACGCGATAATTCGCCTTACCGGCGCGCACGTGATCCAGCGCTTCATTGATTTTCGACATCGGGAAAAACTCCACTTTCGGCGCGATATCGGTGCGCGACGCCAGCTTCAGCAGTGTACGCAGCTGGCCCGGCGAACCGGTGGAAGAACCGGTTACCGCGCGGTCACCCAGAATCAGGCTGAACGACGGTACGTCGAAAGGTTTCATCACCGCGCCCACGGTATGGAATTTACCGCGCGGTGCCAGCGCTGCAAAGTACGGCTGCCAGTCGAGATCCACCGCCACGGTGCTGAGGATCAGATCAAACTGACCGGCCAGTTTTTCCAGCGCTGCCGGATCGCGGCTGTTGACCACATGATCCGCACCCATATCAAGAATCGACTGTTTTTTCTCCGGCGTTGAGCTGAATGCGGTCACTTCTGCGCCCATTGCATGCAGGATTTTAATCGCAATATGGCCCAGGCCGCCGATGCCGATTACTCCGACGCGGCTGGTGGCGGTGATGTTATGCATCAGCAGCGGTTTGAAAACCGTGATGCCGGCACACAGCAGCGGACCGGCTGATGCCGGATCCAGTTTCTCCGGCAGCGGAATCACCCATTGCCAGTTAGCGCGCAGCTTCTCGGCAAAGCCGCCTTTGTTAGCGATGGTCGGCACGATGCCGTTCAGGCAGTTGACCTGATCGCCGGTGATGCAGGCGTCGCAGTGTTCGCAGCTTTTCGCCGTCCAGCCAATGCCCACGCGCTGACCAACGGAAAGGCCTTTGTTTTTAGCCGCCTCGCCCAGTGCGGAAACGCGCCCAATCACCTCATGACCGGCGATCACGGGATATTGAGAAACGCCCCACTCGTTATCGATCATCGACAAATCAGAATGACAAACGCCACAGTATTCCACTTCGACTTCAACATCTTCGGCGCTCAGCGATGCTGCTTCATATTCATAGAGTTCTAAAGCCTGACCGGCTTCCATCGCTGCATAGCTCTTGATTTTCACTAATTCACCTCAGATTGCGTTAGGGATCCAGCTGAGAGTGTAGCAAAGCGCAGTAGCAAAAGACTTTCCACTTTATGCCACGGTTATTTTTCAGTCAGTTAGTTTTTCTGCAAGTTAATCCGATGGCTGCTGAGCGGTGACTGACGCCGGAATAATAGCCGTGAACGTAATGACGTTATCCTTCATGGCAACCTGCAGATCGCCATCATGCGCCAGTAAAATCGCGCGCGTGATGGACAGCCCCAGCCCGGCACCATCCGTATTATGCTGCCGTGAGGCGTCGCCACGATAAAACCGGTCAAAAAGCCGCCCCAGGTTTTCCTGAGAGAGATTTTCTGTAGGGTTAGAAAACTGTACCAATACCGCTCCCGCTTTCTGTTCCACCAGCACGCTAATGGCTGAAGCGGGTAAAGAATATTTTATGGCGTTGGCCAGCAGATTGCTCAACGCACGACGCAGCATCAGGCGATCGCCTTTGACGGCGGCTTCCCCCTGCAGTAACAGGGTTTTATCGCTGTCGCCAGCCAGCGGTTCGAAAAAGTCGATAAGTTCTGCCAG
The DNA here is from genome assembly GCF_050113845.1 of Pantoea sp. FN0305. Classification (NCBI taxonomy): domain Bacteria; kingdom Pseudomonadati; phylum Pseudomonadota; class Gammaproteobacteria; order Enterobacterales; family Erwiniaceae; genus Pantoea; species Pantoea sp. FN0305. The sequence continues at coordinate 96,642 of NZ_JBNJSN010000004.1, read as the reverse complement.
TTCTGCGTTAAGGGAAACGCGCTGCTTTTCCAGAGGCATCAGCCCGTTCTCTGATTTCGCCAGAAAAAGCATATCACTGCTCATTCTGGCAAGCCGACTTAGCTCTTCCAGATTTGAAAAAAGCACCTCCCGATAACTTTCCGCATCGCGCTCCCGGGACAGGGCGACCTGGGTCTGCATCATCAGGTTACTGACGGGCGTGCGCAGCTCATGGGCAATATCAGATGACAACTCAGAGAGGCGACGAAATGAATTTTCCAGCCGCTCAAGCATGCTGTTGAATTCAGCTACCGTCGCCTTCAGCTCCGCTGGCAGATCATGCGCGGGAAGGCGTTCGCTGAGGTTATTAATGGTGATCGCCGAGGCCAGCCGGTTTATTTCATTCAGGGGTCTCAGCCCCATGCGGGTAACCAGCCAGCCCAGAAATACCGAAATAAAAATCAGGGCGAGGTTAAACCAGACCAGCCATCTTTTAAGCTGACCGATAAACGCATCATGAAAACCGGTATCATAAGCGGCTGTGATCAGCACGTCGCTTTGTCTGCCAGCGTCGCGGGCACTGATTTTTCTGACCAACACATGATACCGTCCCCCCTGTTTCTCTACGGTTTGCAGCGTCTCCGGACGGGCGGCTTCGTCGGCAAAGCGTTGCTGCGGAACCTGAAAACCAGATGAGGCGTAATCAGCCAGTATCTGATTATCTGAGGTTTTAACGGAAAGATAGAGCCCGCTGTGACCGACCATGGCATCCGCAAGCTTGCGCGCAAGCGACGCGCTGTCGAGCCTTCCGGCATGTACTTCCCCTTCAAGCAGTTCAGTGACCAGTTCAAGCTTGCCGGTTAATAACGAGGCATCCTGATGGCGAAAATAGCTGCTCAGAGCGGCCACCAGCAGGACGCTGGAAAGCAGCCAGACGGACATCATCACGCCCGCAAATATCATGCTCAGCCGTGAGGTCAGGGAGCCGTTACGTTTCAATCTTCGCGTATCTCCAGGACATAACCAATTCCCCTTACGGTATGAATAAGCTTTGGCGTAAAGTCATCATCCACCTTGCTGCGAAGCCGCCTGACTGCGACATCAATCACATTGGTATCGCTGTCAAAATTAATATTCCAGACCAGGGAAGAAATCAGGCTTCTCGGCAATACCTCTCCGGTTCGCTGTAACAGCAGCTCAAGCAGCACAAACTCTTTTGAGGAGAGATGAATTTTTTTGCCGGAGCGGCTCACGCTTCGGCGAGCAACATCCATAAACAGATCGGCAATGCGGTGTGTCCCGGAAGCCTGCATGCGGTTGCGCCTGAGCAGCATGCGGACACGGGCCAACAGCTCGGCAAAATCGAAGGGTTTAAGCAGATAGTCATCCGCGCCCAGATCGAGACCTTTAATCTTCTCGCTGACATTATCTCTGGCGGTCAGAAACAGCACCGGTTCTTCGTGGCGGGCCATTCGCATTTGTCGCAGAATATCCCAGCCATCCATTGACGGCAGCATGACATCCAGAATAATCAGATCGTAACGCTGTTGCAGGATATGCTCCAGCCCCTGACGTCCGTCATGCACCAGCGTCACCTCATATCCTGCCTCCTGAAGTCCCTGCTTCAGGTAGGTCCCGGTTTTCAGTTCATCCTCGACAATCAGCATGGTGGTCATGATGCGGTTTTCCTGGGGCTGCGTTTGGGGGTTACGCCATACCGCTACCGGGCGACAATGTGCCGAGCCAGGCGACGATGGCCAGTATCAGTATCGATAGGGTAAATTCCGTGATAATGCTTTTACGCATCAGGATAATGCTTGCTTTATGGTGGCCCTGAAGCAGCGCATTTTTCAGCGCCGGGGCAAGCCGAAAGCGATTAAGCGCAGCCAGCAGCAGCAGCAGGCAAAACAGCAGGGTTTTAATCAGCAACAACAGCCCATAGTCGCTCCCTGGTAAGGTAGTCAGGGGTTTTTCAACGATAAATAAGACATTAACCACGGCGGTAATCACAATGCTCAGCACAATGAGGGTTCCCGTGCGGGCGAACCCCGTTAGCGCATCGGCCAGTTGCCGGGCATAGTCAGCTTCTTCTGCTTTTTCGTTACACAATAGCAGGCTAAAGGCCGCCAGCGCGCCTACCCAGGCTCCCGCCGCGAACAGGTGGATAATATCGCTTAGCAGATGCAGGTAATAGCGGACACCGTCGTTCATGGCCGCATGACCGCCCCATGCCAGGGTCGCCAGCGCCGTGCCGCCAGACAGGACCAGCATATAACATGAAAGCCTGGTATATTTTATCCGCAGGCTGAGGCCCATAAAGGCCATGACCAGCGCAACGAGCCGGATCACCCAGCTCATACCGACTGCGGTTTCCCCGACAACCATTTCCATAATATGCAGGGTTAACTCACCGGGATGACTGACGCCGCTCATCGACTGGGCAACAAGCAGCATATTCGCCAGCGAGAGAACAATACCCGCAGAGATGAGCGTAAAGCAGAACGACCAGCCGCTGAACAAAGACACCGGTTTCTTTAGAGCGCCTTTCACCCCGTACATCTCAAATAAGGGCAGGCCAAAAAGAACCATGAGATCAAGATAAAGCAGAAACCGGATAGCAATCAAAAGCTGATCGTTCATGAGATTACTTCACAGTGAAGCTGTAGTTCCCGGTACGGGGATGGGTATCAGAGGATACCGCCCGCCACTCCACTTTATAGGTTCCGGTAGGCAAGGGTTTTACCGGCGTGATAACCATTGTTTTCGCATCGCTGCCTGCTGATACTTTAGTTGCAACCGGCATAGGCGCATGGGAAGCCATGCCCGGCATGGCAGTCATCACAAGGCGCGCACCGGAGAATTTAGTGACCAGATCCTCAGTAAAATGGAGTTCCACTTTTGCAGGTGCCGTTACCTCAGCTTTGTCCGCAGGTACGGAAGAAGCCAGTTCCGGATGAGCCTGTGCAGCAAAAGCAACCACAGAAGCAGCAACAGCGATAAAGTAGCCAGCATAAGTACGTTTCATAATAAATACCTGCTTTGTTTGAATTAACGGCATCAGAACCACATGCGAGCCCCGAGAAGGAAACGCACTTCGTTATCTTTTTCACCCTCACGGGCAGCCATATCGGCGGTATTGCCGTACAGCTGGCTCCAGGAAACCCCCACGTAAGGGGCGAACTCACGTTTCACTTCGTAGCGAAGACGCAATGCTAATTCGGTACTGGACAGCCCCTTGCCGGTTTCGCGCGCGTCGTCATCTTTGCCATAAATATTGGCTTCCAGAGAGGGCTGCAAAATAAGACGATTAGTCAGCAGAACATCGTAATCCGCCTCCAGCCTCAGCGCGGTACGCCCCTGCTCTCCGGCAAAAACCGTCAGCTCCGTTTCTAAGTTATAGAGCGCCATTCCCTGAAAACCGGCTGCAAGCCAGGTCTGTGGTTTTCCGGGCTTAAAATCCTGACGGACACCGGCAACCACATCCCACCAGGGCGTAACGGCATGTCCCCACAGAGCCTGAACTTCTGCCGATTCCGTTTTACCGTCGCTGGTTTCGCCTTCGCTGCGTATCCAAAGCCGATCAATATCTCCCCCTACCCAACCGCTCAGGTTCCAGTTGAAACCGCCGGGATCACTGTTCTTCTGCCATTCCAGCCGATCGGCAAGCAGAAAGTAATTTACGCTACTGTCATGAACTTCATGGCCATGAACATCCGGGAACGCCGCTTTCCGGTCAGTTTCCGTAATCGGCGGAATGGGGGTGCGGCTTTGCGTGGGTGCAGCAGGCTGCATGGATTCCATCGCTTCCATACCCGACATCGACGTCATTCCTTCCATCGCCGAATGGTCCATGCCCTGCATCGCAGAGTGGTCCATTCCCGACATGTTGTGCTGCATAGGCTGAGACGGATCGGTCTGGGCTGCGTAAGCGGGCGCAGAGGGGGTCCCGGCAATCACCGACCAAATCGCCAGCCCTGCCGCTGAACGTGAAAAATTCTTTGTCATATCACTCCACCCTGAAACTGGCATCATCACCACCTCACTCAATTACCCGGACTTCACGGAACATGCCGGTTTCCATATGGAAAAGAAGATGACAGTGATAAGCCCAGCGCCCGAGCGCATCCGCCGTCACACGGTAGCTGCGACGGCTTCCCGGCGGCATATCAATGGTATGTTTACGCACCAGAAAATTGCCCTGCTCATCCTCCAGATCGCTCCACATACCGTGCAAGTGAATGGGGTGCGTCATCATGGTGTCGTTAACCAGCACAATACGCACACGTTCGCCGTAGCGGAGCGTGACCGGTTCCGAATCTGAGAATTTAATGCCGTTGAATGACCAGGCAAATTTTTCCATATGCCCGGTAAGATGCAGTTCGATAGTGCGTGACGGTTCACGGCCATCCGGATCCTCAAAGGTGCTTTTCAGATCGGCATACGTCAGTACCTTTCTGCCGTTATTACGCAGCCCGATGCCCGGATCGCTTAATTTTGCCGTCGGCATCATGGCCTGCATGTCGACCAGAGGATTATCTGTTTCGCTCGCGGGATGTTGCTGCATCTGGCCAGGGTTCATGCTGCCGTGGTCCATGCTCTGCATCTGGCTGTGATCCATACTGCCATGATCCATGTCGCCCATACCCATATCGTCCATGGTCAGCCAGGGACGCGGATCGGGTACCGGAACCGGTGCAGAGAGCCCTTCACGAACCGCGAGTGTGCCACGCGCGTAGCCGCTCCGGTCCATGGACTGGGCAAAAATGGTGTAGGCATCGTCAACCGGTTCCACAATAACATCGTAGGTTTCAGCAGCGGCGATGCGGAATTCATCAACAGAGACAGGCGTGACATACTGTCCATCAGCAGCCACCACCGTGATTTTCAGGCCGGGAATGCGCACGTCAAAATAGCTCATGGCTGAACCGTTAATGAAACGCAGACGTACTTTTTCCCCTTTGCGGAACAGACCAGTCCAGTTTTTACCCGGCCCCTGGCCATTCATAAGATAGGTATAGGTGGCACCACTGACATCAGCCAGATCCGTCGGGTTCATTTTCATCTCTGCCCACATCTTCCGATCGGCTAACGTGTTGCCGAGACCTTTTTCCCTGGCATCGCGGAAAAAGTCGCTAACGGTGGGTTTGGCGAAATTGTAATAATCTGACTGCTTTTTCAGTTTTGCGAGAATGTCTGAGGCTTTTTCATCAGACCAGTCGGTCAGCATCACAATATGTTCGCTGTCCCAGACAAAGGGCTCAGGCTGAGCCGCGTCGATGATAATCGGACCATAAACGCCTTCCTGCTCCTGCAGGCCGGAATGGCTGTGATACCAGTATGTTCCGTTCTGCTTTACCTGAAAGGAGTAAACATAGGTCTCGTCCGGCTCAATGCCATGAAAACTGAGCCCCGGCACGCCATCCATATTTGCCGGCAAAATAAGGCCATGCCAGTGAATAGAGGTGGTTTCGGACAGGTGGTTTTTAACCCGTAACGTAACAGTATCGCCTTCCTTCCAGCGCAACAGCGGCCCCGGCAGGCCGGCATTAATGGTTTTTGCGTAACGGGTTTTACCGGTGATATTGAGCATCGTTTCACCGATAAAAAGATCAAAATCGCTGCCGGTAAGCGTACGGGAAGGCATCAGGCTTACCGCCGAAAACGCATCGAAGGATCGCAGCCCCAGGCCGCCGACAATACCGGCGGCAGTAATGCCTTTAATGAAATTACGTCGTGAACTTTTAAGCTGCATGACTCAACTCCAGCACATTCATGTCACCTCAAAACAAGGTGTCTCTCCATAACGCAAGTACAAGTTATACTTACCGTTCAGGAAGTTTAATTTTTGTTACCTGGAAGTTATCACAGCTAAAACACGAAGGTTATTACAATTCTGTAATGTTATAACTCACTGTTTTATATTGTTTTTTATTAAACCTAATAATAGGCATTTCTGCCAGCAAGAGAGTTTCAGTGAGTAATTGTTTATCTCCTGCTGATCATCTGCACCTTCAGGAGAAAGGATATTAAAGCGTTAACGGCAAAATTTACGAGTACTGAAACGGGGGATAATCCGGCTCGGTGTTCCCCCGTTCAGCTTTGTCTTATATTCTTAGCTTATTGTAGCCTGCCTCTGTACTGTACACAGAAAATGTATCGAGGCTCTGTCCTGTTTTTACGCTGCGATAATAGCGCTGATATCACTGATAGTTTCTGCTAACAGCTCGCCGCGACGATAAGCCTCAAGCTGCTCCGCGTCGCCATTCACCACCGAGTCAGGCCGCTCGATAAAGACGCCTAACGGCGTAAAAGCCTCATCCAGCACCACGGCCATCGGGATTTTCACCTTATCCACCCCCAGCAGTTCAATAAAAGGCTGCGCCTCATCACGAGTGATAATCGCCATTTCGATGTCAGGCAGTCGCTGGCACAGCAGCGCCATTGGCGGAATGTTGCGATGACAGTCCGGACACCACATCTCGGCCGCCACCAGCAGCCGGAAGCGCCCTGCCGCCTGTTGTGCAGGCGCAAGCGCCTTTTCTACCGCTTCACTCTGGCTTTCCAGCATCGCCTGCCAGCGCTGCAGATCGGCGATCTGCTCCGGCGTGCCGCTAGCAATAAACTCTGCGGTATTTTTCCCCTGCTTAAACAGCGTTTCAAATGCGCTCATCAAACCTTCTCCAGTAACAACCGATAGTGGCCTATCTTAAAAGAATCCGCCGCCGCATACACCTCAGAACATCGCCTTGCACATGACGGGCCTATACTCATGTTTATATTTTAAAAACCAGAGGAGAAAATGACGTGAAAATAGCGGCGTTTGATATCGGCGGCACATCATTAAAAATGGGCATTGTTACCGATAAAGGCGAAATAGTCGCGCGCGATAAAAAAGATATTATGAACCACTCCGGCGAAGAGATACTGGATGGTGTGCTGACCTGGCTGGATCGGCATGCCGACTGTGAAGGCGTAGCCGTGAGTACGCCCGGCTATGTGGATCCGGACAGCGGTTATATTGCGATGGGCGGCGCTATCCGCGATTTTGATGATTTCCATCTTGGTGAGTGGTTGCAGGGAAAAACGCCGCTGCCCGTCAGCGTAGAAAATGATGCCAACTGTGCGTTACTGGCGGAGCGCTGGCTGGGTAAAGCGCAGGAGATGTCTGACTTTTTAATGATGACCATCGGCACCGGCGTTGGCGGCGCGATCTTCTGCAACAATGCGCTGGTCCGTGGCAAGCAGTGTCGCGCCGGTGAATTCGGTTCGCTGCTCAGCACCCGACCAGGCAGCGAGAATGTTCGCCACTATACCATGAACACCACCTGCACGATGCGCGTGCTGACGCAAAACTACAGTATGCACACGGGTCAAAAGCAGGAAGAGATCACCGGCGAAGAGATATTCGCCCGCTACGATAATAACGATCCGATTTGCAGTCGATTAGTGATGAATTTTTATCAGGATCTTTGTGGTGGCATCTACAATCTTGCGCACGTTTTCAACCCTGAATGTATTTTCCTTGGCGGTGGCATTACCGAGCGGGAAAGCTTTCTGGAAGAGCTGCGCTATCATCTGGCGTGGTTTGATCTTGATGTGCAGGTGGATACAGCCACCTACGGCAATGATTCCGGCATGCTGGGGGCAGTAAAACATTTCCTGCAGTCCCAACAGGAAAAAACCTAATCTGACATTTGGATAAATGCCGCTGCTGCTGGTTCAATAAAGGCAGTCTTATTTCCAGTGGTAGCCTGAAATTGTCAAAGAGTGATCTATTTACTGACAAAAACGACGTTATTAAAGCGCCTAATCAGGCTTATTTAGAAAGTAGCGATAAAGAACATCTGGGTACTCATTGAAATAACCCCCTTTAAAAACCACATAAAATGCAATTGATTTTACAGGCTGGAAGGTTTACCCGCTTAAACCCCATTTTTTTAGTAAAAACTAATTCCCTGTAAAAAACGGCTTGGCCTGTACATCCTTATTTTTTAGTTACTTTCTAATCTGACCGCCCTGCTCACGGTACAACTTACCTGGCACGCTTAATTCTTACTCCACACTATATACGGTTAAACGATATATAATGTGGAGCCTTTTATATCTGAAAAGCATAACTTCATATCGCAGCGCTTTTAAGCCAGAAAACAGCTCACTACAAGCAGCTGGCGACTGCAGGGTATTTTCCAGACAGCGTTAGTCTGGATCTTAAACCAAATCCGTATTAACCCTTTTCCCGATATCTTTGAGCTGGGAGTATTTCTCCAGCAGTTGAGGACCATCATCCAGGCTCATTGCAAACATCCACATATAGGTTATGACGGAATAAATATGTCCTGCGTCAATACCACCGCGAAATGACATCGCGAGGATTGTCATAGCGAACAGTAGCGCTGACACGGCACCGATTGAAAGATAACCCAGCGCTTCACGATCGGACAGACGAATACGCAAGCGAGCCAGTGTACCATAATGTCGGATAAGCGAAATGGTGGGGGCGCTGTTGACAAAATCCACCTCTTTCTCAAGTCGGTTATTAAGCCTGACGAATAACGCTTCATTTTTGCGGGTATACCCCGGAAGAAAAAAAGCAAAAAATAACAAAATTGCCAGGCATGCCATGCCGGTCCAAAACTCAATAGCCAGTAGCATAATAGCTGCTCCAGCGATAGAGGCCAGAGAGGTAATTAATACCGGTAAATGCTTCTCAAAAAAATCAACAAATTCGCGTGATAAAGCAACACGAGCCGCTATCACCGAAGGGTTATGATTTTCACGGCGCTGAGCAAGAATAATCGGCACCGCCAGTTCTGCATAGATTCTGGCAAAAGTACGCGTATCTACCGTACGCCGGGCGGCGCTGATAACCCACATGGTAAAAACCATCATGGCATAAAACACTGCATGCCATGCTTTTCCGGCAACGATGGCATTTATGGCGAAACCTGCCAGCAGAGGATAAAGAAGATAGGTAACATTTTCTGCGACCACAAGCAGTAATGTTAGGATAAGTTTCTTGCTGTGACGACGTCCAAGCAGCTTCAGCGTCTGGGCGGCACTACGGGAAACGGGCGGCGCTATTTTTGAGGTTTTCATATCCTGCAATTCTGGTAAGATTAACCTTGAGCGACTGCTCAAAATTTAACGGCAGTCTATTTGAGCAACGCCATAGTGTCAATGGAAACTAATGATGAAAGAATCAAAAGAAGTGTTAAAGCAACGCATTCTGAATGGCGCGATTGCCCTGTTCATTGAGCGAGGGGTTGAAAAAGTTTCGACGCGTGATGTCACCGAGGCTCTCGGCCTTTCCCGGAGTCATATTTATTATTATTTCAGTGACTGGCAGGCGCTCTGTATCGCGGCGTTGAGCCATTATCTTGAAAGCGATCTGGCAGCGTTTTCTGCGTCTATAACAGACAGGACACCTGCTGAAAAGCTCAACGCCCTGATTGATAACTATCTGCCCGATTCCCCTGATGCCGTCTGGCAGTTATACAGCTCACTCTGGCAAATGGCCGCGCATAATGCAGCCTTTGCTGATTTGGCAGAGTCGCTCACCCTAAAATGGGATAGATTTATCACTAAAATAATCAATGAAGGAAAAGCCGCTGGCACCTTTGGGGACGTTGACACTGTTCGTATCACCCGCCAGTTGAGTGCCCTACTCAATGGTTACTCTGATAATCTACTCATCAAATTCACACCGGAAAAACGCAGCGAAGCGGTGACTGATATTAATGCTTTTATTGAACAAATACGCTAATTGTTATCTCAGCGGAGAAACACTGCTGCCGACTCGAACCTTGTTGTTCTGCTTCAATTATCTTTATTCAGATGTTTGCGGAACGGGTTCAAAAAGCGGCTCCGAATTCATCGCGGATTTGGTTTACAATATGTGTCTTTAATTTTCAGTGTTTCCTGTAAAAACGACTTCAATACAGGTTCCGCCCAGATTGCTTCGGCGACAAGCCGCTTTTCCGCCATGCGCACGGGCGATAGCGTACACAACCGCCAGGCCTAAACCTGTGCCATCAGGCTTAAGTATTCGGTCTTTCTCTGCCCGGAAAAAAGCTTCGAAAACACTGCCTCTCTCATTATCACTTATACCGGGTCCTTCATCTTCAACTGTTAAAACAATTTGATGATTCTCAGCGCGACAAGTCACCATCACTACGCCAGGAGAAGCATATTTACAGACATTACTGAGCAACGCAGATAATATTTGCCGGATACGGATTTCATCTGCAAAACAGATAACTTCTTCCGCTTCAATAACCGGCTCAATCCCATGTGCACTGAGCTTATCTCTGAATGCCTCCACACAATAAATAATCACTTCCTGAAGGTGGAGTGTTTCTTTATAAAGATAAAGCTGACCACTGTCGGAAAGACTGAGTACACGCAGATCGTCTATGAGCCTTGACAAAGCTTCTGTCTGACGAAGTAATATATCAAACTGTTTTTTTTCTGTATCAAAGATGCCTTCAGACATCCCCTGTATCCTTCCCTTGAGAACAGTAACAGGCGTTCTTAATTCATGCGCTATTGCCGCATTCCATTTTTTCATATCATTAGACATAACCTCAAGCTTATCTGCCATAAGGTTGAAGTCATCGATCATTAAGCCCGCTTCTCTTATTTCATGCATATTATGAACGGCGCGCTCGTCCAGGCGGCCTTCAGCAATACGCCTTGCGCTATAAGCAAGCGCATTAAGGGGCAAAATAATTTTTCTTGCAAAGCGCCATGCAAAAAATAGCGCTATTGCCGAAGAGAACAAGCCCGCAATCACTGTTAAAGCCCAATAATGTGTTGATGGGATCCAGCTATACCTGTCCCCCAGGTCGGAAAAAAAATAAATATAAATACTATAAACGGCGGATAATAAAACGATAGTGCTCAAAGCTACTTTAGTAGTCAGAATAAAAAGTTGGTAGCGAATACCTGCCTGAGCCATATTAGTCCCCTAACCGGTAGCCAAAGCCACGTATACTTTCAGGAACAGCCTGTAAACCAGCCTGCTCAATTTTTTTTCGGAGTTTACTGATGTGACTGTCAACGGTGCGCTCACTAACATCTCCCTCGGGAAGACAATATTCTATTAATTCCTGGCGTGAAAAAACACGTTTGGGATAACGAATTAAATGTTGCAGGATTTTGAATTCCGTTAAAGTCAGTTTATCGCCGATATCAACATTGGTTTTTTTTATTTTTACCTGATGACTGGTAACGTCTAACATGATATTCCGGGTACTATAGTGGCCTGTGCTTTTACTTATGTCGTAAAAAGCCATACGGCGTAGAATCACGTGAACTCTGGCTACCACTTCCACGGCGTTGAAAGGCTTAACAATATAATCATCGGCACCGCTCCGTAAAGCATGAATCTTGTCAATATCGGCATCAAGCGCGGTTAGCATCATGACCGGCACGTCAGACGTTTTTCGTATTTCATTCAATACTTGCCATCCGTCCATGGCGGGCATTTTGATATCCAGGATAACGAACGCGATGTCCCCTTTTTTAAAAAACGAAATGGCCTCAAGTCCATCTTTCGCATGAATAACTTCAAAATTTTCCTTTTGAAGATAAGCACCAAGAATATCTGCTATCTCATCTTCATCTTCTGCCAACAACAATTTAATTGTGTTCATGTTCCCTCGCTTCAGGCCTGTTTTCTTTTACGCTCCACACCATCTCCACACGAACTCCATAAAACCTCAATATAATGATTTTATAATGAATTTAACAGCATTCTCCTCCATCAAAAACACGTTAACAGGGTTGATATGTTTACCAGAAGCGTTACAAAGTTATTACTGTTGTTCATGCTTGTCAGTTTATCAGGCTGTGATGCTGATAGTGAATCCCAGGTGGAGACCGAAGTAGCACCGGCTGTAGTTGCCGTAAAGGTGCTAACTGAGCAGCCTGTTGTTCTTGAAAAGCTTTATCCCGGTCGGGTCGCAGCGTTGCGCACGGCGCAAATCCGGCCTCAGGTCAGTGGGATTATTACCAGCATGCTGTTTAACCAGGGAAGTGAGATAAAAGCCGGCCAGCCGCTTTTCCAGATTGACCCAGCCCCCTTCCAGGCTGAAGTTAACAGTGCAGCGGCGGCACTTGAGAAAGCGCAGGCCAGCCACCAGCAGCTCAAGTCACGGAGCACACGCCTCGCAAAGCTACGTGGCACCGGAGCTATCAGTCAACAAGACTATGAGGATGCAGCCTCGGTAACAGCACAGGCCAGTGCGGCTGTATCAGAGGCCCGTGCTGTTCTGGAGCGTAAGAAGCTCGATCTTTCTTATGCGACGGTCAGGGCGCCTATTGATGGACGCGTCGATCAGAACTTTGTTACCGAGGGAGCGCTGGTCAGCGCCAGTGACAGTCAGGCGATGGCGACATTGCAACAGATTGATTCCGTATATGTGGATGTACGCCAGCCCGCAGCGGAGCTTTCACAGCTACCTGTTAAGCATAACCAGCTCACCACAGAAGGACTGCCGATTCAGGCAGAAGTCATATCTGCAACAGGAGAGGTATTGACTAACAGTGCCAGCCTTCTGTTTACAGGCGTGAGTGTTGATCCCGGAACTGGCGATGTGGTCATGAGGTTGCGCGTGAATAATTCAGACAAAACTCTTCTGCCCGGAATGTATGTGCAGGCAAAACTATCACGGCAGTTGAGCCCTGGTGGTCTGTTAATCCCACAGGAAGCCGTGCTACGTATAAATGGTAAGACCCGCGTATGGATTGATGATGCAGGTAAAGCTCGCTCAACTGAGGTAGAGCTGGGAGAAGTTCTGAAAGGTAATTATTTTGTTCGCAAAGGGCTGCAAGCCGGAGATCGATTAGTGGTGCAGGGTGCCGAAAGGTTGCAGGAAGGTATGCCGATACAGGCCGACACTAAGACGACACATATTTAAAACCGGAATTTATTTTAAACAGGATACCTCATGCCACAGTTTTTTATTAACCGCCCCGTATTCGCCTGGGTGATCGCGGTTTTTATAATACTTTTTGGGCTCATTGCGATTCCAAAACTTCCCGTTGCGCGCTACCCTTCGGTTGCACCGCCTTCTGTTAACATTTATGCAACCTACCCGGGTTCAACACCGGAGACAATGAACAATAACGTTGTCGCCCTGATTGAACGTGAGCTTTCTTCAGTCAAAAATCTGCTCTATTTTGAGTCCTCAAGTGATACTTCGGGTATGGCTACCATTACGGTAACGTTTACTCCAGGTACCGACCCGGAACTGGCGCAGGTTGATGTACAGAACCGCATCAAAGTGGTTGAACCACGTCTGCCACAGGTGGTACGCCAGAACGGGCTGAACGTTGAAGCTTCTTCATCCAGCTTTTTGATGGTGGTTGGTCTCTCTTCTGATGAAGGTTCATTTTCAGAAAGCGATCTGAGCGACTACTTTGCACGTAATATCACTGAAGAGCTGCGCAGGGTAAGCGGCGTGGGCAGGGTGCAACTTTTCGGTGCCGAGAAAGCAATGCGTATCTGGGTCGATCCGTTTAAGCTGACGCAGTATAACCTCACCATTAGCGATATCAGTCAGGCTATTAGCGCTGAGAACGCCCAGATCTCTCCTGGTCGTACAGGGGATGCTCCGGCATTACCTGGTCAACGTGTATCTTACCCTTTGACGGTAACAGGGCAGCTTGGTTCGCCAGAGGAGTTCGGCAATATTACACTGCGTTCTAACCGTGACGGATCAAGGGTGAGGCTCGCAGACGTAGCGAGGATTGAACTGGGGCCACAAACCTACGCCTATTCAACCCGGGAGAATGGTCGGGTCTCTACTGGCGCGGCCGTGCAGCTACCGCCTGGCGCTAATGCGGTTCAGACCGCCGGGCAAATCACGGCGCGGTTGGAAGAGCTGAGCAAAGCGATGCCGACGGGTATGCATTACACCATTCCGTTTAATACTGCGCCCTTTGTTAAAATTTCCATTGAAAAAGTTGTGCATACTTTTATAGAGGCGATGGTACTGGTGTTCCTTGTGATGTATCTGTTTTTACAGAATGTCCGGTACACTTTTATACCTGCAATTGTGGCCCCTATTGCATTGCTCGGAACCTTTACTGTCATGTTAATGGCAGGATTTTCCATCAACGTTCTGACTATGTTTGGCATGGTGCTGGCTATTGGTATCATCGTCGATGACGCTATCGTTGTGGTTGAGAATGTCGAGCGCATCATGGCTGAAGAGGGACTGCCACCTAAAGAAGCTACTCAGAAAGCAATGAAAGAGATAACCGGGGCCGTGATCGGTATTACCCTGGTGCTCAGCGCAGTATTTATTCCGATGGCTTTGGCAAGCGGCTCTGTCGGCGCAATTTATCGCCAGTTCACGCTGTCCATGGCTGTATCCATTCTTTTTTCTGCTTTCCTCGCGCTCAGCCTGACCCCGGCATTATGTGCCACTCTGCTGAAGCCCGTTGCGCAGGGAGCACATGAGAAGAAAGGCTTTTTCGGCTGGTTCAATCGTAAATTCGCAGCGCTCACCGATCGTTACGAGTCTCGCGTTGGCTGGCTGCTAAAAAGAACCGGTCGTGCACTGGCTGTTTATGCGGTGTTATGCCTGGTACTGTTCTTTACGATGAAAAATGTTCCTTCCGCTTTTCTGCCGGAGGAAGATCAGGGATATTTTCTGACCTCTATTCAGTTACCTTCTGATGCTACAACCGAACGTACTCTGGAAGTAGTGAAATCATTTGAAAATGGTGTACTGGGACGTCCGGGAATAGAAGCGAATTTGTCGATCCTGGGTTTTAGCTTTGCAGGCTCGGGCCCGAACTCCGCCATGGCGTTCACCACCCTGAAAGACTGGGGGCAACGAAACGGTGCAACAGCAGGCTCAGAGGCTGCTCGGGTGCAGGATATGATGCGCGGTGTACCTGAAGGCGATGTCTTTAGCCTGATGCCACCCGCTATTGATGAATTAGGCAACTCTTCGGGTTTTGCACTCCGTCTTGAAGACAGAGCCGGGAAAGGTTATGCCGCCCTAACTGAAGCACAAAATCAACTGCTGGAGTTGGCGTCTAAAAGTAAGATCGTAGAGGGCGTCTATGTAGATGGTCTGCCAGATGGTCAGGTAATCAATCTGCAAATTGACCGACAAAAGGCCTTTGCGCTAGGCGTATCATTTGATGAAATCAGCCAGACCTTATCAGGGGCGATTGGCTCACTTTATGTGAATGATTTCCCTAATGCTGACAGGATGCAGCAGGTCATTGTGCAGGCTGATGCACCTTACCGTATGCAACTCAATGATATTTTAAAACTCTATGTCCGTAATGGTAGTGGAGGGATGGTTCCGCTTTCTGAGTTTGTTCAGGCCAAGTGGGAAACCTCACCACTGCAGCTGGTGCGCTACAAAGGCTACCAGGCTGTCAAAATCACCGGCAATGCTGCACAAGGATATTCAAGCGGTGATGCGATTAAGGAAATGGAACAGCTTGCCTCTCAATTGCCAGAGGGCTTCGCAATTGAATGGACAGGATTGTCGCTTCAGGAGCAACAATCTGCGTCAGAAGCCACGGCGCTGATGGCTATTTCGATGCTGGTGGTATTTCTGGTGCTGGCTGCACTGTATGAAAGCTGGTCTGTCCCACTATCTGTCATGCTGGTTGTACCGCTTGGTCTGCTGGGTGCCGTACTGGCTGTACTGATAAGAGACATGCCCAATGATGTCTTTTTCAAAGTGGGTATGATTACCATTATTGGACTTTCAGCTAAAAACGCCATTCTGATTGTGGAATTTGCTAAACAGCTTCATGAAGAGGGCAAAAGTTTGACCGAAGCGGCACTGGAAGCTGCCAGAATGCGTTTACGTCCGATACTTATGACATCATTGGCATTCACACTGGGCGTTGTGCCATTGATGCTTGCAAGTGGAGCCAGCGCAGAAACGCAGCATGCGATCGGTACCGGCGTATTTGGTGGCATGATCAGCGGTACTCTACTCGCGATCTTCTTCGTACCGCTCTTTTACTTTGCTGTAATGAGCGTTGTCGCCAGATTTACCAAAAAAAGGCCAGCTTAATGTTTTGAGGCGCACCGTTCCGGTGCGCCGTCTATAACAGAGATAAATGCCTGATTTGCTCCCGGGTTACCAGCAAATGATTAAAGGGAGGAAAATTTTACGGTCATTATCCTTTCTTCATTAAGGCTATGACGCACAACAAACATTTACACAAGCGTTTTGGGAGAACCAA
This sequence comes from Pantoea sp. FN0305, assembly GCF_050113845.1. Lineage (NCBI taxonomy): Bacteria > Pseudomonadati > Pseudomonadota > Gammaproteobacteria > Enterobacterales > Erwiniaceae > Pantoea > Pantoea sp. FN0305. The sequence continues at coordinate 80,436 of NZ_JBNJSN010000004.1, read as the reverse complement.
GATGATCTCATCGTTTCGTTGGTTAGTGCTGGCTGTGATTTCTGGCGCGATGTTGCTTGTTGTTATCGACATGACAGTACTTTATACGGCACTGCCACGTTTAACCCACGATCTAATGGCCTCGGCTAACCAGAAGCTTTGGATAGTAAATTCTTATCCGTTGACCATGGCTGGACTACTTATCAGTATGGGCGCGTTGTGCGACCGATACGGTGCACATCTGTTTTTTAATGCCGGATTGATCATTTTTGGCCTGGCTTCAGTTATAGCGGCCTTTGCTCCCTCTCCGGAGCTATTGATTATAGCCAGAGTATTACTTGGCATTGGCGCATCGGCCATGATGCCTGCCACCTTATCTATCGTACGTAAGACATTTAACGATCCTGCCGAACGCTCTTTTGCCATCGGCGTATGGGCCGCTGTAGCATCAGGCGGTGCAGCTCTGGGTCCGGTTGTGGGCGGTATACTGCTTGAATATTTTTGGTGGGGATCCGTCTTTCTCATAAATGTTCCTGTTGTCCTTATTACACTGCTTTTCTCCGTTAAGCTCATTCCGCCTGTTACGGCCAATCCAACCCGTGTTTTTGATTTTATCGCGGCTGGCCAGATTCTGCTGGGGATGACCGGATTGGTGTATGCGATGAAAGAATTCAGCAAACCCGACCCGCAACTGAGCCACTTTCTTGTGGCAGGTGCCGTCGGGGCAGTAATGACCGCTAAGTTTATTCACAGCCAAAAAATCTCCCCTGCACCTATGTTAAACATAGCAATATTTAAAAGTCGTCTATTCAGTGCGGGGGTTATTACAGCTTTAATTGCTTCAGCATCTCTTACAGGCATTGAGCTGGCAATAACGCAGCGTCTTCAGCTTATTCTGGACATGTCACCTTTACGGGCCGGGCTGTATATTTTACCGCTACCTCTGGCATCCTTTTTCATAGGCCCCGTAATTGGCTATATTATTCCTTATACAGGCTCAATAAGAGCAATCCTTTGCACATTACTCATTTCAGCAGCAGGCGCGGCAGTTTATCTGTTTTATTATGATGCTGGCCTGTGGTTGTCAATCATATCGCTTTCCATCGTGGGCGCAGGGTTAGGAGGTGCAATGACTGCAGCCTCGACGGCTATCATGTTGAACTCACCGGAAAGCAGCGCTGGCACCGCCGCTTCGGTAGAGGGCGTATCTTATGAATTAGGTGGTGCTATTGGTATTGCTTTGTTAGGGGGCTTTATGTCTGCGGTATATATGCATTTTATGTCTGGGGTCCCTTCTATACCCGCTAGCGCAAAAGACAGCATTGATGGTGCCCTACTGCTTGCTCAGGAGATGGCTTCCTCACAGGGTGAGAAATTACGTAATTTGGCAGAAGAGGCTTTTCTTAAGGCATTTTTTGTGGTTTTTAGCATAGCTATTTTCATTCTGCTTGCCACCTGCTTAATTTTAGGTGGATGGACGCGCCATATATATCGTGCATCTGAAGAGGAGATGTCTTAGGAATCAGGGAAGTCATTGTTAACTATATTATGCTCGCCCTCCGGTTATCATCCTGGCGAGAACGGAGAGCGACATCATTGTGATATTTTATAAAAGCGTATTTCCCTTTAATATTATGTAACCTGGACATATAAATTAAGGAGCATTCCATTATGGGAAAATAAAATATCACTTGCTCCCCTCCTGACAGAAAAAGTTGACTGGTCATATTGCCAGTCTGCTATGTCTTTATCGGCAGAGTTGTCTGAGGTAGGCCACCTGCTATTCGTTTTCCCGGTTTGGTGGTACTTCATGCCATCAATGCTTAGAGCCTATCTTGGCTGTGCTTGAAATTATGGCTAATAATTATAGCTGTACGGGTCAGCACGCTGAGAAAAAGAATACCCGTAGCGATTTTGGGTTATCATTTGATTGATCCTGTGGAAATTTTGTGTAAAGTTAAACGCGGTTCTGGTTTGACGTTTCTGATTTTTGACAGCCAGCTAACTTTCATCGCCTGCCCTGCATACCGATTCCGCAGGCATTTTGGTTCCTGAAGGTGCACACGCCGCCGTAAAGGAGTTTTAAAAAACATTATGCGTATTACGCCACCCTGAGTTATCTCCCTCTCTGTCGCACTGAGTAGCTTCAGTCGCACACAAAAACATCCCGTCTGCGGATGTGCTTTTTTGTACATAAAATTTTGCCCTCTCGGGCTGACTGCATTCAAAAATTGAGAAAAGACTATGTTGCTGTCCTCGACGCGTAAGGACTGGCTGGGTAACGTCCGTGGCGACGTACTGGCTGGTATTGTTGTCGCGCTCGCGCTTATTCCTGAAGCGATCGCTTTTTCTGTCATCGCGGGTGTAGACCCACAGGTCGGACTTTACTCCGCGTTCTGTATTCCTCTTGTTATGGCCTTCTTCGGCGGTCGCCCGGCAATGATTTCATCATCAACCGGAGCCATGGCGCTGCTGATGGTGACGCTGGTGAAAGATCATGGCCTGCAATATTTACTTGCTGCCTCGGTGCTAACCGGCGTCCTGCAACTTGCCGCCGGCTATCTGCGGCTTGGTAGCCTGATGCGCTACGTGTCGCGCTCGGTGGTGACCGGTTTTGTCAACGCGCTGGCGATTCTGATATTCCTGGCACAGTTGCCAGAACTGACCAACGTTACCTGGCACGTTTATGCCCTGACCGCCGCCGGTCTTGGCATCATTTATCTCTTTCCCTGTCTCAATAAAACCCTCCCTTCGCCGCTGGTTTGTATCGTGGTGCTGACCGCTATTTCCCTGTGGTTGCATCTGGATGTCCGCACCGTAGGCGACATGGGCAAACTGCCCGACAGCCTGCCGGTATTCCTTATCCCGGATATACCTTTTAACCTCAATACTCTGCTGATTATCCTGCCTTACTCTGCGGGGCTCGCCGTAGTAGGACTGCTGGAGTCCATGATGACGGCCACTATCGTGGACGACATGACGGACACGCCAAGCGATAAGAACCGCGAGTGCAAGGCACAGGGCATTGCCAATATCTGCACCTCATTTATCGGCGGCATGGCGGGTTGCGCAATGATTGGGCAATCCGTTATCAACGTGAAATCCGGCGGGCGCGGACGCCTTTCCACACTCACCGCTGGCATGATGCTGCTCTGCCTGATTGTCTTTTTACGTGACTGGGTGGCGCAGATACCGATGGCGGCGCTGGTCGCGGTAATGATTATGGTTTCCATCAGCACGTTTTCGTGGCGTTCAATTACCGATCTGCGGCGACATCCGCTCTCGACCAGCGTGGTGATGCTGGCCACCGTAGCGGTGGTCGTGGCTACGCATAATCTGGCGTTTGGCGTTCTGGCCGGGGTGCTGATTGCCGCGCTGAACTTTGCCACGAAAGTGGCCCATTTTATGGTGATTAACTCATCGCTAAGGAAGGATACCCGCACCTATATCGTCAGCGGGCAGGTATTTTTTGCCTCATCTGACCGCTTCACCAACCACTTCGACTTCCACGAGGCGATTGAACGTGTGGTGATTGACGTAACGCACGCCCACTTTTGGGACATTACCTCAGTAAGCGCGCTGGACCGCGTGGTGATGAAGTTCCATCGCGAAGGAAAGAAGGTGCAGATTCAGGGAATGAACGCGGCAACCCGTGCCCTCGTTGAACGTTTCGGAATACATGATAAACCGGAAGAGGTAGAAAAACTGATGGCGGGTCATTAAGCCATAGGCGGCAGACCCGTCTGGCGCTCAGGTCGCAATTAACGGCCTGAACCACCCGGCTTTTATGATAACCCCCGCCGTCAGCATCCTGCGCCTGGCCGACCATGACTGCCGGCCACATCTGCTGCTTTCGCTTTCTGATCGCGATCGCAGCGAAGTTGCTCGCGCACTTTCCGTGCTGGAGCAGGCGTAAACCCTATTGTTCAGTGACCAGCGCGCCGCTTTTCCTCAGCCGTTAAGCGGCGATGCGCTTTCCAGCCTGCGGTCAGAAAGATTTATCAATCAATCCATCCGCGCATAAGATAAAGCATCTCTGCATAATCGTATCCCGCTTCAACGCCCCGAAATGATGCCAGTCGCTTTACGCCATCAAGTGAGATGAGCGCATTTTTTGTCGCAGACATCTGCGACTGATGTTCTGCCAGCATCGCCAGTTTCGCCGCTAAATAATCGCTGATATTGATATAGAGCGCGCCACGCGAACTGTCCCAGGATGAGGAGTTGCCCCACCCGGCAGCCGGATACTCATACGCAGCGATCAGGCGCAGCGAGCGTTGGTTTTTGGTAGGGCGTGTAGCGGCAATGCAGCAGTTATAAACCCACTGATGCTCCTGATGAAACGAGGGAACCGGCAGCAGCAGCAGCTCAGGCTGAATGTCTTCAATAAGCGTATCCAGCTGCTGAACACAGGCTGACTGGCTTGAAGAGGCCAGATCGAAGCACTCCCCCTCGTTAACAAAATTCAGCACGGAATAGTGCGCTCCGGCGCTGTTCATAGCGGCGGCCAGCTCCTGATGGCGCTGGGAAGCAGGAACATAACGCTGCCCACGCAGATGGGTTTCTCCTTTCAGTATCACCACCGCAATATGCACCTCAATACCGGCGTCGATAGCTCTGGCGATGCTGCCACCGCAGCCCAACTCTGCATCATCAGCGTGCGGGCTGATGATCAGCCAGCGTCGGTAAGAAAAAAGCTGTTCCATGATCAGTTCACCCCTTTCATACCGGCCACCACGCCGAACGTCTTCAGAAAAATATAGATATCCATCCGGGCGCGACGGCGGCGGCTGTAATAGCGATCAATCGCCACGCGACGGTGATAAGGCAGATCGTCTCGCCCTGATACCTGCCACAGGCCGGTAATACCGGGTTTTACGGAACAGTAATAGCGGTAACTGCGCCCATATTTATCTTTTTCGTAGGCCGCGATGGGACGCGGTCCGATAACCGACATATCGCCCCGAAGTACATTAATAAACTGCGGAAGTTCATCGATGCTGGTTTTACGGATGAAGGCGCCGAAACGGGTGACGCGCGGATCGTTTTTTACCACGCTGTAGAGCTGCAGCTCATGCCGGATACGCGCCTGTTCAGCAGCAGAAACTTTCTCCATCGGCAGCATGGAGGTAAATTTCAGGCAGTAAAAGATTTTGCCGCCCTGCCCCATTCTGGGATGGCTAAACAAGGGTTTCATGCCTGTTAGCCACAGAATTAGCGCCGTGATTAACATAAACGGCATTAGCAGGAGCAAACAAAATGAGGCAACAAGGATATCGAAAAAGCGTTTCTTTATCGTCATAGCAACCTCTGAAAGGCTTCAGCCATCCGCCATGTCAAAACATCACGCAATCTAAAGATACAGATTGAAATATAAGCAAAATCAAGTAAACCTACTCAGATCACATGGTGAAAACCTGAAGATAATATCCAGTAATTTCAAAAGATTACGCAGAGAAAAAACAGGAATATTCAGATTTTCCTTACTATTGCGGGAAATAAAACATCGGAGGGGATGGCTTTTAGCAGGTGAATAAAAGCGGTTTATTGCCTGTTTACCCTTGTGTAGCGCTAAAAATAGCGTGCCGATCAGCCGCACATAAGTGAAGCTGATCCGTTGAGGCTTGTTTACTGTCTCATTCCTATGGCAAGCCGGTTAAAGGCTGACATAAGCGAAACGGCGAAAGTGAGATCGGAAATTTCAACGTCGGTAAAAAACTTATTGAGCGGTTCAAAGTCGTTATCAGAGGCAAATGTCTCATCAACCCTGACCAGCGCTTCTGCCCATTGCAACGCGGCTTTTTCTTTATCATCGAAGTGGTGGCTGACGCGCCATCCGGCAAGCGCATCAATCTTAGCGTTCTCTACTCCCGATTCCCGCAGTGATTTCGCATGCATTTCAAGACAGAAGGCACAGCCGTTCATTTGAGAAACGCGCAGATAGATAAACTCAATAAGCACCTTTCCCAGAGAGCTTTTTTCTAACGCTTTTTTAGTGGAAACAAGGCCCATATAAGCGTCGTTAGAGAGTTTGAAATAAGGCAGACGAAGCGTGGTCATGATCTCTTCCTTTTGAAGTGAAGTTCAAAAGACTATCACCCTGAAAAAACACCATTTTCTCTCTGGTGCTGTCAGAACGCCACGCTTCTGATTTATGCGAACCAAACTGCTTATAAAGCGTGCAGATCGAGATGCTGATCGGTGAGATAACACGCCTGACGCCAACGCCCTGGAAACCTTCCGTCTGTTTTGGCTTTATGCTGATTCCCGCACCACCAGTTGGCCGGAAAGCGTGATGCGTTGCGGAGGGAGATCCGGCTCGCTCAGCTTGCGCAGGATCAGGGCAGCGGCCTGTCGGCCTGTCTCTTCGCTGGCAGAGGAGACATAGGTGAAGGATGGCGAGGTAAGGTTAACATGCAGCATATCTTCGAAGCCGAGCAGCGCCACCTGTTGCGTGAGAAACACATCTTTGCCAGGCGTACGACCAACCTGATAAATGGCGCTGATACTGCCAATCATCGCATTGGGTGAATGACAGAGCAGCGCTGTAATCGTGTTGTTATTCTCCAGCAGATGACGCGTTACCTGGCTTGCCGCCTGGGTACTTTCAGCGCAGGCGGGCGTTAATGTCTCCCGAAGCGCCATCCCGTACTGTGCCAGGGCGCTGCTAAAACCCAACAGACGCTGCTGGCGAATCCGATCGTTCTCCGTGCCGCCGATATAGGCGATATTACGGTGTCCGCGTTCAATCAGATAGCGGGTAGCCAGAGAGGCTGCCTGCCGGTTATCTCGCATCACTAAATTACAGCCATCCTGTTGCAGGGATTGCGAAACCACCACCAGCGGCAGCGCACAGCAGCGGATCTTTTCCGGCAGCAAGGCGGCAGTGACATCTGATGCCAGATAGATCACCCCCGCGACGCCCTGCTGTTTGAAGGAGAGCAGACAACGCTCAAGCGCGTCGCCTTCATCCTGTGGCTGTCGCAGAAATACCATATAGTGCTGGCGTTCCAGCTCCTGCACGATACTCGCCATCACTTTAACAGCAAAGCTGTCGCTGAAATCAGGCACAATCAGGCCAATCAGGTTGGAAGTATTGGCGCGCAGATTGGCGGCGGCCACATTATGCACATAGCCCAGCGCACTCATCGCTTCATGCACCCGCGCTATGGTGGCAGCGGAAATTTTTCCTTTCTGACGCAGCACCAGCGAGACGGTTGAAACCGACACGCCAGCCTGTTTAGCGACCTCAACGATGCTAACCCTTTTCACATTTTCTCCCTGAAGGTGCGGCTTATCCGCCAGAGTAAAGCCTCCTGAGAAAAGTCAGGAGGCTTTTTTTACTGCCCGCCTCGCTTATTTGCCCAGCATCAGAGACATTTTCTGGGCGATAAACTGCGCCCGTGAGCCAAAGATCACCTGAATGCCTCTCTCACCGACAAATACCACGCCACGCGCCCCCAGTGCGTTCAGCCCATCTTTATCCACCTTCCCGCCCTGGGCAACTTCAAGACGCAGACGAGTAATGCAGGCGCCCACGGAATCAATATTGCGCGCGCCGCCCAGCAGAGCAATGATCTCCGTAGCCAGTTCGTCGTCTGTTTTATCACTGGCATCGGCAGTGACATCTGCCCGACCCGGGGTTTTGATATCAAAACGGCGGATCACAAAGCGGAAAGTAACGTAGTAAATCAGCCCCATCGGCACCCCGATGATGATGGCATTAAGGAAGTTAGTCTGATACCCGTTAAACGAGGGCAGGATGCCAAACGAAATATAGTCAATCAGCCCGGCAGAGAAAGATTTGGCGATATGCGCATGCATCAGATACATACACATATAGGAGAGCCCGGCCATCACTGCGTTAAACACATAGAGGATCGGCGCGACAAAAATAAAGGTAAATTCAACCGGTTCGGTAATCCCGGTCAGGAAGCAGGTCAGTGCAGCGGAGAACAGGATCCCCGCAGCGATTTTTTTGTTTTTGGTTTGCGCCTCATGGTACATCGCCAGGCAGGCCGCCGGCAGTGCAAACAACATTAACGGGAATTCGCCCTGCATGAATTTACCGGCATTCTGGTAAGTATCGCTGCTAAAAGATTTCGTGCCCTCTTCCAGCATTTTAAACCAGATGGTCTGGTCGCCATGAATAACTTGCCCCGCCTGGGTCGTGTAATCCCCGAACGAATACCAGAAAGAGGGATACCAGATATGATGCAGCCCAAGCGGGATCAGCGCACGTTCCACCAGCCCGAAAATAAACGTCGACGCTGCCTGGTTATCGCCGTTGACCACTAGCGACAGCGCATCAATACCGGACTGAATATATTGCCAGATATAAGGCAACAGCAGACCCAGCAGGAAAGAGAGAAACGCGGTGGCAATAGCGACAAAGCGTTTGCCTGAGAAAAAGCCGAGAAACTCCGGCAACTGGATGGTGTGAAAACGGTTGTAGCACCAGGCTGCCAGAATGCCGCACAGCAGGCCGCCGAATACACCCATTTGCAGCGTAGGAATGCCGACCACCATTGCATACTTTCCGCCCTGTGCAGCCATTTCGGGGGTAATCGACAATACGGTGCCGATCGTCATATTGGTAATAAACACCGAGACGGCAGCCGAGAGTGCAGCAATCCCTGATTCAGAAGCCAGCCCCACGGCGGAGCCAATAGCAAACAGCAGCGGCAGGTTATCGAAAATCACCCCGCCCGCATTCATCATTAGCGGTAAGTGAAACTTATCCCCGAACGCCAGCAGCAGCCCTGCGGCGGGCAACAGAGAGATAGGCAGCATCAATGCGCGCCCAATCATAGAAAGCTTAGACAGCGACTTCACAAACCCTGATATCACACTCATTTTCTTCCCCGGGTTAAGGCCGTTACCTGCGCTAAAAACGCGCTGTTATTGTAAGTAGAACGTTTTATTAGAACGTTCTACCATCGTGAAATAAGTGATAACGGCGTGCAACAAAAATTTTACGCCCGGTCATAGGGAATTATGATTGTTTGAAGTCCATCAAAGATCGCGCTGGCGCTTATTCTATTTGCAAAGCTAAAGCCAGCCAGAAACGGACTTGCCAGACGTGCGCCATTAACCTACCATTAGTAACTTACTGTTGGTAGGTAACCTGAAAATGAGGTCATTGATATGCACGCACTGATCGTTTCTGCCCATCCCGATAGTCAGTCACATACCCAGGCGATAGCTTCACAGGTGGCCCAGGGCGTTGCCGCCAGCGGCACACATACTTTTGAGCAGGTCAACCTCGCTGCGGAGCAGTTCGATCCGTGTTTCAGCCTGGCTGACTACGAGCAGTTTAAACATGGCTCGCCATTACCTGCTGATGCGCTGGCCGAACAGCAGCGGCTAAACCGTGCTAATGCGCTGGTGCTGGTCTATCCCGTTTACTGGTGGTCATTTCCGGCACAGCTAAAAGGCTGGATCGACCGGGTGTTTACCCAGGGCTGGGCATATGAAGAAGCCGGGGATAAGGTCACTGGCAAGCTTGGACATCTGCAGGTGCATCTTCTGGCGCTGGGCGCAGCCACCCCACGCACTTATCTCCGTCGCGGTTATTTCAGCAGCATGCGCACCCAAATTGACCTGGGTATTTTTGGCTACTGCGGCGCGCCGGTGATAACCAGCGAACTGCTGCTGCCTGCCGATGAAAACTATCCCGACGCGCATTACACCCTGGCCTATAATCTTGGCCGACAGTTGTTTGAACAGAAGGAAAAGATATGAATCAGGCTTCACGCCAGCGTATGACTCATCAGGCCAGACGACTGCAGCTGTTAAGCGTTGCATGGGATCTGGTACGCCAGGAAGGCACCGATGCGCTCACGCTGGGCCGCGTGGCTGAACAAGCAGGCGTCAGCAAGCCGGTAGTGTACGATCACTTCAGTACGCGTCACGGCTTGCTGGCTGCGCTGTACGAAGATTTTGATATTCGTCAGAACGCGCTTTTCGATGCGGCTATGGCGGCGGCGGGCCACAGGCTACAGGACAAAGCTGCGGTGGTGGCCGCCAGTTATGTGAATTGTGTGCTGACGCAGGGACGCGAAATCCCTGATGTTCTCTCTTCGCTGGACAGCACCCCGGAACTTGCCGAGGTTAAACGCCAGTATCAGCTCAATTTTATCGAAAAGTTTCGCAGCTGGTTTGCAGCCTTTGTTGCGCCCTCCGGCATTCCTCTGGCTACCATGTGGGGATTGCTGGGGGCGGCAGATGCCATTTCCAGTGCGGTGATTTGTGGTGATATCAGTCAGCAGGAAGGATTGCAGGAGCTTACCGCACTGATTATCACGACGATCGAACGCAGCCGCTAACGCATCATTGCCTGCTCATCGGGGCACAGTGAAGACGTCTGCCCGCAAGCTGCGGGCCTGCCTGGAAACCATTATTCAGCGCTGCGTCAGACTGACCACTACTCGCTAATGGCAGAAACGTTCCGCCAGTCGCTTATCAATGGGAAATCGCCTGCCTTTCCAACTCGGCAGGCGGTAGTAAAGCAAGGGCCTGTTTCATCCGACGAGTCTCGTCGCCTGGGCTACGGCCAAAGAAACGACGAAATTCACGGTTAAACTGCGATGCGCTTTCATAGCCTACCTGCAGCGCAGTTTTTGCAGCGGGGAGATTGCTGCGTATCATCATCAGCCGGGCCTGATGTAGCCTGACAGATTTAATGTACTGTATCGGCGATGTGTGGGTAATAGCCTTGAAATGAATATGAAAACGCGGCACGCTCATTCCTGCTTTTTCCGCCAGCATGGGCACATTTAACGGGCTTTGCCACTGCTGATGTATATGATTTAGCGCACGCGCAATGCGGCCAAAGTGCCCCTGACAGGCTAGCGCAGCGCGGATAGCGCCACCCTGCTCGCTCATCAGAACACGAAAATAGAGTTCGCGTAGCAACGATGCGCCCAGCGCCCTGGTCTCCAGCGGAGATTGCAGCGCCTTCAGCAGCCGATGCAACACATCCAGCAAAGGCGCATCAAGCGGCGTTGAAACCATCCCTTCCGGTGCAGAAACAAGCTGCTTTCCCGACTCCCCAACCAGCATAAGAAGCTCCGTCGCCAGCGCCAGGTTAAGCTTTACCGCCACGGCCAGCATCGGCTCTTCCGGCGTGGCTTCTGTTTCTGAAGAAAAAGGTAAAGGCACCGAGAGCACCAGAAACTGCTGCGCATCATAGTGCCAGATGCGATCGGCGAGATAGCCTCGCTTACGCCCCTGGCAAACAATAATAATGCTGGGTTCATAGAGCACTGGTGTACGTTCGATGGGCTGGTCCGCACGCATAAAACGCACCTCCTCCAGCAGCGAAGCGGTATAGCCTTCCTGCGGTGCCAGCACCTGAAGAGACTGGCAAATTTGCTGCTGTATAGCTGACATCATTCCGTTATCGTCCCGACGATAAGAGGTCAGGCAATATTAGCCTCTTTCTATTTGCCAGCAATAGCGGTCGCAGTGATAACGAGATAATCAGGCAATACTTAGTGAGGAATAGCGCTATCCGGGATGGTGGGATTTTTTTAAGCTGAAGGCTCAACGATTTTATGGAGCGTAAAACCATGAGCCAGACAATTTGTGGAAACAACAAAGTCATCATTCTGACCGGCGCCAGCAGCGGTATCGGTGAAGCAACTGCCCGCCTGCTGGCGGCTGAAGGCCATATGCTGATTGTAGGCGCACGCCGTCTCGATCGTCTTGAAACGCTGTGCGCCGAACTGCGCGCCGAAGGGGCAAGCATTGATGCGTTACAGTGTGATGTGCTGGAGCGTAGCGCGCTGCAGCGGTTAGCCGGTCTGGCTATGGAAAAATATGGCCGCATCGATGTGCTGATTAATAACGCGGGGGTGATGCCGCTGTCGCCGCTGTCAGCGCTGAAGGTAGAGGAATGGGAGTTGACGCTGGATGTTAACGTGCGCGGAGTGCTGTATGGCATTGCAGCGGTGCTTCCGGCTATGCAGGCGCAGGCGTACGGCCATATTATCAATGTTGCCTCCATTGGCGCTCACAGCGTCTCGCCCACCGCTGCCGTTTATTGCGCCAGCAAATATGCCGTTCGCGCCATCTCTGACGGGTTGCGGCAGGAAACCGATAAAATTCGGGTAACAGTGATCTCGCCGGGCGTGGTTGAGTCGGAGCTGGCCGATATTATCAGCGATGACACAGCGCGCCAGGCGATGCAGACCTTCCGGCAGGTAGCACTGCAACCAGAGAGCATTGCCCGCGCAATGTCATATGCCATCGCTCAGCCTGATGAAGTGGACGTCAGTGAAATCATTGTGCGCCCTACCGCCAGCCCTTACTAACCTCACGCACCGTTGCCAAACGCAGGCGTAATGTCCGGTAGCGAGCAGTTTGTTTGTGCTTAATGTGTAACATAATTTTAGCAACGCAAAGCGCTAATCCAGCAGAAAAGCTGTAGAACCGGCGCTTTCCGGCCGGTTTCTGGTAAATCAACGTAAAAGAAAAAGTTAAGTTTCTGGGTAGCGCTTTTTTCAGTTATAAAACAGAATATTCAGAACTTTTCCCCTTAATCTAGCGTGCTAATAAAAATGAATCGCAAACTGGCTCAAACGTTATTGCTTGTCTCTTTTATTGCTCTTGCCGGTTGTTCTTCATCTCCGGGTAAAAACTCAGCAACAGCGCAGGATTCAGCCGATGCCAGCGCGCAAGGCGATCAGGCTGATTTGATTCCAGTGATTGCGGCTCTGCACGATCAAATGCATACCTGGCACGGCACGCCTTATGAATGGGGCGGCACGAAATTATCAGGCGTGGATTGCTCTGGCTTTGTCTGGAGAACGTTAAAAGACCGCTTTAATTTACCGGTTGAACGGCTCACTACGCGCGAGCTTATTCATATGGGCACGCATGTTAAGCCAACGCAATTGCGCCCCGGTGATTTAGTTTTCTTCCGCATCAATGGCGGAATGCATGTCGGCTTTTACGATACCGACCGGCATTTCCTGCATGCTTCCACCAGCAAAGGCGTGATTCGCTCCTCGCTGGACAATCCTTACTGGCAGTCCGTTTTTTATCAGGCGCGTCGGTTGAATAAAGAATATGATGCCGGCATCAGCTTAAATAATGACGGCATGAGCTTAAGTAAAAGAAACTAACCTGTTTTTCTTCGGCGCGGCGGCGTAAGCATAACGCTGTTTCCGCGCCGCTGATTTTCTGCGCCTGGTTTTACGCTTACTTTACATCACACTCACACAGCGCATCAGGGAGGTCACCATCCCGGCGCTGGTAAGCGGGAACCCGATACGCTCGTGATATTAGTGTCTGAGCAAAACTGACGCAAAGGGATTGCGTGGCTGGCAAGGCGTGGTTTGCTCTGGGTCTATTTCACCACTTTGATGGTAAAGATCACCACGCCAAAAATTTGCAGCCCCTTTTCGCTATTCAAAACAATAGGCCGATAAGCCGGATTCATCGGCACCAGTTGCACATTCGGCCGTAGCTGGAGCTTTTTGCTGTAAACTCCCCTACTACCGCCGCTATCACAATATCTTCATGCTCTGAGGTTAGCGAACAACCCACCACCAGCATATCATCATCACTGATGCCGCCCTGGATCATTGAATCGCCGCTTATCCTGACAAAACAGGTGGCGCTGGGTCGCTGCACTAACAGATCGTTGAGATCAAGACGCTGTTCAATATGATCCTGCGCCGGAGAGGGAAAACCACATGCTACCCGCCCGATAAACAGCGGCAAATGCAAAATAGCACGCAGTTCAGCAGATCTGATGAAATCCATAACAAATAACCCTGATAAAAACTGTATACAATCACAGTAAACGTAACAGGTGGTTTTGATCAAACGCAGCGCGTAAAGGCGAAAATCGCCTTTCACAGGCGATAGATCATTTTACCGCTTCGCTAAATCTCTGCTTTTTCAGTATTAACTGAAATTTAAAATTTGATAATGTCTAAAAATAAGCCAACAACTGTAATATCAATTAATTATAAAACTACAACAATTTAGCTTGCCTTGACACCGGAAGCGTCCGTGTTAATGCTTAGGAAAAAACTTATTATAAATTGTTGTGGAGAATGCGATGCCTCTGAAAGTACTGTCCATGATCCCTGCGACCGGTGCCACCATTAAAACCACGCGTCAGGCAGCTGGCCTGACGCAGGCGGAAGCGGCAGAACGCTTTGATTACAGTTTGCGTGTATGGCAAAAGAAAGAGTCGGAAGCGGAAGCCAGCAAGAACGGAGGACTAAGTCAGGGTGAATATGAACTGCTGCTTTTGCTGGCGGGGAAGCATCCCGATTATCTGCTGACGCCAAGAAAATAAGAGGTGTTAAAAAATAAGATGTATAGCCGGTAAAGGGCGTCTGACAAGGGTTCGGGCGTTACGAGGGGAAAAAGAGACAAAGGGTTGTTGTTTACCCTGTAAAGGCAAAGCAATAACCGCAAGGATTATTTATCGGTGGCTTATTTTGCCTTCCATACGATTAGCGTAGCTGGCTGTCTTTACTGCCGCGCCGATTATAAAGGCTGAGGTTTTGTTGTTTCTTATCCATCTCACTTTGGCAAGCAAGACAAAAGCGTACGCCTTTAAGCGCCTTTCGTCTTGCTTCAGAGATTTCCTCGCCACACTCCTGACAGTAACGTTCACTTTCGCCCTGTCCAAGAGCCTGACGGACCCGCTCTACGCCATCATTGATGGTGCTATCAATCTGTTCATTTACGGCTTCGTCAGAAGCCCAACCGCTGGCCATGATTTCCTCCTGATCTGATGATTAAGATTAAATATGGTTGCAGGTGTCCCACACTTCAAGTCGCCGGGCATCAGCAAAACGCAGAGAACCCGCTTTTCAGGGAAAGGACAACAAAAGAAACGATTCAGGCAGCCTGGGACGTCAGGTAACTTACAAGCATGGGGGATTTACAAAAGATGCAGATGGCGCCATGGGGGTTACGCATTGAGACGTCGAACAACGAGATACGACATTGATGACCCTGACAACGAGAGCATCGGTATTTAATAGTTAAAATAAGAAAGCCTTAATATTTATTGAGTGATTCACCAGCTTAGCACCCTTCCTTGATGCTGTCTTGTGCTTGGTAATTTTTATTTTTATCGCCCAGTCCGCCGGTAACGTCAGATCGGGCGAGCACGGCGAAACGGAAAAGGAGCGGCCACGCAGTTCAACACTCTGGGACGGAGTATGAAATTAAAAAGGCCACCCAAAGGCGGCCTTAATATCTATTAATTTTTATAGTTTTTTCCAGAAAAGCGTAGTGCTGTTTCCAGAAAGGTTTCCCTGGTGCGGCAGCCGTATGGCTTTTTGCGCCGAACAGCAAAATGATGCTGTAACGGCTTTACTGTTGCCGGGCGGCCTGAACGGCTTTAGGCTGCCCGCAATCAACGAGGTCTATATTCCTTTAAAATAACTTATGTATCAACTCTCTTAAAGTACAGGTATGAGAGCTTTCCAAAAAATTTCCGCCTGGCGTTTTGTCCTGTATCTCACTCTTCCTTCTGCATCACTTTTACACAATAACCACTTATTTCATTTCGCAAAATAATCAATAAGTTAAATCCTGGCTGCTTAAAAGTTGCAATAAATTAACTGATTTTCAAGAAGAACAGTAAATTCTGACTATAATCTCTTGAGTAGAGTCGAGACTCTCACACTCAAAAAGCAGGATTTTTTTGTTGTCGTTTAATGGAGCAGTTATGGTTTGGTATGTACTTGACTCTATTGTCAGCCCCGATTCAGATACCGTTTTTTCGCTTGTCAGTTCGCCCTATAATCTGAAGTTTGTTTTATGGTACGGTTCAGAGTCTTACCTCTTCCCCGGCGACAGGCTGGAAACAACTGAGAATGGTTTGATCGTTAATGGGTATATTCAGCCTTTTACTATGCTTGACGTTTCTATATTTCGGGCAGTGTATTGGCAAAATCTCTATGACTACAATAAAAACTGCCCTGGTAATAGCCAGCAATCACACATCACCTGTGCTTATAAGCATAAGTGCCGAATAACAAAATGCCCTTTCGTTTCACACTGATCGCGCTTTAACATCTGGCACAAAGAGAAAGTCGCGTACCTTGCCTCTGCGTTAAAAGGTTTATGATCCGCTACGGAGAGATCTATATCAGGTGAGTCAGAGTAGCCAAATTGCTAAAAATTGAGGCCAAAATTAACTTTAGGAACAACAGCATCTTCCATAATATATGCCATTAAAAATTAAAAGAACGAGGAAGATTGCCGTTGCCCTGATATTATTTCATTCCTCCACTGCGGCCAACTTTTCTAATCCATATGGACAAGATGCAAAACGACATGTTCCGGGACGATGACAGGCTGAAGGTGGCCGCGTTCCATTTGCCGGACATCCAGTGCGGCTGGACAGTAATGCCCAGTTTGCGCGATTAAAAGGAAATACGGTAATAATCTTTACATTGCTGGCTATACCATTGACCAGTAATTCTTTTCCAGTCGAGGATAGTACATCTCCAGCCTGAACGATTGTCTCTCCCTGATACCAGATAATTAACTTCAGGTTTTTCCTGGTTATAACGCCGCTAAAAACCGTTCCTGTTAAAGGACACATCAGAGAATCCATGACGTTATAATGCATGCCGCCCTCTCTCACTCGTAAAAATCCATTAAATATCGCTAACTTAGCAATTCCATGTAACTATACAGTTATGTTTAACTGTGGGTGAAATACTATTTCACTTCGCTAATGTTTGAAAGGAAAATTCTTACTATTTAAATAAAATTAAACAGAGATCAATAAAACCAGGGTTTGTCTAATTAACTTTCTTTAGTAGATAAACAATGACGTTTAAGGACACTACTTGACATTAACTAAGCAACATATTCTGCATAATTTATTTTCATAAAATTCACGTTATTAAAAAGAAATAGCCTTTAAAAGATCTTAACCCCACTTAATCATGGTTTAAAGCCTTTCTGAATTAACAATAAACAACCTAAATGAAATCAATAAATTTGCGGCAACTAATCCTAAGCTAACAAATAGATTAGAAAGAAATTATTAGCAGGCTATACTAGTTACCTGCATCAGAAATCAGTAAGAAAATTACTTAATAAAAAATGGATAAATATTGATTTTGCGATATAACTTCAGCACCGGACGATAAAATATCATGTCATAACCTTATAATAGACATGGGTATATTGTCGCGATTTTCATGAGGTTACTTTCAGATAACAAACGCATGTGAAACGTTACCTTTTTTTAACTTTATAACGATATATTATTCACCGGAGATGCACTGTGAATCAGGAACAGGGAATTGAAAGTCAGATCGTCAACTACTTTAAACAGTCAGCGACAAAAGAAAGCCCTAATGAAGAGATATTGCGTACGCTGCTGGAAAAGATGGCCACCAAAAAACATGGACGTAGTGAAAAAAACATCATTGCCAGCCTGTTAGAAAAGATTGAAACAGAAAATGATCGCGACAGGCTTCAATTCTATCGTCAGGCGCTGGAACTATTATTACGTGGTGGCAGAAATTAATACTGCGCTGCGCCACAGACAGGTCGCATCATGTTAAAGGAGGTAAAATTACGGCGTTAGCCGTTATTGCTAACCACCCGACTGGGTAACGGGCAAATAACGGCATGGCCTGCAGACCACGGCTACACGCTTATTTATGTGAGATTAACGCAGCCAGAACACGGCTTTAACAGGGCGAAACCACCCTTTTCGTAGCGGCAGGATGAGCGAGTAGTTTATTACGCGGCCTGACAGGTCGACGTACCAGCTCACCTCCGCAGTTAGGGCATCGCTCCTGAAGCCGGGTTGTGGCGCAGCTGCGACAGAAAGTACATTCAAAAGAGCAGATCATTGCCAGCGGTGATTCCGGTGGGAGATCGCAATCACAGCACTCGCAATTCGGTCTTAATTCCAGCATGGCCGCCTCCACAGCGATGATTTCAACCCGTAACAATATTGGCACAGAAGCCAGAAAAAAGAAGCATGCTCTTTTTTTACAGCAAAAAATAAGGCCACCGCAGGGTGGCCTTGTGCAGCTTGCAAAATGAACAGCGCTAATCAGCGTTCAGCTTATTTAACCGTGCCCGCTGGCGGTACCGTACCGGAAATCTGCTCACTCTGCGCGCCAGATCCCGGACGGGCTGGCCCCAGTAATGGCTCATCACCGAGGATTTCAGGTTTTTCTTTAGCGGTAAACTGCCCTTTGCCATCATAAGAAGGGCCTTCGCTCCAGCGACCTTTCGGCAACGGTTTATCCAGAGACGTGTTCAGACAATAATAAGAATGCTCTGTTGCCTCATTTTCCTGTGGGAAGCTGTTAGGAATAGGCAGAGAGGCGTTCAGACCACCCATATCTTCTATCACCGCCAGCCATTGCTGCTGGTGCATGGTATCGCGGGCGATCAGGAAGGACAGGAAATCTTTCATGCCTTTATCTTCAGTCATGTTATACAGGCGGGTAGCCAGCACACGCCCTGTCGCCTCGGCCGTGACGTTTGCCAGCATATCTGCCGCAACGTTACCTGAAGCATAGATATGGCTCATATCAAAAGGCATGCCGTTAGCATTCACCGGCATGGCCGCCAGACCTGAAGAAAGAATATGACGTGGATTCATGCCGCCAAGAATGGCATTCACCACTGGATCTTTGGCTGAGGCTTCCTGATAAGAAAGCGGCGCACCTTCAAGATTCAGCGCGACGGCATAGGCCAGCATTTCGATATGACCCAGCTCCTCCGTGGCGGTAGACATCAGCAGATCCCTGATACGTGCATCGCCGCGCGCGCCCATTGCCTGGAAGAAATACTGCATTGCTACGCGAATTTCGCCTTCTACCCCGCCGATAGCCTGTTGCAGCAGCATCGCGAATTCTGGATCGGGTTTTTCTACTCGTACCGGAAACTGCATTTTTGATGAGTGGTGAAACATACAATCCTCCTCTCTTGCCTGGTAGGTTGAAACGTCTAAAGCCTAAACAAGCCTGGAAGGTGTTTATGCATAAATCAAATATCAATAATAAAGATTCTCATTTGAGACATGCTATACAGCATCATTCTGTCTGGCTTCGTCTGGCCTGCAGCCCGATTATCTTGATGAAAGTTACCGTCATATTTGCGCATTATCATGCATTTTAACCGCCAGATGTTTCTTTAAACGGCAACAGGCAATGCCCGGACCTTATGATTATATTTAAGGCGTTTCCTATCAAATCGAAAGGTCTAATCACCGGAAATCTTCTCTCACCGGTTATTGCCCCATGCATTTGCCTGCACCCGGCCCGTATCAAAAAAACTAACCTGTCGGCCGGGGCGGAGCTGGTACTCCCCACGGTTCGTTCTATGCTGATAGAAGCACTTTCAGCGCTATAAATTGTCAGCGGCAAAATAATTAAAGCGATTCAGGAGAGTAAAAATGAATATTGCATGTCTGGGTTGGGGCTCGCTGCTGTGGAAGCCTGATCCGTTACCAGTCAGCGGCGAGTGGCACGCTGATGGTCCCTGGCTTCCGATTGAATTCTCCCGCATTGGCGATAATGGTGAACTGGCAACCGCTGTTTGTCTTAATGCTCCTGCTGTGCAGGTTTTCTGGGCGCTGTTGGCTGTTGATACACTGGAACAGGCTTGCAAAGCGTTGCGCCAGCGCGAACAGATCCCGCAAGACAGAAATGATGGCGTCGGCGTGCTGATTGCTCAGGGTTCGCCTGTTGGCCCGCTGGCAGAGTGGGCGCAGCAGCGTCAAATTGATGCGGTAATCTGGACAGCGCTACCGCCACGCAGCGCGAACAACGAAGGATTAGTTCCCACGATTGACGATGCCATCGCCTATCTTCGTAGCCTGGAGGGCGAGAAGCGTGAGCATGCACGTAACTACCTTGCTCAGGTGCCGCAACAGTTAGATACACCCTATCGTCGTGCCATTAGCCAACAACTGGGCTGGAGTGGTTAACGCAGGCCCGGGCTATTTGTACTGGACGGCCTTTCCTGTCCTCTCTTACAGGCAGGGCGCAGCGTCCAGAGCCCGGTTATCGGTTCAAGGGGCGAGATAGTCAGCAGCTAAAACGGTATACTTGCTTAGCGGTTAGCACGATCGCTGTTATTAACGCAAAAGAGGCGTTGTATGTTGCTTGAAAAATTAAAAAAACCTGAAGGCAAAAAGTTTCTGCTTTCGGTGCTGGTAATTTTTATCATTGCGCTGTCAATTCTTATTCGCGCTACCATTGGCGGCGTGATTGAAGAATACAACCTGCCGCTCTCAGCCTGGTCAATGCAAATGTATATCCTGCAGGGCGCGATGGTGCTGGTTTACACCACGGTAATTACACTTATCTTTTCTTTGCCGCTGGCATTCTATTTTTTGGGCGAAAAAGAGACACATTAACCAGCTTCATTAACTTTCTGCTCTCTCCCGACTACCGCCAGCCCTGCGCTACGGTAGTTGTAGTTTTCTGTTTAGCAACGGCCACCTGTTTTATCTGCAGCAATCCCCATCACAATGCTACCCAGTGAGAATTTGTTATGATATAACATTTCGCGCCCGTGGCGACTGTAGCGTTCGACGCTGTTAAGCGCCCGGTCAACTGGAACCTTTGGGAATGTTCAGGAGATAAAATGAAAAATATGCTGTTGAGCGCCACGCTTGCCATCACGGCGCTAACCTCTACCGGCCTGCAGGCGCATGAGCTATGGTTAAACGTACCGCCGGTCACGGCAGGCAATCCGCTACAAATTGAGATGGGATATGGGGAAAATTTCCCGCATGGCGAGCCGATCCCAGCCGCGCGCCAGGCGCTGTTTGCTCCGCTCAGGGTCACAGGCAGCGATGGCAAAGTCACTGAGTTCCCGATTAACAGCGAACAGTACAAATTCAGTCAGAACAACGCCGCCAGCGGATCCGTACTGGTGACGGCCACCTATAAGCCCGCTTTCTGGTCTCTGAAGCCTGACGGTGAGAAATATCAGTGGCGTCAGAGCAATAAATCTCAGTGGGCCGGCAGCTATTGCATGGAAAGCACCATGAGCGCTAAAACAGTCAGTTATGTCGGCGCGCCGGGAACTAACAGCGCTCTGACCCAGCCAACCGGCGTCCGACTGGAATTTGTGCCTGAGGTCGATCCCGCTACGCTCAAAACCGGCGATACGCTCACCCTTACGCTGTTAGCTAACGGAAAACCGCTGGCTAATCATGAAGTGGGTATTGCCATGGTGGATTTATCAGCTCCGCGTGATGCCGCTAAACCGCATGCCCACCATCATCATCATCATCACAGCGTGCATGCCAACCTGAGCCACCCGGCCCTGGCGCATACCTATGCTTATGAAAATGCAGCCATGAAAGATCGTACTGACAGCAGCGGCAAATTAAGCCTGCCCATTCTGAAAGCCGGGCAATGGCTGCTGATG
This sequence comes from Pantoea sp. FN0305, assembly GCF_050113845.1. Taxonomy (NCBI): domain Bacteria; kingdom Pseudomonadati; phylum Pseudomonadota; class Gammaproteobacteria; order Enterobacterales; family Erwiniaceae; genus Pantoea; species Pantoea sp. FN0305. The sequence continues at coordinate 59,052 of NZ_JBNJSN010000004.1, read as the reverse complement.
ACGGCTAACGATACGCCTTACAAAGATAAAGCGGTTTGCGATATTCACCTCGATCAAACCACTTTTGGCTTTTCAGTAGCTAAATAGTTTCTGATAACCTGGAGCGCGGCTCCAGGCTTTCATTTTAGTGCATCCTCATCCGCAACGCTCTGTGCAAATCATTAAGCAGTGTGAGCGGTTTCCTCTTCTGCTACGCTAAGCTGCTAACAATGTTTTGCCGCGTCAGACTGCGCTGACGCAACGGGAAACTAAATAAGAGGAGAATGACGCTGAAAATCTACACCTATCCTAAAAGCCGCTCGCTGCGTGTGTTATGGACGCTGGAAGAAATGGAGCTCCCTTATCAGCCCGTCCGGGTCGCCCTGAAGCCGGGAGAGCCAGGAATAAGATCGCCTCATCCTCAGCGTAAAGTTCCGGTGCTGGAAGATGGCTCATTTTTTCTGGCTGAAACGCAGGCTATCTGTAAATTTATCTGCACGAAATATGCCGGACGCGTGCTCTATCCGGTGCAGCCGGAGGAGCAGGCGATCATCGATCAATGGTTAAGCTTTGCAATAACCGAGCTGGAAGCGCCCGTGTGGTTAACATTAAAGCACAAGCTGCTGTTGCCTGAATCAGCGCGGGTGAAGGCCGTTGCCGAAAGCGCTGCGACTGATGCTCAAACAGCGCTGCGCCTGCTGTCGCAGGCCCGTTTGGATCGCTGGATCGCCGGTGAAAACTTTACCCTGGCCGATATTTTCCTGGCGCATAATCTTGCCTGGGCGCAGGCGGTTGGCCTGACGCTTAGCAAACCGTTAGCAGATTATGTAAAGCGCTGTTTTTCCCGTCCCGCCAGCCTTCGGGCAGTAGAAATGAATAATCGTTAAGATCCACAGGAAGGCGTGCACGCCTTCCCTTCCCTCAACACGTCTCAGACATTTTTCACTTCAACCAGTACCAGCGGATTTCTTTTTACTTTGCAGGCCTGGGTCCACGCAAGCTGGCAGACAGAACAGTAGTCATGCACCTCCGACTGATATTCATATTCAATATAACAACGAAACTTCTCACCATACGAACTAAGCCGGCAGAAGCGACGCGGTTCCAGCAGCTCGTCCAGTTGCAAAAAAGTCAGTGCGGAAGGATTATGGAATCCAACGCGAATACGATAAGTAGTCATGCGTCGATTATTTCCATAAAGCTCAGTCCAGGCCAGCTGATCGTACTTCTTCCTGAGATAGGCAAAAGCTTAAAAATCGTATTATGTCTGTTGAAACCATTAACATTCTGTACAAAAAAATCCCTTGTCTGTAGGATATTTTGCGTGTTTTAACCGGAGCCTTCAACGCGCCACGATAGCCGGAAATTAATAGATAAATAACGCTATGGAGAAAGTCATGACGCTGAAAAAATTGATGTGGCTACTGGCAATAGCCGCAGGCTTTACTGCGGCGATTCACGTATCCGATAGTCTGATTAACCAACAGATCGCCCAAATGGCAGAACAGGAAGAGTGACGTTTTTATCCGTGCGCTAAAGTTCCACCGCCGCGCGCCGATAGTCATCAAACCTGACGAGATAGCGCTGTGCCTGTGGGTTCGCCCTGCTCGTAAGGTGACTAATCACTGACGTAATCTTGTAAGCTGCTTGCCGGTATCGCTATCGGCCCTTCGGAAATGTCCAGCCCGCTTCGTGCGGGCTTTTTTATGGCGTTAACTCAGCGTCTTTTTGCTGCTGCCGACTGACCATTACAGCGCTACGACTTAAGGCTGATCCGTTGATGCCGTAAAAGCATAAGCTGTGCTTTACTTAAAAGTCCTTCCCCGGCGGCGAAAAGATCCATGAAAATCAGCAAAAAACTTTCCGGCACGTTTGTTCTGCACTCTTCGCTTGGCAGGACAATGATGATATTTATGCTGCTGCTGCTGACTGCAGTGTTGGTGGTTAGCGCATGGACGCTTGACCGCTCCTGGTCGCGTAAGCTGCAGGATACCGAGAGCAGCGCGGTCAACCTTTCTGTATCGCAGGCGCGCCAGGCAGAAGATACCTTTTTACAAACAGAAATCACGCTGCGTGCTATCCAGCGTGAGATTCCGGCTAGCGGTCCAACCCATGCGGATAAAGCAGCGCTAAACGCCGCACTGGCAGAGATGAAAAGCGGACTGCCGCAGTTGAATGGCCTGTTTGTCTATGATGCCCAGGGAAACTGGATCGCCACTGCCGCCGGCCAAACGCCAACCGGCATGAATAATGCCGATCGGGAATATTTTACTTACCATCGTAACAATCGTCATGGTGGTATCCATATCGGTCAGGTGATCCGCAGCCGTTCGACCGGCGAACTGGTGATCCCGGTTTCGATACGCCTGAATGATGCGGGCAACGGCTTCGTCGGCGTGGCGCTGGCAACGGTGCGGATTGAATCTTTTAAGCGTTTTTACAGCTATTTTGAGCTGGGCGAAGGTGACCTGCTGGCGCTGCTGCTGGATGACGGAACCGCTCTCTATGTCCGCCCTTTCCCGGATACTTTTATCAATCAAAGCCTCTCAGCCAGCCCGTTGTTTACCACTCAGCTGGTTCGTGCGGATCGGGGAAAAGGCACCTGGAACTCTGCGCTGGATGATAAAGTGCGTATTTTTGGCTATGCGCGCTCCGGTCAGTATCCATTGATTGTGGCGGCCGGATTCGATAAATCTGCGCTCTGGTCACGGTGGTTGCATGACAGCATGCCGGATTTGGTGCTAAACGGTACGCTGCTGCTGATCATCGTTTTGATCGGCACGCTGGTTCTGCGTCAGGTACGCACCAATGTAGAAAACCAGGTCGAGCTCACCACGCTGCGCGATGAGCTGACCACCATCAATCAAAGCCTGCAGGCGCTGGCGCTGCTGGATGGCCTGACAGGCCTGGCGAACCGTCGCCAGTTTGATCTTTTTCTGGGTCAAAGCCTGAAACGTTCAGGGCTCAGCGGCAAAGGGGTGGGATTAATCATGATGGATATCGATTTTTTCAAACTTTACAACGATACCTATGGTCACGTTGCTGGCGACAACTGCCTGCGGCGCGTAGGAGAGGCGTTGAAAAATCTCCCCCTGCGGCAAACAGATTTAATAGCACGCTACGGCGGTGAAGAGTTTGCGATTGTGCTGCCGGATACCTCGCCTGACGCGACCTTGCATATTGCACAAAACGCCGTTGACGCGGTACGCGAAGCGGCCATCCCGCATGAAAGCACCACATTAGAAGCGGGCGTGGTGACACTCAGCGCTGGCTGTATTGTTCTGGTGGGCAGTGATGACGCACAGGATGCGCAGCGCATTAAGGAAGGCGCTGACCATGCGCTCTATCAGGCCAAGCATAATGGCCGCAACCGGGCATTGATAAGCGAGGCGAGTGAATAATCTGCATGCTGCCGCCTGTTGCTGGCAACGCTTCTGTCTGAGCGGGAAAGGGCCCTCCCTCTCCCGCTACGCCGGTTACATCATTGAATAGAGCAGCGCCGAAAGTGTGGCGATACCGCCCGCTAAAATCACCAACGCTTTGCCGCCGCGCAGAAAAGCGAGGCCGGGCTTGTTATAAATCAGCCAGGCGGGGATTAAAAACAAAATAATGGCGATCAGCGGGCCGCAGAATGCTTCGATCAACGTAATGACGTTTGGGTTTTCGTAAACAATCAACGAGGTGACGCCATACATCGCCAGCATGGCCGCCGCCTGACTGATTTTTCGGCCTTTATCGCTACGGCAGTTAAACAGCCTGACGGTAAAGTCGCTAAAGGTTTCCGCTACCGATAGCGAGACGCCAAGGAAGGATTTTGTCATGCCGATAATGGCGATCAGGGGCGCGATATAAAACAGCACGCCAGCGCTGCCCGGTGATGAAATAACCGACAGCACGTTCAGATTTTTCTCTTTTGCCTCGACAAATGTTGCGTGCGGAATGCTCAATACACAGCTGAAAACAAAAAAGATAATACTGAGGAATATCGCCAGATAGGCAACTTTTATTACCCGATATACCCGCAGCTTATCTTGCGATTGCTGATAGTGCGCCACCAAAGGCGAGATAATCGGCGCACAGCAAAAAGAGAAAGTGATTAGCGGCAACGTCAGCCAGATATTTTTAAAGGTGGTTTCAGCAGAGGCATCGGGCAGCGCATTCAGGGCATCGGTCACGTTACTCCAGCGCCATGCTGGGATCTGTACGGCGGCAATCGCAATAATGGCCACGGCAAAAGGCAACGCCAGAGTGCCTAACGTGCTGACGACTTTACTGCGGCCTTTGCTCAGAATACCAAACAGCACAACCATACATAACAGAGTCAGTAATCCTTTGTTGATGCGGGCGAAGTGGAGATGATCTACCAGGAAGTTATCCAGCGCATTAACCAGCGAAATGCCATACACCAGCATTACCGGGTAAAACGCGACGCAGTAGAGCAGCGTCATCAGCCAGTCGCCACGCGGCCCAAACCAGGTGCTCAGGGCTGGCAGACGCTGAGGCGTGGCTTCACTCATATAGACGCGCGCCAGCACCAGATGCGGCAGCAATGAGAGCGGTAACCCCAGCAGCAGCATAATAATAAAAATAAGCGGCCCACGCGTACCAATCTCAATCGGCAAAAAAAGCGTGCCTGCGCCCACCGTGGTGCCATACAAACCTAACGTCCAGATCGTATCCTGGAGTTTCCAACCCTGCTGTTTCATAAAAACCTACAAATAAACCATCAAGAATCAAATAAAATGTACAGACTCTGTGTCTCTGGGTAAGGGAACCAGTCAGGATAGAGAAACGTCTGCAGAGGCGCATTCTATCAGAAAAAAGATGACAGGGCGGCGTGTCAGTAAATTGTATAATTATGAGACAAAATATCAGATTCTATTAAAGCGGGGAAAGTCATTTTAAATATGGCTATTTATTCTATTAATCTGTGCTCTTATTATTTTATAAAGGGGAAATTATTAGCCAACAGCAAATAATTAACAGAATATTTATCTTTATGAAATAAATCAGGCCGGGAGCGTAAAGGCATTACAGATAAACTGTTTGCCAGGGCAGCCAGGGTTGGAACGGGCAGCAGGACTCGAACCCGCATCCTCAGCCGGTACGGCTGGTGTAATCACCGCTTATACCACGCCCGTGTTGCAAAAGTGTGAAAGGAAGATAGCAGCCTAAAGGCTTTTAGCCCACCGGGGATGTTCAGCCGGGCTGGTCACACAGGAAGCCATAGTAAGAGGACGCTGGCAGCAAGCGCAGCTCGCTCCGTGCCGGGTTTTTTTAGTGCTGGACTGGCAGGTAAAGATGAATTTATTGCTACCGCAAATGGGACAACAGAACTTTAATGAATGCATAATCACCTCATGTAAATAACATCTCGTACATTTCTGACGAGCCTTAAGACTACGCTTAACCTTCGCTTTAACAAGTCTCCGTATTGATTAAAATTGCATATATTTATCTATATTTGTCAGTCAGGGTTACACGAACAGGCTTAGCGTTGTGCCGCCGCTGCGATCGTTTAGGATAAATCTTAATCATCGCCCTTTCATCTTTGCTAAATGGCAAACTGGATATCTGCGTTTAGGCTGATAATTCAGACCACGGTAATCAGGAGGTGTTATGCCCTCTGTTCAACTGCACATCAAAGACCATCCGGAATATGCATTCACCGGTAACTATTTTACGGAGCAGCCTGAAGGAGAAAATGCATCCCCACGCAGCCATTTTGAAATTTTAAAGGCGACGCAACCTGCCGAAGCTTTTGAGGAGCTGAATCAGGGCGATACCGTGACCTTTGTTTCCGCCAGCGGCCAGGTGGAAGAGATGTTGCTGAGTAACGAAACGCCTTCACATATTATTTTTGTCTCTCGCGACTCGCTTTCAGGCGACATAGCCTGATATCTGGCCTGTGTATCAGCCCCGTTTCTGTACGCGTCTCATGCTGCTGAGGTGCGTTTTACAGGATCGGGGCTGTTTTTTTGTCTTTAGCTGCTGTATTTGTTATTACCATTTTTTTTCACAGCGGAGTTGCCATGTTGTTGGCTGGTGCGATTTTTATTTTTACCCTTGTTTTGGTTATCTGGCAGCCGCGCGGCCTGCAGATTGGCTGGAGCGCTTCTATCGGCGCTGCGCTGGCTCTGCTTAGCGGCGCGGTCAGCATCAGCGATATCAGCATTGTCTGGCAAATCGTCTGGAACGCCACGGCCACCTTTATTGCCATTATTATTATTAGTCTGTTGTTGGATGAGAGCGGCTTTTTTGAATGGGCAGCGCTGCATGTGGCGCGTGGCGGGCATGGTCGTGGAAAACGGCTGTTTACCCTGATTATTCTACTGGGTGCCTGCGTGGCGGCGCTGTTTGCCAATGACGGCGCCGCGCTTATTCTCACCCCCATCGTGATTGCTATGCTGCTGGCGCTGGGCTTTAGTCGTGCCTCAACGCTCGCCTTCGTGATGGCCGCCGGGTTTATTGCCGATACCTCCAGCCTGCCGCTGGTGGTTTCCAACCTGGTCAACATCGTAACGGCGGACTACTTCCATCTGGGCTTTAGTGATTACGCGCGGGTTATGGTGCCGGTGGATCTTGCTGCCATTGCCGCCAGTCTGGCAATGCTGCACCTTTTCTTCCGTCGGGATATTCCTGTGGTCTATGATACCGCACGGCTTAAAGCGCCCGAGGAGGCCATTCGCGATCGACGCACCTTCAGGGCGGGCTGGATTGTACTGGCTATCCTGCTGATCGGCTTTTTTGTGCTGGAGCCGCTTGGCGTGCCGGTAAGCCTGGTGGCTGCAGTGGCCGCGCTGATCCTCTGGCTGATTGCCCGTCAGGGGAAAGTTATTGATACCGGCAAAGTATTACGCGGCGCGCCGTGGCAAATTGTGATTTTTTCCCTCGGCATGTATCTGGTGGTTTACGGACTGCGTAACGCGGGCCTGACCAGCTTTCTCTCTGCCCTTCTCAATCAGCTGGCGCAACAGGGTATCTGGGTCGCTACGCTTGGCACAGGCTTGCTTACCGCTGCGCTTTCTTCGGTAATGAATAATATGCCGACGGTATTAATCGGCGCACTCTCTATTAACGCCAGTGATGCGCAGGGCGTGATAAAAGAGGCAATGATTTACGCTAATATCATCGGCTGCGATCTTGGTCCTAAAATTACCCCGATCGGTAGCCTGGCAACGCTGTTGTGGCTGCATGTGCTGGCGCAAAAGGATATTCGTATCAGTTGGGGCTACTACTTCCGTGTGGGTTTGGTTATGACGCTGCCGGTTTTAGTGGTAACGCTTATCGCACTGGCGCTGTGGCTGTCAGTATAATCTGTCCGTGGCTATTTTTGAGAGGCTTTAATGAGCATTACTATCTATCACAACCCGAACTGCGGAACCTCGCGCAATACGCTGGCGCTGATTCGCAACAGCGGCGATGAACCACACATTATCTATTATCTGGAAACGCCGCCGTCGCAGGCAGAGCTGAAAGCGCTGCTTGAAAAGATGGGCATTGGCGTACGTGATGTATTACGAAAAAACGTTGAGCCTTATGCCACGCTGGGACTGGAAGAAGATCGTTTTAGCGATGAGCAGCTTATCGATTTTATGGTGCAGTATCCGTTACTGATTAATCGCCCGATTGTAGTGACGCCGTTGGGTACCCGGCTCTGCCGCCCGGCAGAAAAAGTTCTGGATATTCTGCCTAATCCGCAGCAGGGAATGTTTGTTAAAGAAGATGGCGAAATCATCATTGATGAGACCGGGAAACGCCTGAAATAATGGCAATGTAGCTCACCGCCATCGTACAGAACGATGGCGGTTAGTCGCCTGGACCTGCTAAACGCCCTGCTAGCGACACTGCCCTGTTATACCATCCCGCCCGTTTGGACAAACATCCGAGGCAGGGATCAGTGACGCCATACCCCATGAACAACCGGTAAGATATAAACAGACCACCAGCATTAATACCTTTTTCATAGCTCCCCTTCTGATGCGCCTGGGTATCTTGTTACCTGCGCACCTATTATAGGCGCTGTTTTCACCTTAGCAGCCCACACATGACGTTTTTGCGCGGCAGGTTGGCTTAGCGCGCTTTTTTAGCTTATCTGAAGCAATTCGCAGAATGCTGAATGCTTTCGTTATCGGCGCCTGCGCGGATGCTCAGAGCGTGGTCCGGTACAAGAGCAGCGACCTTTCCTTCATGAACCATGCCCATGCCCTAACAGGCCGGGCAGGCAGGAACGGGATCCCAACAGGGCGTTATCCGGCACGGGGAAACAGCCGTTTGAGGGTGACAGAAATGCGCGTCAGGCTGCGTGAACCAGAGCGCTTTCACATTTGGAAAACATTGCCTGCGTTCTCTGAAAATGTGCTTACCCTGTTGCTTGACAGGGTAGAACGATCGTTCTACCATCGCCTCATGAACAAAAAAACAACCGACACCCAGGAAAAAATCCTGGAAACCGCAGAGCGGCTTATTTATCAGAACGGCATTCATGCCACCGGCATGGACCTTCTGGTCAGGAGTTCTGGCGTGGCCAGAAAAAGTATCTATCGCTACTTCGCAACCAAGGATGATGTGGCCGCTGCCGCGTTAAATGCGCGTGATGAGCGCTGGATGCAATGGTTCATAATGGAATGTAATAAAGGCACGTCCCCTCAGGAACGTATCCTGAATATGTTCACTGTACTCAAAGGCTGGTTTGAGTCAGATGGCTTTCGTGGCTGCGCCTTTATCAACACCGCCGGAGAAGTTGGTGATCCTGACGATCCCGTGCGGCAGATAGCAAAGCTTCATAAGCAAAAGCTAATGGATTATACGCTTGAACTCACCCGTCAGCTGAACATTGAGCAACCGTTAGCCCTGGCAAGACAGCTACTGATCCTCACAGAAGGCGCCATCACCATGTCGTATGTGATGGGCGATGCCAGCGCCGCCGACAGCGCAAAAGACGTGGCGCATCTGCTGTTGAAGCAGGCCTCTCACCCGGCCTGAGCGTCGAAATGACTGACTCTACTGATATATCCTGATCGCCTGGAGGCGCTACCATGTCCGAAAAACAGATTCGCCCGCCCCTTCCTCCCTTCACTCGCGAAACGGCGATTGAAAAGGTACGGCTCGCTGAGGATGGCTGGAACAGCCGCGATGCTGAAAAGGTATCGCTGGCTTATACGTTGGATACTCAATGGCGTAACCGAGCCGAGTTTGTTACTCATCGTGAAGAAGCCAAAAGTTTCCTGATCCGTAAATGGAAAAAGGAGCTGGAGTATCGCCTGATCAAGGAATTATGGGCGTTTACTGATAACCGCATCGCCGTACGGTATGCCTATGAATGGCATGATGACTCGGGTAACTGGTTCCGCTCTTATGGCAATGAAAACTGGGAGTTTGAAGCAGATGGCCTGATACACCGCCGCTTCGCCTGTATCAACGATATGCCAATCGATGAGAGCGAGCGCAAGTTCCACTGGCCGCTGGGACGTCGTCCGGATGATCATCCGGGGCTGTCGGAGCTGGGCCTCTAGCCTGTTCCATTTTTTCCCGGCAGGCTTATCACTCTCACTTAGCCAAAGGCTTTTTTCAAAGTCGAAATTAACGATATATGTTTAACGCAGACAGTGGACTGCCCCTCCGCTGTCTGCGTTGTGCCAGAAGCAGGCATGTTGGGCAAATAAATCACCTATCGGACCTGAATATTCTTAACGTTATTCTGCCATCGTCAATTATTAAATAATCGACCAGAGCAGTGCAGACAGCGTTGCCACTCCACCCAGCATGACCAGAAATACCGTCACGCCGCGTAGCTGCGCCAGCGCAGTGCGGGTGTAAATGAGGTACACGGGGATCAGGAACAGGATCACCGCAATCAGTGGCCCACAAAGGGTTTCAATCAGGTTGAGCACATCCGGATTGGCGTAAACGATGCTAAAGGTCAGCAGAAACAGCACCAGAGAGGCCACGCGCTTGTTGGTAGTGGTCTTTTTGCCGGATACGCTGGCGGCCAGCTGGCCGCACATCTCTGCGACCGACAAACCTACCCCCAGAAAGGATTTCGTCATACCGATGATAGCGATGAACGGGGCGACGTAATAAATCAGGCTGAAACCACCGTTCCCCTTCATCACAGACAACACGTTCAGGTTCTCCGCCTTCGCCCGCACAAAGCTGCTATGCGGGATACTCAGCACGCAACTCAGCACGAAAAAGATGATGCTGGTGAAGGTAGCCATATAAGCCACCCGGATCACGCACAACGCCTTGCTCTCACCCTCGGCTTTTCTTTCCCTGTAGTAAGAGGTCAGCGGGGACACCATCGGCGCACAGCAGAAAGAGAAGGTTTTCATTAAGGGCGGTGATCAGCGTAGTCATCAAGTGCATGCTTTTGCTGTTGGAGATATGCAGGTAGTAAGACATCTTGCTTTCCGTGATTACCTAAGAAAAAACAGAGCCATTGCTGGGAAGTATGCTGAGATAAAACTCTCGGCAGCATTACTCAGTAAAAACGATGTTCATCGCTATAGCGCGCTTAAAGCGAACTTTATAGAGCATCATCTACGACTGGCGCTGAATGCCCAGGAACGTTCGAGATAGATTTCGTTGCCGGGGTGTTATGTTCGATGTAATGGACATACTCAAACGCCATGAGCTACACGTCTGCTTTTTGCTCAAAGCGGCCATCGAAGCCGCTAGATAGGTAATTAGCAGAAGAACTACCTGTCAGTGATTATGACCCCTCAGAAAAACTGTCAGCACATCTTTCGGAGGAACACCTCCGCACTCAGAAATTAACCAGCCTACTGCCCCACGGTGGTAATTACAAAGTCTGAATTTCTGCTCTTCGCTCATAGCTAACCTTGCGCCCGCGTAAAACAGTTTTTTGCCAATAGCGGACCCGGCCTGCACACATGTCCGCTTTGTGCCAGGAGCAGACATTTCATTAATCGCATTGCCTGAAGTTTAGTAAGATGCCAAAAGAAACTTCATCATGAAATTAGCTAAAGGGAAAATTATGGAAGCGCTGATCAAAACGTATATAGAAATCCTTAAAAGTCTTAATGCTCAATCGTTTGCACTCATGGAAGATAAATATTCAGGTGTATTTCTTCCTGTTCCCTCTGAAGAGTACTGGCGCTCACCGGTAAAAATCATGTTGGTTGGGCGTGAAACGGCGGGATGGAATACCGGAAATCATAAAAATAAAATTGCCCGGGTTCTGGGCCTGATGCCCGATATTACTGTCGAACAGGTAGTTGAAGAAGCGGTAACTCGCTACAAAGAGCATCAGGATAAGTGGACTCCTAATACGAAATCACGAAGCCGTTTTACGCAGTATCATTTCTTGCTGGCGCGGAAGCTGGAATTACCCCCTAAGGCGATAGTGTATGCAAATTTATTTGCATGGGATTATGACCGAGAGAGCCCACTGCTCCGCCCTGAAAACGAACTTCAGGAAATAGCGTCTGTTTCATTAAGACTTTTGGCAACCCAGATAGGGCATTTAAAACCTGATTTTGTGATATTTGCATGTGGTTCACGAACCGACCGTTTTATAAAGTGTTTATCGAATGAATATTTGGGTGGCTCTAAAACTTTATCAGTCACTCCTAAAAAATTATGGAAGTTTGAGTCAGGGAATGCGACCTGTTTCAGGATTGCTCATCCCAGAGCAACCTATGGGCATCAGGAGTTCAGGGCTGAGGTGATCGAACAGATTAAACAAGCGGTTGTACGCTTATCCTGTCATCAGAAGCAACTTTGCGAGTCTGAATGAGCTTAGAAAACTGGAAAGCAGTCAGTCCTCATTTCTAATCCCGACATTTCATACCCGCTACAGGTAAATGTAAGCATTTCGCTCGTGGCAGATATTGGCTTATGCGTTCGCTTTGTGCCAGAAGTTATCTGCTTTTTGCACAAAGCGAACCTGGCTTCACCCATGTCCGCTTTGTGCCAGAAGCAGTCAGTGCACAGAGCGATACCAGAGTCGCTTTTCTAGGCTGCTTAGATGATTTTTGCTAGTCAGCTACTTAATTCACTGAATAGGACCATAAATCGAAGCCACCTCCTCTTTATGTATGTGCCATCTGTCTGCAATTTCAGTTAGTTCAGGATTTGAAGCCATTACTGCTTTTGCTGCGGGAAACAACTTTACGTAGGAAAATATAAAGTGAGAAATCACCATGCACAATATTTGACGCGCAGCTCCCGCAAGCATGGCTTGTTTATTAATACTTCTTGCATATCTAATTTGTAGGGCGCTTATAAAGCTTGCATGAGAATGACCGCTTAAGTGATTGTAAATATCACTGAAGTAACGTTGGTGAATGTCAGTCTTTTTAGTAATGGTGTGCCAGCCTCCCTTAGGCTTCCAATTTCCATTCTTAATTTCCTTTTTTTCTTCGCGGTTACTTTTTTGATAGTGCGGGTTGCAAACTATATCATTATAAAGTTCTTTTATAGACTCATCTTCTCGTAAGAGAACATTTTTGCTCTCTAATGTATTTGCAAATAAGTTGCTTCTATCCATAAGCCCGGCTCGACACCAAAGCTTATGTCGATAAATAGATAAGCTTTCATCTTGATTAACAAATATATAGTTAAAGGCCAAGTACGATTCAATGGCAGCTCTTACGACGACTGCCACTGAGGAGTGATCGATATGGGAAACGACCTGCCCTACGCCAAATTCAAAGCCAATTCCCGCGCTAATCTGTTGAGCTGTTGCGATGTGCCTAAAAATTTTCACGCTCAAAACTTGAGCATCATTTTTCCATTCTTCTCCAGGAAGCAGCTGCTCACCATTTCTGGATTCTATTAAAAGAAAACATAAGTTCATAAGTTTGGAAAGGTCGGCGTCAAAGTTCATAAGTCACCTAAATTGGTAAATAAGATTTATTTCTGCATAATAAGTGGCCAAGTTCATTTACAATCGTAGCATCGCCCTTGCGAATGGAATCAACATGCGCATTGGCTGAGTAATCAATCTTTTTTCTTTCTTCTGCTACCGGGGTGTCTTGCAGGAGCAGAACGGAGTTGCGTCTTAAAAGCTCTGTTATCTTAAATACTACATTATCATTACGATCAATTATGACAATGGTGTCTTTGATTATGTTTTTGTATTCGTTTTCTATTTTATACTCAAAAAAAACAATATCCGATTTAAATATCCATTTTTGGGAGCCGAGTGCTAAGAAGCTGAACTTTTCACCTTCGATCTCCAAAAGGTGGGAATGTAGTGCTCCCGTATTACCGCCCCGGCTTGGAGGCCGAGGTGGTTCTTTCAGAAATATACCATACGAAGTGATTTTTTGGCTTTCTGCTCGAAACTTATACATGAGGCTCCTCAACTTACTGTTGAATAACCAGCTTGCTGGCGAATGAAGATATACCATACGGGGTTGTGAAACAATTCCGGCATACCGACCACAGCTAGCTGATATCAATTGGCCGGAATCAGTCGTTTAACCAGCTTCTAACCATAGATTGTTTAGACTGAGTCGGTAGACGATCCTGCCCTATAGTTCAACTTCGAAATGTCATTTCTGACATCGAGTTGATGTCCGCTTTTCGCTCATAGCGGACACTGGCCTGCGTATCGGTCTGCTCTGTGCCAGAAACGGACGTTGCCCTAACCGAACTCTGTTGATTTATGCGTTGCAGGGCAATGAAACGAAGTAGTCGGTTATGGTTTTGAAGTGAACCGTTCTTTCCGGCCCCATCGCGCAATTCCTTCCAATACCGATTACAGATGCAATGGTTAAGTAGACTTCTCGTTACTGATAATGGAAGGGAATTTCATGTTTACGACACCGTTCTGGCCCGCTGCTGACTCATACCATATCCACATGATGGATATCCCTCTGCCTGCCTCACTTTCGCCCGCAGCGCTGGACCTCATCCACCAGGCTACACGTCTTGCAGAGGCGGCCAGTCATATTCACCCGGTTTCTACTCGGACCGGGAGTTCGCTGCTTCAGTCTGTTGAAGAAAAGCTCAGCATTATCTGTTTCAAGCTTGCGCAGGAATTTGGCGATCCGGATACCTGCAAAGCGTTGCAGTTACGCGCAGAAATCCTCACTGACGCCAGCACAGCAAAAGAAATTCTCCCGCAGATAGCAGGACTCGATGAACAGGAGCTGGTGCAGGGAATAGGTTACATGTCGACATGGGTAGGTAAGTCCCGCACGCAGCATTATTCCGCCTGGTTTGGGTTACCCGATCGCGGACTGCAGGAGGTTTCGGATGTGGTGGATGAGCTCTTTCCGGACAACCTGTGCTGGCTGCAAAACCATATCGACCAGCGGCTGATTGCGCTACCTGGATGCCGATACAAAATTGTTGACCTGTTTGCCATTGCTGGCGAAGCTAACAGCTACCCAAAACATTTTGCCTATTTTTTTCCTGAAGATGAAGGCGTGAAATACGCCTCACAGAAGCGCACCATCGTGTTTGCAAATACCTATCTGAACCTGTTTGAATGCTTTGCCCGGTCCCAGGCTGCCCTGCTTGACTGGCAGCATGACGCTATCCCGGACAGCGCTCTTTGTGCCCGCCACCTGATTGCCTGGTTCCGCGGTCATGATCTGGGGCATTCCGTTGTTCTTGAAAAGATGATGTTTGGCCAGTTAAGTAAACAGGACAGATGGGGATCAATGGTTGTGCAGGAAGCACTGGCGGATGTTTTTGGGCTTTTGATGTGCCTGACAGAGCCTTCCCGACAGGCCCTGCAGCTGAATGAGACGTTGCAGTTAAAAATTTTCTTGCTGGAAATGCTGAGATATTTGCGCCGCGGCCCATGTGATTATCCTGATGCAGGGGCGGCCTATATACAGCTCAAGTGGCTAACTGAACACCGGTGTCTGAACTGGAGTGGGACGCATTATGCGGTGGACCTCAGCGCGGTGAAGCCTGCTCTGACGGCACTGGCAACAGCAATGACACACTCTGTATTGCAGGGTGATACAGAGGCAGCCCTGGCATTTCTGCAATGCTATTCACCTCATCATCAGCGTGAAGAGGCGGATCTGCTGCTGAACCGGCTGGGTAAAACTGTCGACATGATCGAGTACGACCAGAAGATTAAAGGCTTTACGTTATGATCGAGTTTTCAAATGGTTTCCTACTGAGCCTTTCGCTGTGTCTTGATATCGGGATTGCCAATATCGCCATGATTACCCTTGCCATGCAACGCGGATATTTTCATGGTTTCTGGTTGGGAATAGGGACTTGTGTGGGTGACCTGGCATATGCATTACTGGCGCTGGCGGGAATGGCCGTACTGCTTCAGTATGAAGCCGTACGCTGGATATTGTGGATTGGCGGCGGCGCGATGCTTCTGTGGTTCGCCGGCAAAATGCTGATGGCCGCTTTCAGGAAGGCTTCGGAGCTTAACGTGAGCGAAACCCATCAGTATCGCCCGCTGCTGCGTGAATTTAGCCGGGGCGTGATGCTTGCCATGTCATCCCCCACGGCTATTCTGTGGTTTGCGACAGTGGGCGGTGCGCTGATATCCCGGATGGGCCAGCACAGCGTTACGGCAACGTCCTGGTTTCTGAGTGGCTTTTTCATTGCGGGAATGTTTTGGACCTGTGTCTTGTGCCTGGTTGGAAGTTTTGGAGGCAAACTGCTTGGTCAACGCCTGCTTAAATATTCCTATATAGCCTCAGCGATCATATTCAGCTATTTTGCGCTTTACGTGATTGTGTCAGGGTACCGGGAGTTTATGGTGACCTGATCTGACCTGCGAAGCATAGTGATGGGGTGTTGTTCCCATCACTTTGCGAAATGCATTAATGAAATGACTCTGATCGTAAAATCCCAGCATTATCGCCGCATCGAGAGGATGCACGTTTCTGCGAAGCAAGTCGCGGGCATGGTGCAGACGAAGCTGCATATGATACTGCAGAGGCGGCATACCCGTATGCCGGGTGAAGAAGCGAACAAGATGATATTTGCTCATCCCCGCCAGCTGCGCGAGCATCTCCAGCTGCGGTTTTACGCTGAGGTGCTCTCGCAAGTACTCGATAATAATATTGATTTTCTGTTCATCAGATCTCTGAAGTAGAGCTGACGTCTCAAGCAGCTCACCACAAAGTAAAATCAATTCCTGCTCCTCATCCATGCCCCGCTCCAGTCGGGCTGATGTTGCAAAACGGTACAGCGCGTCAAACAGGCGAGTGTTATTGATTATGCCTTCTCGCAGAACTGGGGTTTCATGAGCGCTATTGAGATTGTCCTCATCTGCAAGTATTTTTATCACTGTCTGGGGTATGTGCACACTGATGAATTCCACGGCTTGAGTATCAAAACGCGAAGCCTGAATAGTTCCCGGATTATATAAGGTAACCTGACCACTTTTAACATAGGCGGTTTTTCCTGCCAGCCAGATTTCCTCTACCCCCGTCAGGTTTGCACTGATGACATATTCATCATGAAGATGTTTCGGAAAGCCCGAATTACGGGCCCTGACCCGTGAGCACTCTATGCCATTCCGGCTAAACCACTCTGCAGACTCTAGTGACAACTTATCTGACCTTATGCAGCAATAGTGAATAGTTATTAATGAATGATAAAACCATTTACTGAACGTTTTTTCAACTGGTGGTTTTAGGGCGTCAGCGAATAAATTATCCTGTGGGTTCAATCTGACAGTGATCTTCTCACCCGCTTTGTTGACCAGCAGGAGGCTTGTCAGGTGCTGTCTGAACAGCAGACGTCTGAGGAGGCACTGGCCATCAAGCGCGAGTGCGATTCGCTGGTGGATTTCTGTGGTTACCTGACGGCTTCACAGCAGTGTGACGGCATGTTTATTGGTAACGCAGAAGTGATTTCTTTCAGCCCGCGTCGTAATCTCTATCACGCCTGCATGGCTTACATGCGGGCGAACGGGCTGAGCAAGCCGATATCTCTGACTCGCCTCGGCACAGTATGCCCGGAGCCATGGCTGAGTATGGTAAAGCGTATCTTCGCAAGAAAAGTACCAAGGGTCATATACGCTCTAACCTCACCCTTAGCCAGGAAGCCGAAACGTCGGGCATACGACCTGCAGCCGGTAAAGCTGTTTACGGACGAAGAGAGCGAAGAAATCCTTTCGCTGGCCGTGCGGGATGTTTCGCGCGATGTTACTGAACTGGCTGCCGAACTCAGTGATATCGCAAAACTTACGGAAAATCATATCGCACTCTGGAACCTGATCCGCAGCCGGACAATGAACAACGACATCTGCACCCGTGCGGTCATAAGGGATGATATGAAGGCGCCTGGGCTTGACGTTAAAAACTTCAGTAGCTGGATAACAAAGTTTGAAACTAAAGGGCTAATTAAGGTTGATGGCGAAGTGATGACGCTAATGACCAGACGGCAAAGTGAGGGGTGAAGTGAGGAGAGTTCCTGAGCCCCTTGATATGACTGGGCTGAGATCGATTTTGAGAAAATCAGGTGAGGAGTATGTGAGGAGCAGCCGGGACAGCACACCGGCTGCAGGATTGCTAAATCTTAAGATGGCCTTACTGATAATTCACAGAAGCTCATGCCAAGCGTCTACTTTGTGCCAAAAGCGGACATTCTTAGGTCAGCGTTTAACACTAACATCGCACCGATTAGTATTCTTCCGACATACAGTTATACCGCATCCTCATGACCTGTTTCAGAAGGCTACATGCTTTAAACCCTGCATCCAGAACCGGCTGAGTTCTGCTGCGGAATTAATGGATGCAGGCAACAGTGGCTCAGGCTGCTCAGAGAAAATTTTCTGCGCGAATTGTCTTCCAACCAACTGTGCTGCTGAGGTCTTAATATGTCTCTGTTGGTAGAAGCCTTGCAGAGCAATTTCCAGATCATCGCTCTCTTTCAGTAAGCGAGTAAGACTCCATGCATCTTCCAGCGCCTGACATGCACCCTGCCCAGATGTCGGCAAGGAAGCATGAGCCGCGTCTCCGATGAGTAAAACATTGTCTTTATGCCAAAAAGGAAGAGGATCAATGTCATGCACAAAAATTCCCCTCACAGATGCACTATCACATGACAGCAGCACATTCTGCACAGGATCAGGCCAGTCCCGAAAACGCCGATGCAACTCATCGCGCCAATGCGCCCGAGGAAGTTCATGGTCAACAGGAGCTTTCCACGCTCCTGCCCAATAGCACCACCCATCATTTACTGGGACGATTCCAAAACGCTCACTTTGACCACGAAAGTCATCAATAGTGTTGCTCAAGGTGCCCTCTCGTTGTCTTCCCACACCTATTACGTTCACAAAGCCATGATAACGAGGAGTGACTTTCTCCGCATACATTGCCTGACGGACGACTGAATTCATACGCCCGTCAGCTCCGACTACCAGATCAAACTCTTGGCTCAACTTCATCACGTCCGCTGCAGTGATTGAACAATTGAACTTGATCTCCCTACCCAGACTCTCTAACGCACCGGCCAGTAAGCTCATCAGCTCACGCCGTAAAACTGCCACACTGGGAAAACCGCAAAGTGAGTTCACTGCTAAAATATCGAACTCAGTCTGAAGGAGACCATGCTGATCAAACTGGCGCATCATGCATGGTGTACCACCCACTTGCATGGCCTTTTTGTCCAGCCCCATCTTCTGCATGACGAACATGGCATTGGGCCACAGCGTCACACCAGCTCCCATAGAAGACACATTGCTGCCACGCTCAAACAGGCTGACTTGATGGCCCTGTTTGGTTGCGAGGATTGCCAGTGCCATTCCAGCAACCCCGGCGCCTACGATGGCAATTTTCTTGGTTCTGGTCATCATTCCCTTCCTATTACGAAACTTAATGGGAATTGTAATGACCACCTGATTAGTGATAAATATGGAATTATAGTTTTGTTAATCTCATTTTTTGGGATAATTAATGATTGAAAAATTTGAAATACAGTGGCTGATCTGTTTTCAGGCTGTTTACGAAAAGTTGAGCTTTAAGCTCGCGGCAGAGCAGCTTCAGCTGCCATCGTCCAATGTCAGTCGACATATCACTTTACTTGAACAACAACTTCATGTGCGGCTGCTGGAGCGTACGACGCGTAAGATAATTCCAACCGCAGCCGGTAAACTGCTGTATCAATCCATTAAGCCGCTCACGCACGCTTTGGATCATGCCCTGGAAGAAGTGTCACTGTTTGGTGATTCACTATCAGGCCACCTGAAGATCATTACACCAGACCTTCCATTCATGGCAGACATTCTCGCTGACTTCTGCATTCGGCATCCACAAATACAGCTCAGTTGTGACACACAATTGGACCCAACAGAGGGACTACTGGATGGATTCGATCTGGTATTACGCTTTGGACGTGGGCCACTGGAGGATTCTTGCTGGGTCGCCAGAGAAATTCTGCGCTGGCCGAGCTGTGTGGTAGCAGCACCAGAACTTCTGGAACGTCACCCATCACCACAATCGGTTGATGAACTAACCAAAATCCCCTGTATTACTAGTATGTCGGTACTCCAGGGAATGCCCTGGAGATTTAAACAGAACCAAACCGTCCAGGTGCAGTCCAGCTACAAGGTGAACAGTGGACAGATGGCCAAGGCTGCAGCACTAAAAGGACTTGGTTTCGCCATCTTGCCTCTTCATGCCTGTGAATCAGAAATTAACAACGGCTCCCTTGTTAAAATTAACTGTAACCGCGAACCAGAAGATTTGGTGCTATATGCGCTGTATTCCGGCAGAAAATACTTACAAATTAAAGTGAAGACTTTTCTGGAACACCTGCAATGGGCTATTGGCCATTTGGGTGTACATAGTGAGGACAGAACATAATCGGCTAAGCAATCCACTATTTTGGTCCAGGTGATAAGAAATGCCGGCAAAATGTTTTAAAGGCGAAGTTTTTTCGTATAGCTGCATTAAGCTGACTTACTTCCCTTTATTAAAAACCTCTCGATCTAAGTGTGCCGTCAGAACGTCCGCTTCCTGCTCAAAGCGGACTTTGGCCCGCATGTCAGTCCGCTTTGTGCCAAAAGCGGACCTCGGAAGATATTTATACTCAACTACTAATACTTCGATTTTTGATTTCGCGCGCTGTCAGGCTTTTTCCTGTTGCAATTTTTCATGTTGTTTAAGCTCATAGTCAATAAATGCATCAATCATGCTCCGGTAGATCTTTTCAATGATTACTTTCGGAAGTCCAATTTCCGCGGCTCTCTCACGCGCCTTACTGATGACCTGCTCTACGCGATCCGGAGCACGAACGGCGGTACTATCGGTTTTGAACGCAGCAGCGGCTTTAACACACCCCGCACGCTGAGCTATTAATTTAACCAGCTCACTATCGATTTGATCGATACGTTCTCTAACTTCGTCAATACTGGAAAAACACATAAAACGAACCCCTAGACTAGTACACGAGTTCTTGTAGGATACATTAAATTCTGACAGGTGCCATCTATAGAACTATGCCGTGGGTAGAGGTTTGAGAAAATGTCTACTAATTTACTGGGTTCGCTTTTCGCTCACAGGGGACAGCTCTAATCACATCTCCTGATTTAATGGAGAGTGAATATGCCAACATCCCCTGGAGCTTTTACTTATTTAAGAATGACTCAACCGCGCTGGAGAACCGTTCTGGCTGGTCGAGCATGACGAAGTGAAAGCTGTCATCGATCCGCGTGAAATGAATATCTGGTGCAGAGGCATAGGCTTGACGGTACATCGCATCCACGCCGGCGGGAGGCACTCCGAACAGGCCGTCATAGGCGTAGACGATCTCAATCGGCGCTTTAATACGACCAAGCTCGGGACGCAAATCGGTAATCATCAATTCATACACGGCATCGGCAACGGTTTTACGATCGGAATTGATCCCCGCAGTCACCAAAGCTGGCCTCACCGCCTCGGTTTTGGCTAAGCGGGCTATGGATGTCTTCTGAGACGCTACCCTTTGCTCCGGCGACTGTGCCAGCAGCCAGTCTCGTGTAGCAGTGGCTTGCCGGACAGCTGTTTTGCTGGTCGCGGCAGGGTCAATCATCAACGTATAGAACGGCAAGGCATCGGCGATCATCAGGCGACCAACCTGGTCGGGATGACGGGCACCCAGCATCAGGGCAATTTCCCCTCCGAGAGAATGACCAATAATCGCCGGTGCGTTGATGTGATGGGTGCGGATGTATTCAGCGATGGCATCAACTGCCGGTGCGATGACCTTTCCCTCTGGGTTGGAAATGGCAGGTGTGCTGGCAAAGCCCGCCAGTTCTACCAGATGAATGCGGTGGTGCTTACGTAAATCTGCTGCTAAATCGGCCCAGACTTCGCGAGGCGAGGCCAGCCCCGGAATCAATATCACATCCGGTCCCGAGCCTTGCGTCTGTACAGAGATACGCTGTGAGTTTGGATGTTCTGAAACTATAGACGTTGACTGAGCTGCGGACGCCGAGACGCAGAGTGACATCAGTAAAAGCGTTGCTCCGATCATGGCACAGATATTTGCGGTATGCATCAGACCTCCCAGTTTAAGCTAAGCGCTAAGCGGTATGAGAGTAACAGGCGCCGCGCTCGACCGCGAGTCGCCAATGCATTTGCACAACAGCCAGCCACCGACAACAAGGTCCGCTTTTGCTCAAAACGGATATTGCGCCTAAGTCATTCCGCTTTGTGCCAAAAGCGGACTGTAGGAAAATCACTGTGCTTTGCATTTAAGTGATCAGGTAACAGACGAAATAAAGGTTTCTGGAGATTGAATGAATTTAAGAATTGCATTCATTGAGCGCTTATCCAGATTCTTTAGTTCACTCAAATGATCCCCCTTACCAGTGAGAAGTGGTAAAGCATGTAGTTCTGCTAACTCAGCCATAGATGCGTAATAAGGGTCGCTGGCACCTGCCCAAAGCAGTGTTGGGATACTATAAGGAAAAAAGCTTTCCTCCTTTCCCAGGTACTTCCTTAGCTCATCGAAAAAATATCTCACACTTTTTTCATCGTCTGTCGAAAGCGAGGTGGTAAGTTCTGGCGCTACGCATCTCGCATAAGACATAAATACATCAAAACTAAGCTTACCTTCAGGTGTATCTGGAAGCCCACTTTTGAAGTCCCACCCGCCCAGCACAACGGAATTAAACCGTTCTGGAAAGCGATTTAGCAGGCCCAAAGCCACCCAGGCTCCAGCGGAGTAACCGATGACATGCGCTTTTTTATAACCCAGCTCATCCATAATTTTAACAATGAATAATGCCTGATTTTGTTGGGTATAAAATTCTTTCACATTTGTTTTTTCGCTTTTTCCATGGCCTATAAGATCCGGACAAACAATGTGAAAAAAAGGGCTCAGGGCTGATATTAAGCCATTGTCTTTCCAAAACTTCCCATCCATCAGGAGGCCATGAAGCATTATTACAAGGGGACCTTTTCCCTCTGCATGATAAGACAACCGAGGTGTTCCTGATGTATGGAGCATATGTTTTCCTTTAATTTTTCTTATGGATGGAAAGCATACACACCCTGGGCGGAACTGTTCAAGAAGCGATTTTTTATGTCCGCTGTTCGTTCACAGCGGCATAACGCCGCCGCTATAGGTTACTTTGTGTCAGAAGCGGACATTTCTAACCTCATTTCTTTTTATTAAGCATCGACTTTAAATCGGCAAAGGGATTATAGGTTGCGGCCGCCACATCTTTTTGCGCGTCCTCCCCTGCCACCACAGTTGTGCCGTACTGGTCAGCTTCTGTGTACTTCGAGTGTTCGTGGTCATGACAATACAGACACAATAACTCCCAGTTACTGCCGTCTTCCGGGTTATTGGTATGGTCGTGGTCGATGTGGTGAACCGTTAACTCGCGTAGATTGGAGTAAACAAACTCCCGTGAGCAGCGTCCACATACCCACGGATAGATTTTTAATGCTTTCTCACGGTAGCCACTTTCCAGCCGCATATAGTTTTTTGGGATCAGAGCCATTACTGATGTTACCTGTTATAAAAAGATAATTTTCCATTCAATTTAAGCAAGCTAGCCTGCTTAACCGGGAATTTCAAGTTGCTTGCTCCGTGCGCTTTTCGCTTATCGCAAACAGCGCACGTCCAGTTGCTGTCCTCCGAGTGCCTGAAGGAGACCTCAAAAGAAAATGGGGTTAATAGGCTGCCAGTGTAATGAGTTAGCCATCGGCATTGTTAAGTAGTTAATTGTCCAGGCGATAACGGGCAATTTTCGTGTTGCGAAAAGCACTCACCCATAACTCTTTACCAACTTCCAGCCCTGTTGTTGCAGCAGCGTAATTCTCCATCTTTTCACCATCAACCAGAACCCGAAGGATAGCCAAAGTATCAGGATCAACTTCAATAATTTTAAAAGGAACCGGGCAGACATCTTTATCAGAAGCAACACAATTAAAAATGCTGGTTGCTGACTGAAGCTGGCCTGCGACTATGAGATTTCCATCGCTGGACCAACTCAAATTATCTGGCTTCATACCAATGTTCACCTGAAGAGCCTTACCACTGCCTGAAGAAGTAGGTAACCGCAAGATGCTCTCGCTTCCCCAGCCCGCAATGTAATAAAATTTGCCATCAGCACTGATTTTAAGACCGTTATTCAGCGGGAGTTCACTGTCAGCAATCCTTTTGAAACCTTTTTGTTTAGTCCACTCTAACAGGTAACCGGTATTAACCTTATCCTCCAGCTGCTGCATGAATTTTTTATTATCCGTTTCAAAAGAAATTGTCACTGCCAGACTGTCGTTACTGAGCGGAGTAACCGCATTGGGGAAAGCTTTTTCAGGCATGATCAAACATCCGCTCCATGTCAAAGCCGGTTTAGATGTTGAAAGATCAACGTTGAAGAATTCAATCGACATTCGTTTCCCGCGATTTACCGCCATCAGTTGAAGAGCGCCATCAGTTGCACTTCGTATGGCAAGCCCACTCATCGCCAGGTCGTTTAACTCAAGAGGTTTACAGGTTGGATCGCCCGCTGAAGAGACAAGTGCGACCTTAGCATTAGCCAACTGAGCGACACCAGTCACTGAATTAATGAGATATAAATAGCCTGGTTTAGATTTCCCTGGTGTTCTGTCTGTTGATGTGACCACCCACGGGGTATCAGGAATGACCACCATATCTTCCGGATTGACGGTGTTTTCCACATAGCCGATAAATTCCTGTGCGTGCAACATCGCTGAATCGATTGTTATGCAAAAGGTCAGCGTAAAGCCAACGAGCTTACTTATTTTGAGAGAGATCATGATTTTCTTTCAATGAATAGTCAGAGAGCACACTTTAGATAACAAACTAAAGTTGATATATAAGCCTCAAATCACTACATTGATGACTAAAATTCCAGTGAGGCGACATTATGGATCTTGGCGCGATAGCTGCTTTTGTAGCTGCAGCGGAGGGCGGTAATTTTACCGTGGCGGCTGCAGAGCTGGGTATCAGTGCTTCAGGGGTGAGTAAAGCGGTTTCACGGCTGGAAAATGAACTGCACGTCAGGTTATTTAACCGCACAACCCGTAGTCTGAGCCTGACAGCTGATGGGACTGCGCTATACCAGCGATGTAAGCAAATTCTGAACGATCTGGATGACGCTAAGCTCGCGATGTCTCACGCACAGAATGCCCCCCAGGGGCGTCTTCATATCAGCATTCCTGCTGGTTTTGGACGTTCGCGAGTGATACCAGTAATTTCTACCTTTATGCAGCATTACCCGCAGGTTAAGGTAGATGCCAGCGTAACCGATCGCTTTGTTGATGTGGTGGAAGAGGGTTTTGACGTCATCGTGCGTATTGGTGATTTGCCTGACACGCGAATGGTTGCACGTTCTTTAGGGGTGACCCGTTTCGTTGTGGCCGCTTCCCCTCATTATTTTCAACAACACCCCCGCCCTGAAAAACCGGAAGATCTGCGCAATCATAATTGCGTGTCATTTATTTCTCCTCAGACAAAAAGAATTAGCGAATGGCTTTTTTTCAGGAATAATCAAAAAATTGTGCACATCCCTGCCGGGACATTATCGCTGGATGATGGGGAAGCAATGATAGATGCTGCAATTAGTGATTCAGGAGTCATCTATTGCCAGGATTATATGATTGAAAATGCTGTAAAAGAGGGGAAACTGGAAAGGGTGCTTGACGACTTTATAACGCCAGAAAAACCAGTGGTCGTGATGTATCCGCAAAATCGCCACTTATCACCCAAAGTACGCGTATTCGTTGACTTTATGGTTGCTCACTTTTCCTGATGGCATGCGGCGTTTTGGATATTTACTGATCCATGCCATTTTACAGAATTAACCTCTCTATCGTGTTGCGCTGTTAAGTATAGAAAGTTGCATATAACCGCCGATCCCCGAAGATCCGGTGACCGGCTCTTACATGCTACCCTGGTGCCTTACTGGGCCGTGATATTGGGCAACAATCGTCTGTCAGCATATCAGGCATCCCTTAGAGGCGGACAACCTGGAATCAGAAACGGCCATCCCTGCGTAGGTTGCTACCGCAGCGGCATTAAGATGCTTTACGTGCAAATTTGCGCGAACCGATGACACAAAGGATTACCCCCAGCGTGACCGCAAGCATCAAAGGAGTCACAGTTTCCGATAGCAGCGAGGCGGAAAGCCCCAGCCCGAAGAAAGGCTGCAGCAGCTGTAGCTGCCCCACAGCGGCAATACCGCCTGTAGCCAATCCTTTGTACCAGAAAATAAATCCTATCAGCATGCTGAAAAGGGAGACATATGCCAGCGCAGTCCATCCTCGTACGCTTATCGCACTGGCATCTTCTGGCATAGTGATAAACGTGGCCATGAGCATCAGCGGCAAAGAAATAATCAGCGCCCAACTTATCACCTGCCATCCGCCCATTTCACGTGAAAGCTTTGCGCCTTCGGCATAGCCCAGTCCGCAGACAACTACAGAGGCCAGCATCAGTAAGTCACCGATCGCGGAGACCGACACACTCTGCGACAGAGCGAATCCCCCTACTAACAGGCTGCCAATTATAGAAAATATCCAGAATGGCAGGCGTGGTCTTTCCCCTGCTCTGATTACGCCAAAAATGGCGGTAGCCAGTGGTAGCAGCCCCAGAAACACGATTGAATGAGCAGAGGTTATGTGCTGCAGCGCTATTGCCGTCAGCAGCGGAAAACCCATTACTACACCGAGCGCAACAATGATTAAAGAGCCTATCTGATGGCGCTGCGGACGTTTCTGACTGAAAAACAGGATCAGCATGATTGCCAGCATACCGGCGATTGAGGCTCGTATAAAAGTCAGGAAAAAAGGGTTCATATCCTGAACCGCTATTCGTGTGGCTGGCAGCGAACCGCTGAATATTATTACGCCCAGTAAGCCATTGATCCAGCCGGACACCGCGCCGGGAACTGCTTTATTCTCTCTATTGGTCACCACAATACCCCCGCATTGAAGCATGGCTGAAACAGCAAGCCTCAAAAATTGACAGTCCCTATGCTAGCCCTCATGATTTATTACAATCAAAAAATTGTCATGGATACAATTTATGAAGGCGCGCTATAAAGCTATCGTGGATGAATACGCGGGCGCGATCCGAAGCGGCAGCCTTCCGGCAGGTACCCGACTTTTGACCCACAGGGCGCTATCCGCCGAGAAACGCATTTCCCTGGCAACCGCAACCCGCGTTTATGCAGAACTGGAAGCCATGGGCCTTGTGAGTGGAGAAACTGGCCGTGGGACCTTTGTGCGAGATATTTCGTTGCCTGCCGGGCTTGGAACGGACCAGCATGTCGTGGCGTCAGACGTTCTGGATCTCAACTTTAATTACCCTTCTCTGCCGGAACAGACTGAACTGCTGCGTGAAGCGATTCGTTCACTGGCCACAACCGGTGATCTTGAATCAGGGCTGCGTTACCAACCTCACGCCGGGAGACAAAACGATCGGAATACTATTGCTTCATGGCTGAGGAACGCTGGCATTTCATCCTCTGCGGATGACGTGCTGATTGTGAATGGTGCGCAGCATGGCCTCACGATAGCTGTGATGGGCCTGCTGAAACCCGGCGATGTGGTAGCGGTAGATGCACTCATCTATCCTGGTTTTAAAGCTCTGGCCACGCTTTATCATCTGGAACTTGCACCGATACCTGCAGGTTCTGACGGTCCTGACCTGAATGCGTTAAGGCAAATCTGCCAACGCCGGCGCGTTCGTGCGATCTATACAATGCCTACGCTGCATAATCCGCTTGGCTGGGTCCTGAGTCATGCTCAGCGCAGGGAACTCGCCCTCATTGCCAGAACGTTTGATCTCCTCGTGCTTGAGGACGCAGCCTATGCCTTTCTCGTCCATCATCCACCAGCCCCCCTCGCCTGCTATGCACCGGAAAGAACGGTCTATGTCACCGGCTTTGCGAAAAATATTGCTACCGGCCTGCGTGTCGGTGCTGTGGTCTGTCCAGCTCACATGCGTGGAGCGCTTGAGCGTGCTATTCGTGCCACAACGTGGAATACGCCTTCCCTCATGGTCTCGATTGTTTGTGGCTGGATTAAGGATGGTACGATCAGGCGTCTGGAGTTACTGAAACGGCGTGATGCCCGCCAGCGCCAGGTTATTGCCCGCGAGATCCTGGGTGACAGTGACTGGGTAAGCCATCCCAATTCCTACTTTATCTGGCTACCGCTACCTTGTGAGATCAGAGCTGAACGAATTGTGAACCGTTTAATGCAGCAGCAGATCTCCGTTTCTACCGCAGAGCCATTCAGCACCTCACAAAACGTGCCGCACGCCATTCGCCTCGCGCTGGGCTCGGTCACTTTGGATAAGCTCCGGCTTGCCCTGAGCGCAGTGAAACAGACAATAGAATATGAAAAGGATGTCTAAGCAGAAAACGGCGACATTACTAAGGCCAGGTGTATTAAGTTCGGTGGGCAGGTTTCCGGGAAAACGCATACTGATCGCTGGCGGTACCAGCGGCATGGGGCTTGCAGGTGCTTAGCGCACATAAAATCAGATACAAAAAACCGCCCGAAGGCGGTTAGAGTTTTATTTGATATTTTCTCGGATTTTCGAAGCATTGCGAACAGGGGGCGGTTGCAAGATGCCGCAACCGGGACACTTTTATGGCATCCCGTTCGTGGTAAAACGTGCCCAAAAAATCCCGTTTACCCCATGCTGGCAGTAATGTGCATCCTTCAGAGTGGATCTGATATTTGATAGTTTGCTGTGACAGTTTCTCAAGGTAGTAAAACTTCGCCATCTCTTTTTTCCATATTTATTTTTGTAATAAAAACGTAGTCAAAAAATAAATATTGGCCCTAAAATTTCACCTATCAAATCGATAGGTTTTATCTTAAAAAGCAGACGGGCGTGCTCAGGTAGGTCAAGTGCCCTGTGCTATGTCCTCAACCCTGTTTGTCATCCACATCCACATTTACGTCCGAAGTTTTTTACAGTTAGTTTGCACTTTTACGAAAAATTAACTGGTCACTCTATCGCCAATTGGTTGAATTAGGAATATTCTTAATTAGCTTCCACGTAAACAGGGTCAGAGACGATGTCAGTAATACAATTGGTATGCACAGAGTGCGGAGGCGATCGCTTCACTTCATCGGCAAAATCTTTCAGTGATGAAGCCGTTGCCACTATCCAGTGCGAGAAGTGCTCGGCACAGGTTAAGGTTGATGAGGTCGTCTGGTATCAGAAAGATTGCATTTCACCGGCTCGCGGTGTTTCGGGAGAGAAAGCTCTGTTCTCTGACACTTTTTATCTTGTTCCTGGCTCATAAGTTCCTTACCAGGAACGGTAGGCAGAAAGCTCCTGCCGGAAATCATAAGCGCATCGGCCATTGTGATGTCAAAACAGCCATTGCCAGCAAATGTGCTGAAAGCTATTGAGTAATCAACGGACGAAATTAATCCAATTAATGCAGACGATACCCATCCTCAGTGGGTTACAGTTGCTGCTGTAACGCTGCCTGTAGTGGGTGGCCCGGCCTGATTAAACTTCAGTCAATGTATAATTATGCGTCAGAGCACCAATACGAAATAGGCTCACCAAAGCGAGCTTTTCTAATGAGAAATAACTCTCGCCGTACGTAGTTTTAATTCCTGAAAAACTTATAGTTAATTAACCCTACCAGCGTACCCGTGAGAATTACTCTACATACATTTTTAAACGACATGAAATCATTAACGGTAAAATAGTCTAAGACAAACAAAGCAATTATTAATATCAGTGTGTTCAACACAACCTTTTTTAGATGTTTACTTACCATCAGCACGTTAAACCATAGTTGATTGCGCCACAGCTGGCGCCAGCGCCTCACCCAAGGCTAAACGGGGCGATCCAGCCGCTGATAAAACTATAACATCAGGATTTGTGCAATTCTGTCGACAGACAATTGTCCTGTCTTACACAATGAATCGGCGATATGAGTAATTCTGAGGATTTTGATATGAGCACTTTTCATCAGCTTACTGCCACCAGTCTGAGTGGTCAGCTCATCCCTATGGCTGACTACGCTGGCAAGCTGGTTCTCGTGGTCAATACCGCCAGCCATTGTGGATTTACGCCACAATACGCAGGCCTTGAATCGCTTTACAAGAAGTACGCCGCCCAGGGTCTGGTAGTGCTTGGTTTTCCCTGCAACCAGTTCGGTAAACAGGAACCCGGCGGTGCTGACGAAATCGCGCAGACCTGCCACATTAATTATGGTGTGAGCTTCCCGATGTTCGAGAAAGTGGAGGTCAACGGCACTTCAACGCACCCGGTATTTCGTTACCTGAAAGACGAATTGCCCGGCGTACTGGGAGGACGAATCAAATGGAACTTTACTAAGTTTCTGATCGGACGCGACGGCAAACCACTCAAGCGTTTTGCACCGTTCTCTACCCCGAAGAAAATGGAACCCGTAATTCTTGCTGCACTTGAAATCTCAGCACGTCTGTAATTTGAACCTTTAATCTTTAGAGCGCTTTCGACGAAATGATTATATGCGTATGAAGTTAATGTTCACTTTACGCTATAACGGACCTTGCCATACGCACGCTACATAATGCGTTCACTACCGCTGGGGACGGCTTACACAATATGGACCGGGATAGGTGCAGTGGGATCATTTCTGGCCGGACTGTACTTCCTGGGCGAGCCGGCCACCCCGATGCGCATACTGGCGGCGGTGATAATCGTGGCCGGTCTCATCATGATGAAGCTGGCATCGTGACTCTCTCAGGGCTGGCAGGCGTCTGCCAGCCCTTTTCTCAGTGCGCCCGCTTGTGAGGTGTTTACACAACTGGCAGGAAGCGAACCCAATTCGGGGAAAGACAATCAGCGGTATGTCAGAAGCAGGCATAGCTGGCGCGCTGTACGGTATAACGGCTCAGAGAATCAACTGCATGTTTTCTTAAGTTGAAGGGTTATAGGATAACCCTGATTCATACGGTTAAAACATAACGAGAGAGTAATTACGATGTTCCTTAAGATGTTTCAGGTTGATGCTTTTTCCGATCGGGTATTTGGCGGTAATCCTGCTGCCGTTCTGGTGCTTAATGACTGGCTGCCGGACAGCACGATGCAGTCCATTGCAGCAGAAAATAACCTGGCTGAGACGGCTTTCGTAAAACGCGCCGATAACGGCTGGGACCTGCGGTGGTTCACCCCAACGGTGGAAGTGGATTTTTGCGGTCATGCCACGCTTGCGACCGCCCACGTTCTGGTAACGGAATATGGCATAACAGGACCGCTCTCATTTTCAGCCCGCGTCGGGCAGTTGAGAGTTGAGGTGAAAGAGGACGGCTATCTGCTCGATTTACCGTGCATACCTCCCGAAGAAATGGCCCAGCTTCCGGAAATCATCAGTCCGGTGTTCAACGATCAGGCCCAATTCTGGTTCCGTAATTTTGAAAACATCTTTGTGGTGCTGAGCGGGGAAGACGCGGTCAGGGCGTGTCAGCCAGATTTACACGTGCTTGCCGGGCTGGGGCCTATCGGTGTGGTCGTGACAGGTCAGGGATCGGGTAGTCAGTACGATTTTGTCTCACGATACTTTGCGCCGGGTGCAGGCATTCCGGAAGATCCGGTGACCGGCTCAATACATGCCACCCTGGTACCTTACTGGGCAGAAAAACTGGGTAAAAACAAACTGTCTGCCTGGCAGGCATCCCTCAGAGGGGGACATCTGATTTGTGAGCTGAAAGAAGACAGGGTCGTTATTGAAGGAAAGGCAGTTACGTTCATGAAAGCGGAGATTTGCGTACCGGTCTGACCGGTGAGGGTCTGGCCCGGGAATCCGGACCAGACTGTATCTTACGGTTCTGGCTCACAGAAGAGCACAAAGCGATCTTTTTAGCGGCCTTTCTCATGCACCGTCATGGTAAACATGGTTACCTCCGTGCCACTGTTCATATAGGCATGCGGTGCGTCTGTTCTTGCAACGGCTGCCCCCCCGGAACTTATCACGTAAGTGGTGTCGCTAACGACGAGCGTCAGGGTTCCGCTGGATACATAAAGGAGTTCACTGGTGCCTTCCGGATGTCCGGGAGACTCAAAAGTTTCTCCGGGGTAAAGCACCCACTCCCATAGCTCAATCATGTCCGGCCCGCTCGTGCCCGCAAGCAGACGCGCACTGCCTCCCTTTTCTCCTTTCCAGAGCACAGGAATTTCACTGGCTCCGATGAGGTGAACGGCAGGCCTCCCGGCGACGTTGACAAAGTCAGCCACGGATACGTTCATCGCAGACGCAAGGCGGCAGAGCAGCGCAATGCTGGGGTTGGCCCGGCATCCTTCTATCTCTACCAGCATTCCCTTACTGACGCCTGAACGGCGGGAAAGCTCATCAAGTGACATTTTATTCTGGCTGCGGTAAAGCTTTATGTGCGCGGAAACGGCCTCGTTTACCCTGGCCGCATCGGCATCGGTCGTTATATTGACTTTATTGGTCATCGGTCATTATCATGTAATAAATCAGTCATTACAGGATTATCATATGTCAGCCGTGTTACCGTCAATCAGTCCCGAAATTTACCGCATCGCACCAGGTTTTCGTGCGCTCAGTATCAGCGTAGAGGCGGCCCCCGTGGCTGATAAACGGGTTGGTGACGTCGCGCTTGAGGAAGCCTGCAAGGCCGTTCTGGCAGGGCAGCCTGCCTGGGCAGAGGCGCACCTCAGCGCATGGGCGGACATTTTCCGGGCCTTCGGTGCAAAACCCAGGCGCACGCCCTGTTCGGCAGAAGCTTTGAGAAAGCGCGTCATAAAGGATGGCACGATGGCCGCTCTCGATCCGGTGGTGGATTTGTATAACGCCGTCAGCATCCGATATGCCGTTCCGGTTGGCGGTGAAAACTTTGCGGCTTACGTCGGGATGCCGCAGCTGGTTGTAGCTGACGGAACCGAAATTTTTGACACCATGAAGGACGGTCAGCCGGGAAGCGAGTCACCGGAAGCAGGAGAAGTTGTCTGGCGCGATGATACCGGCGTGACCTGTCGCCGATGGAACTGGCGGCAGGGCGTACGGACCCGGCTGAGCGTGGCAGACAGCAGCATGTGGTTCATCCTTGAGAGCCTGCCGGAAATGCCGCTGGAAGAGCTGTATGCGGCCGGCAGAATGCTGACAGACGGCCTTGAAAAAATGATGCCCGGCGCACGCTGTCAGACCGTTCTCATCAGCAACGCGTCGTCTGATGCGAAATAACTTTTGCTCTCCCGGCGCGTGCCGGGACGGCTCCCTTTTAGCGTAACACCAGAGATCAATTATGTACCTGTCCGCAATACCGGCCGGTTTTATGACCGGGCTGGGTCTTATCATGGCTATCGGCGCACAGAACGCCTTTGCGCTGCGTCAGGGGCTGCAGCAACGGTATGTTGCTCTTGTCGTCATAGCTTTCTCACTCAGTGATATTGTGCTCATCATGGCCGGCGTGGCCGGTACGGGAAAGCTGGTTCAGGCATGGCCAGCGGCGCTTCAGGTGCTGCGCTTTGGCGGGGCAGCTTTTCTGGCGGCTTACGGGCTGATGGCTGCCAGGAGAGCCTTTAAGGGCAGTAATGCCCTTCGCCCGGCAGAAGAGGCCGCATCGGACTGGAAAAAAGTGCTGCTAACCGGTATGCCAGTGCAAACATTGATTTCGTGACACAGATGCTGGATAGCAGGATGTCATATATGTCAATGATTCAGAATGATATCCCCTATATCCTCGGAAGGCCGGCGAAAACACTGCGTGAATATTTCACTGAAAATAAAATCATGCTCATTGTTTCAGCAAAGAACATTCAATAAAGCAGCACAAACAAAAAAGCCAACATAAATTTAACAATCCATGTTGGCTATATTTTGTTAATCAGCGATTACATATTGTTGATAATCGCGTCGCCAAACTCTGAACATTTCAGCAGTTTAGCGCCTTCCATCAGACGTTCGAAGTCATAGGTCACGGTTTTCGCGGCAATCGCGCCTTCCATACCTTTAACAATCAGGTCTGCGGCCTCGAACCACTGCATGTGGCGCAGCATCATCTCAGCGGAAAGGATCACGGAACCCGGGTTTACTTTATCCTGGCCCGCATATTTCGGCGCGGTACCGTGGGTGGCTTCAAACAGCGCGCACTCGTCACCGATGTTTGCGCCCGGAGCGATACCGATACCGCCAACCTGCGCCGCCAGGGCGTCAGAAATGTAGTCACCGTTGAGGTTCATACAGGCGATAACATCATATTCAGCCGGACGCAGCAGGATCTGCTGCAGGAAGGCGTCAGCGATCACGTCTTTGATCACGATCTCTTTGCCGCTGTTCGGGTTCTTGATTTTCACCCACGGGCCGCCATCGATCAGCTCACCGCCGAACTCTTCACGCGCCAGCTGGTAGCCCCAATCTTTAAAGGCACCTTCGGTGAATTTCATGATGTTGCCTTTATGTACCAGCGTCACAGAATCGCGATCGTTGGTAATGGCATATTCAATCGCCGCACGCACCAGACGTTTGGTGCCTTCTTCAGAGCAAGGCTTCACGCCGATGCCGCACTGCTCCGGGAAACGGATTTTGGTTACACCCATCTCATCCTGCAGGAACTTGATGACTTTATCCGCTTCCGGCGTGCCCGCTTTCCACTCGATACCGGCATAGATGTCTTCACTGTTTTCACGGAAGATCACCATATCCGTATCCTGCGGACGCTTAACCGGGCTTGGAGTGCCCTGATAGTAACGAACCGGACGCAGACAGATATACAGGTCCAGCTGCTGACGCAGCGCAACGTTCAGAGAGCGAATACCGCCGCCAACCGGCGTGGTTAACGGACCTTTGATGGCAACGCGGTAATCCTTAATCAGGTCAAGGGTTTCCTCCGGCAGCCAGACATCCTGACCATACACCTGAGTTGATTTCTCACCGGTGTAAATTTCCATCCAGGAAATTTTTCGCTCGCCGTTGTAGGCTTTTTTCACAGCGGCATCAACCACTTTGATCATGACGGGAGAAACGTCTACGCCAATGCCATCACCCTCGATATAAGGGATGATCGGATTAGCGGGAACAACCAGTTTTCCCTGATCGTCGAGAGTGATTTTCTGACCTTCCGCCGGAACAACTACTTTGCTTTCCATTAACCTCTCCTTCGAGCGCTTTTTTGTTAATGATTTGTAAGATGCGCGTCAATACTACTTGAATATTGCCGTCGCGCCAATCATCTCAATTTCGCGTTATAATGCGCTCATTCAAGTCAAGTGCAAAGCTTATGCGTAAAACAGTTGTTAATAATCACCGAGTTAAACGATTCAGCCGCCCTGCTCCTGCAAAGCCGCAGCACAAGGGGCCGCGACGTGTGATCGTTTTTAACAAACCTTATGATGTTCTGCCGCAGTTTACCGATGAGGCGGGACGTTCCACCCTAAAAGATTTTGTTCCGGTTAGCGGCGTTTATGCGGCAGGCCGCCTGGACCGCGACAGCGAAGGCCTGATGGTGCTGACCAACGATGGCGCGCTACAGGCAAAGCTGACCCAGCCGGGCAAGCGTACCGGAAAAATTTATTACGTTCAGGTTGAAGGCGAGCCGGATGAAAGCGCGCTGCAGGCGCTGCGCAGTGGCATTATTCTGAAAGATGGCCCCACCCTGCCCGCCGAAGTAGAAAGCGTCGATGAACCCGCCTGGCTCTGGCCGCGTCAGCCGCCCATTCGTGAACGTAAATCGATTCCCGTCAGCTGGCTTAAAATAACCCTTTATGAAGGACGTAACCGCCAGGTTCGCCGCATGGCTGCACACGTTGGCTTTCCTGTTTTGCGTCTGATTCGTTATGGTATGGCATCGTTAACGCTGGATGATCTCGCGCCTGGCGAATGGCGTGACATTACCGATCGTTTTTAACCGGAGCAGCCTATGTACAAACCGCACGTTACCGTGGCCTGCATTGTGCAGGCGGAAGACGAACTGCTGGTGGTAGAAGAAACCATTAACGGTAAAGCAACCTGGAATCAGCCAGCCGGTCATCTGGAAGCAGAGGAAAGCCTGCTGCAGGCTGCCAGCCGTGAACTTTATGAGGAAACCGGCATTCAGGCGGAGATGAACAGTTTTCTCGGCGTGCAACAGTGGACCGCGCCGGATAAAACGCCTTTTATCCGTTTTCTGTTTGCCCTCGATCTACCGGAACGTCTGGAAACCCATCCGCAGGACAGTGATATCGACCGTTGCTGGTGGCTGCCGCCGCAGCAGATTTTAACCGCTAACCATCTGCGTTCGCCGCTGGTAGCGGAGAGCGTACGCATCTGGCAGAGCGGCGTACGTTATCCGCTGTCGATGGTGCAGTTTTATCGATAATGGCTTTCCGGTCAGGCAACGTCCGCGCCGGGGATGCGTCACTGACGCACGCGTGCTAGAATACGCCGCCTGTTTTTGTTCCTTGTCGTGAGTGTGTCATGTCTGACAACAGCCAGAAAAAAGTGATCGTCGGAATGTCCGGCGGCGTCGATTCTTCCGTTTCCGCCTGGTTACTGCAGCAGCAGGGTTATCAGGTGGAAGGGTTATTTATGAAAAACTGGGAAGAGGACGACGGCGAAGAGTATTGTACCGCTGCGGATGATCTGGCCGACGCCCAGGCCGTTTGCGACAAACTTGGCATGAAGCTGCATAAGGTTAACTTCGCAGCCGAATACTGGGATAACGTCTTCGAGCATTTCCTGGAAGAATACAAGGCGGGCCGTACGCCTAACCCCGATATTCTGTGCAACAAAGAGATCAAATTTAAAGCGTTCCTCGAGTTCGCGGCGGAAGATCTCGGCGCAGACTATATTGCTACCGGTCATTACGTGCGCCGCCAGGACAGCAATGGTCAAAGCCAGCTGCTGCGCGGTCTCGACGGCAACAAAGATCAAAGCTACTTTCTCTATACGCTCAGCCACCAGCAAATTGCACAGAGCCTGTTCCCGGTCGGCGAACTGTCGAAGCCGGAAGTGCGCCGCATTGCTGAACAGCTGGAGCTGGTGACCGCGAAGAAAAAAGATTCAACCGGTATCTGCTTTATCGGCGAGCGTAAATTTCGCGATTTCCTTGGGCGCTATCTGCCTGCTCAGCCAGGCGCTATCGTTACCGTTGATGGCCAGACGGTGGGCGAACATCAGGGTCTGATGTACCATACGCTTGGACAGCGGAAAGGGCTGGGCATTGGCGGCATGAAAGAGAGCAATGACGATCCCTGGTATGTGGTGGACAAAGATGTCGCCAGTAATCGCCTGATCGTCGCTCAGGGCGCCGACCATCCGCGTCTGATGTCGGTTGGATTGATTGCGCAACAGCTGCACTGGGTCGATCGCCAGGCGCTGCGTGAGCCGTTGCAATGCGTAGTGAAAACCCGTTACCGTCAGGAAGATATTCCCTGCGTTATCACCCCGCTGGATGATGATCGCATTGAGGTGCGCTTCGAGCAGCCGGTGGCCGCTGTGACGCCAGGCCAGTCCGCGGTATTTTACCTGGGCGAAATTTGCCTTGGCGGCGGTATTATCGAACAGCGTTTACCGCTGGTGCCGGCATAAATCGCGTGCGGCTTACGATGTGTATACAGGAGTAACCGTGGCTAAAAATTATTATGACATCACGCTGGCGCTGGCAGGGATCTGCCAGTCCGCGCACCTGGCACAGCAGCTGGCCCATCAGGGCCAGTGCGATGCGCAGGTGTTAAAAACCTCTCTGAGCAGCCTGCTCGATCTTAATCCCTCTTCCACTCTGGCGGTTTACGGTAACGATGAAGCCCAGCTGCGTTTTGGTCTTGAAACGCTGCTGGCGGTGCTGAGTAACCCCAGCCGTCAGGGGCTGGGAGCGGAACTGACGCGTTATACCCTAAGTATGATGGTGCTGGAGCGTAAGCTTAGCGCCAATAAATCTGCCCTAGATACGCTGGCCCAGCGCATTGCCCAGCTTGATCGCCAGCTGAGCCATTACGATATCGATTCCGAAACCATTATCGCCGCCATGGCCGGGATTTATGTGGATGTGATTAGTCCGCTTGGGCCACGCATTCAGGTGACAGGGTCACCTGCGGTGCTACAAAATTCTCAGGTACAGAACAAAGTGCGCGCCGCCCTGCTGGCGGGTATTCGTTCCGCTGTGCTCTGGCATCAGGTTGGCGGTGGCCGCCTGCAGTTAATGTTTTACCGAAACCGCCTTATCCGTGAGGCGAAACGTATTTTAGCCGGTATGCCTTCGGCCTGATCGGGCCGAATGCACCAGACCTTTAGTTAACGATCCAGGAGTTGCTCTGATGGAATTATCCTCTCTGACCGCCGTCTCACCTGTCGATGGTCGTTACGGCGACAAAGTCAGCCCACTGCGTGGCATTTTCAGCGAGTTCGGCCTGCTGAAATTCCGCGTTGCGGTTGAAGTTCGCTGGTTACAAAAACTGGCCGCGACTGCAGAGATCAAGGAAGTTCCTGCTTTTGACGCTGACGCAAACGCTTACCTTGATGCGATTGTGGCCAATTTTAATGAAAATGATGCTGCGCGCATCAAAACCATTGAACGCACCACTAACCACGACGTTAAAGCGGTTGAGTATTTCCTGAAAGAGAAAGTGGCCGATGTACCGGCGCTGCATGCCGTTTCCGAATTTATCCACTTTGCCTGTACCTCTGAGGATATCAATAACCTCTCTCATGCGCTGATGCTGGAAACGGCCCGCCGCGAAGTGATTCTGCCTTACTGGACGCAGCTGATTGATGCGGTAAAAGATCTGGCGCATCAGTATCGCGATATTCCGCTACTGTCACGTACTCACGGCCAGCCTGCAACCCCCTCGACGTTGGGCAAAGAGATGGCGAACGTCGCTTACCGTATGACGCGTCAGCTGCGTCAGCTGGAGCAGGTAGAGATTCTGGGCAAAATCAACGGCGCGGTCGGAAACTATAATGCTCATCTGGCAGCCTATCCGGAAGTTGACTGGCATCAGCTGAGCGAATCTTTCGTCACCTCGCTGGGCATCAGCTGGAACCCCTACACCACCCAGATCGAGCCGCACGACTATATTGCTGAACTGTTTGACTGTATTGCGCGCTTCAACACCATCCTGATCGATTTCGATCGCGATATCTGGGGTTATATCGCGCTGAATCACTTCAAACAGAAAACCATCGCTGGCGAAATTGGCTCCTCGACAATGCCGCATAAAGTTAACCCGATCGATTTTGAAAACTCAGAAGGCAACCTCGGTCTGGCGAATGCCGTTATGCAGCATCTGGCGACCAAGCTGCCGGTTTCCCGCTGGCAGCGCGATCTGACCGATTCCACCGTGCTGCGTAATCTGGGCGTGGGTGTGGGTTATGCGCTTATCGCCTATCAGGCGACGCTGAAAGGCATCTCCAAGCTGGAAGTTAACCGCGATCGCCTGCTGGCGGAGCTGGACCAGAACTGGGAAGTGCTGGCGGAGCCGATTCAGACCGTTATGCGTCGTTACGGCATTGAAAAGCCGTATGAAAAGCTGAAAGAGCTGACGCGCGGCAAACGCGTGGACGCGGCTGGCATGCAGACGTTTATTGACAGCCTGGCGCTGCCGGAAGAAGAGAAAACCCGTCTGAAGCAGATGACCCCGGCAAACTACCTGGGTCGCGCTGTGCAGATGGTCGACGATCTGAAGTAAAGCCTTTTCCCGGACGCCTGGCGTCCGGGATTGCTCTGTGTTAACCCTCGGTTTATCCGTGCCCCTCTATACTCAACTCAAGATTATCTGTAAAGGAAAGGCATATGCGCGTTTTGGTTGTAGAGGATAACGGTTTACTGCGCCATCACCTCTCTGTGCAGCTGCGTGAAATGGGCCATCAGGTCGATGCGGCTGAAGATGCAAAAGAGGCAGATTATTTTCTGGCTGAACATTCACCTGATATTACGCTGGTTGATTTGGGGCTGCCCGATGAAGATGGGATGACGTTAATCCGTCGCTGGCGCGCTCAGGAGGTTAAACAACCGATCCTGGTACTGACCGCGCGCGAAGGCTGGCAGGCGAAAGTAGAAGCGCTGGAGGCCGGGGCGGATGATTATGTCACCAAGCCTTTCCATATTGAGGAAGTTGTGGCGCGCATGCAGGCGCTGATGCGGCGCAACAGCGGGCTGGCCTCGCAAATTATCAACCTCGCCCCTTTTCATATCGATCTCTCACGCCGTGAACTGACGGTAAACGATCAGTCAATCAAACTAACCGCCTTTGAATACACCATTATCGAAACGCTGATCCGTAACGTAGGCAAGGTGGTCAGTAAAGATTCGCTGATGTTGCAGCTCTACCCTGATGCAGAGCTGCGCGAAAGCCACACGATTGATGTGCTAATGGGTCGGCTGCGTAAAAAAATACAGGCGGCTTATCCGCAGGAAGTGATCACTACGGTTCGCGGTCAGGGCTACCGCTTCGATATTTAACCATCAATGAAAATCCTACAGGGCTACCGCTTCGATATTTAACCATCAATGAAAATCCTACAGGGCAAACGCCCTTTTTCGCTCCGCGCCCGCTTTCTGCTGGCGACGGCTGCCGTGGTGCTGATCCTCTCTCTTTCCTATGGCATGGTTGCGGTTGTTGGCTATATCGTCAGCTTTGACAAAACCACCTATCGCGTTATGCGCGGTGAAAGCAATCTGTTTTACACCCTCGCGCAATGGAAGAATAACCAGCTAACCATAGCCCAGCCGAAGCAGATGACGCTAAACTCGCCTACGCTGGTTTTTATTTACGACGAGCGCGGCAGACTGCTGTGGCAGCAGCGTGACGTGCCGGAAATTCGCCGTAAAATCCGTCCTGACTGGCTGAAAAAGCCCGACTTTTACGAAATCGATACCAGCAATCAGACCAGTGACAAAGCGCTGGGCGATGATCAGGCGGCCAAAATCAAGCTGCACGCCTATGATGATAACGGCGACGGCACCTTTACCCACTCGGTGGCGATAAATCG
This sequence comes from Pantoea sp. FN0305, assembly GCF_050113845.1. NCBI lineage: Bacteria > Pseudomonadati > Pseudomonadota > Gammaproteobacteria > Enterobacterales > Erwiniaceae > Pantoea > Pantoea sp. FN0305. Next base: position 18,761 of record NZ_JBNJSN010000004.1, on the reverse strand, counting down.
TTATGACGCCACCACCAGCCTGCCCGCGCTGACAGTCGTGGTGGTCGACTCGATTCCGCAGGAATTGCAACACTCCGACGTGGTCTGGTCATGGTTCAGCTATGTGCTGTTGGTTAACCTGCTGCTGGTGATCCCGCTGCTGTGGCTGGCAGCGCACTGGAGCCTGCGTCCTATCGGCACGCTGGCCAGCCAAATTCGCGAGCTGGAGAGCAGCCAGCGTGACGCGCTGGATCCCAATCCGCCGCAGGAGTTACGCAGCCTGGTGCGCAACCTGAATCTGCTGCTGGACAATGAACGCCAGCGCTATACGCGCTACCGCACCACGCTCTCCGATTTGACCCATAGCCTGAAAACTCCGCTGGCAGTGCTGCAAAGCACGCTACGCTCACTGCGCAGCGGTAAAAACTTCTCTGTTGAGCAGGCTGAGCCAATTATGCTGGAGCAGATCAGCCGCATCTCGCAGCAGATTGGTTACTATCTGCATCGCGCCAGCATGCAGGCAGATCACAACCCCTTAAAACGCGAACTGCATTCGGTTTCTGCGCAACTCGACAGCCTCTGTTCAGCGCTGAATAAAGTCTATCAGCGTAAAGGCGTCTCGCTGACGCTGGATATTTCCCCGGAAATCACCTTTGTCGGCGATCAGAATGATTTTATGGAAGTGATGGGCAACGTGCTGGATAACGCCTGTAAATATTGCCTGGAGTTTGTGGAAATCAGCGCGCGCCAGACCGACTCCACCCTTCAGCTGATTGTGGAAGATGATGGCCCGGGCATTCCGGAAAGCAAACGTGAGATGATCTTTCTGCGCGGCCAGCGTGCGGACACGCTGCGTCCGGGACAGGGATTAGGGCTGGCGGTAGCGCGCGATATTCTGGAGCAGTACGCAGGCGATATTGAAGCCGGAGCCAGTACGCTGGGCGGCGCGCGCATGAAAGTGATTTTCCGGCGACAGGAAGTCGAACATAACCTTGAGTAGAACCGCGTCGCCGCTGTTATACTCTGGATAATTCATGTTGCATAAAGGCCGCAGCGCAGCGCTCTCCGGCCAGGTAAGTTAGCGGAGTGAACAAAGCGCGCCAACGCACATGCAACCTCAAGGATAACAAGTATATACTTGCTATCCTTTCTCGCCTGTACTGGAAAACCTTATGGATTATCAGCTCGATCTTAACTGGACCGATTTTTTACAAAATTATTGGCAAAAACGCCCGGTCATCCTGAAACGCGGCTTTAAAAACTTTATCGATCCTATCTCTCCGGATGAGCTGGCGGGACTGGCGATGGAGAACGAAGTAGACAGTCGCCTGGTAAGTCAGCAGGACGGTAAATGGCAGGTGAGCCACGGCCCGTTCGAAAGTTACGATCATCTGGGTGAACATAACTGGTCGTTGCTGGTTCAGGCGGTTAACCACTGGCATGAGCCTGCCGCTGCGCTGATGCGCCCGTTCCGCTTTTTACCGGACTGGCGTATCGACGATCTGATGATCTCCTTTTCGGTGCCCGGCGGCGGCGTTGGCCCGCATCTGGATCAGTATGACGTGTTTATTATTCAGGGCACCGGCCGCCGTCGCTGGCGCGTTGGCGAAAAGGTGCCGCTGAAGCAGCACTGCCCCCATCCTGACCTGCTACAGGTTGAACCGTTTGACGCCATTATCGATGAAGAGATGGAACCGGGCGATATCCTCTATATTCCGCCGGGATTCCCGCATGAAGGCTACTCGCTGGAAAATGCGCTGAACTACTCCGTGGGATTCCGTGCGCCGAGCGGACGCGAGCTGATCAGCGGCTTCGCTGATTTTGTACTGGCTCGCGAGCTGGGCAGCCGCCGCTACAACGATCCGGAGATCGTGCCGCGTGACTGCCCGGCAGAGATCCTGCCGCAGGAGATCGACGGCATCCGTCAGCTCATGATGGAGGTTATCGATCAGCCGGAGCAGTTCCGTCAGTGGTTTGGCGAATTTATTTCACAGTCGCGTCATGAGCTGGATATTGCGCCGCCGGAGCCGCCCTATCAGCCCGATGAAATTTATGATGCCCTGCAGCAGGGCGATAAGCTGTCACGTCTTGGCGGGCTGCGGGTGCTGAAAATCGGCGACGCGGTGTTTATTAACGGCGAGCAGCTGGAATCCGCCTGGCCTGCAGCCTTAAATGCGCTGGCGGCCAAACAGACGCTGGGCCTGCAGGATTTTGCCGACGCGCTGGACGATCCGGCATTTCTGGCGCAGCTGGCCGGACTGGTCAATAACGGTTACTGGTATTTCAACGAAGGGTAACTGACTCTGCGAAAAACAGCGCCGGCAGCTGCCGGTGAGCAACGCCTGCGGCGGCTGGAGAGATCCAGCCGCCTTTTTATTATTTTTTCTCAGCTGCCAGTCGGGCGATACCGACAATCACCTCTACCGTTTTTTGCATAATATCTAACGAGGCAAACTCATGCTTGCCATGATAGTTATAGCCGCCGGTAAAAATATTTGGGCAGGGCAAGCCTTTAAAAGAGAGCCAGGCCCCGTCGGTGCCGCCGCGAATCGGCTTCACATCGGGTTCTACCCCGCAGTTGCGCATCGCCTGCAACGCCAGCTCAATGCTGTGTGGATGCGCCTCGATGATCTCCCGCATATTGTAATAGCTGTCTTCTACCGTTACGTCGATATAGCAGTCGGGATTCAGCCCTTTACCGACACGTCGGGCAATATCAATCAGCTTCTGCTTACGCGCTTCAAAGCTGTCGCGATCGAAATCGCGCACGATATAGCTTAGCTCTGCACGCTCTACGCTGCCTTTAACGCCATGCAGATGGTAAAACCCTTCATAGCCGCTGGTAAACTGCGGTTTCTCAGTGGCCGGGACCTCGGCATGAAAGCGCATCGCCAGATCCAGCGCATTTACCATTACGCCCTTTGCCGTACCGGGATGGACATTATTGCCAACGATTTTTACCGTCACCGAGGCGGCATTAAAGTTTTCAAACTGGAACTCGCCCAGCCCGCTGCCATCAACGGTATAAGCCCAGTCCGCGCCAAAGGCGGCGACATCAAAATGTTCGGTGCCGCGCCCAACCTCTTCATCTGGCGTAAAGGCGATGCGAAGCTCGCCATGCGGAATATCTCCCTGCGCCAGCTGCGCCACCGCAGTCATGATCTCCGCCACGCCCGCCTTATCATCTGCGCCAAGCAGGGTTTTACCGTCGGTTGTGATCAGCGTATGGCCGGTCAGCTGATGCAGTATCGGGAACATCACCGGAGACAGGATCTCTTCACCGATGCCAAGGGCAATATCCCCGCCGCGATAGTTCTCAACAATTTGCGGATTAACATGCTTGCCGCTGAAATCGGGCGAGGTATCAACGTGAGAAATAAAGCCGATCACCGGCGTGGGATAATCCACATTTGCCGGTAAGGTCGCCATCACGCAGCAGTGCTCGCTGAGGGTTACATCTTTCAGCCCCAGCTCGGTTAGCTCTTTCTGCAGTTCCCTGGCCAGCTGCCACTGCCCTTCCGTGCTGGGAACCTGGCGCGCATGCGGACGCGACTGCGTATCAAACGAAACATAGTGTAAAAACCGGTCGAGTAGCGTTGTCATCTTTCTTCTCTCTCAATGGCAGTGAGCTATTATGGAAAGCCTGCGTTGCCAACATATTGCGTCAGGTCATAGTGTTAAAGCGTAGTGTGCAAAAAGGTAAATCGCTTTTTTATCCAGGTAAATAGCGGTTATTGGCCTGCAAGCATGGAATTAGCGCGTTTTTAGGGTATCATCGCGCCCCTGACTTTGTTGGCTGGTTGACCGTAGCGACCGGCTCTACACACATACAGGCAGCCCTGACTGCCGATAACTTCGGGCTGAGTGACTAAAATGACGCAAACACGCGCGCAAACGGCGCTGGTTACGCTTTCTGGCATCAGTAAAGCTTTTGACGGCAAAGAAATTATTGCCGACTTTAACCTGACCATACACCACGGCGAGTTTATTACCTTGCTGGGCCCTTCAGGCTGCGGTAAAACCACTATTCTGCGCCTGATCGCGGGCCTGGAAGAGACCGACAGCGGGGAGATCGTTCTCGACGGTGAAACCATTACCGCCACGCCCGCCGAACACCGCCACGTTAATACCGTTTTCCAGAGCTATGCTCTGTTTCCGCATATGTCGGTGTTTGAGAATGTCGCTTTTGGCCTGCGCATGCAAAAAACGCCAGCGGCAGAAATTACCGCGCGCGTTAACGAGGCGCTGGCGATGGTGCAGCTGGACAGTTTTGCCGATCGCCGTCCGCACCAGCTCAGCGGCGGCCAGCAGCAGCGCGTCGCCATTGCGCGCGCGGTAGTGAATCGTCCTAAAGTCCTGCTGCTGGATGAATCGCTGTCGGCGCTGGATTACAAGCTGCGCAAACAGATGCAGAATGAACTGAAAGCGTTGCAGCGTAAGCTGGGCATTACCTTTGTGTTCGTTACCCACGATCAGGAAGAGGCGCTCAGCATGTCGGATCGCATCGTGGTGCTGCGCGACGGGCGTATTGAGCAGGACGGCTCGCCGCGTGAAATTTATGAAGAACCCGCCAACCTGTTTGTGGCGCGTTTTATCGGCGAGATCAACGTGTTCGACGCGGTGGTTATTGCGCCGCTGGATAATCAGCGCGTCCGCGCCCGCGTTGAAGGGCGCGAATGCGATATTCTGGTGCCCTTTCCGGTGGTTGCCGGTCAGCATCTTCATGTCCTGCTGCGTCCGGAAGATCTGCGCGTTGAAGAAATTAGTGATAACGAAGGTGCAGAAGGTCTGGTGGGCTTTGTGCGCGAACGCAATTACAAAGGCATGACGCTGGAATCCACCGTTGAGCTGGAAAACGGCAAGCTGGTGACCGTCAGCGAATTCTTTAACGAGGACGATCCCGATTTTGACCATTCGCTGGATCAAAAGATGGCGATTACCTGGGTTGAAAGCTGGGAGGTGGTGCTGCCTGATGAAAATGATGCGTAACCGCTTTCAGAAAACCATTATCACGCTGATCGTCGGCTGGCTGGTGCTGTTTGTGTTTTTGCCCAACCTGATGATTATCGCCACCAGTTTTCTGACGCGTGATGACGCCAGTTTTGTCCGCCTGGCGCTGACCTTCGATAACTATACCCGGCTGCTCGATCCGCTTTACGCCTCGGTACTGCTGCATTCGCTCAATATGGCGTTGATCGCCACGCTTTGCTGTTTGCTGCTCGGCTATCCTTTCGCCTGGTGCCTGACAAAGCTGCCGGCGCGTATCCGTCCGGTGATGTTGTTTCTGCTGATTGTGCCATTCTGGACCAACTCGCTGATCCGCATTTATGGCCTGAAAATTTTTCTCAGCACGCGCGGCTGGCTCAATGAGTTTCTGCTATGGCTGGGGCTAATTGATAAGCCTTTTCGCATTATGTATACCTCCGAAGCGGTGGTGCTGGGGCTGGTCTATATCCTGCTGCCGTTTATGGTGATGCCTCTCTACTCCAGCCTGGAAAAGCTGGATAAGCCCTGTCTGGAGGCGGCGCGCGATCTCGGTGCCAGCAAGCTGCAAACATTTTGGCGCATTATTTTACCGCTGACGATGCCGGGCATTGTTGCGGGTTGTCTGCTGGTGTTGCTGCCGGCGATGGGGCTGTTTTTTGTCGCTGACCTGATGGGCGGCGCGAAAAACCTGCTGATCGGCAACGTGATTAAGAGTCAGTTCCTGAATATTCGCGACTGGCCGTTTGGCGCGGCCACCAGCATTGTTTTGACGCTGGTGATGGGCCTGATGCTGCTGTTCTACTGGCGTGCAGCGCGCATGCTGAACAAGAAAGTGGAGCTGGAATAATGGTTAAAACATTACGCAGCGGCTTTATGTTTCTTATTTATGCCTGGCTGTATATTCCGATCGTTATCCTGATCGTTAACTCTTTCAACGCCTCGCGTTTCGGCATTAACTGGCAGGGCTTCAGCACCCAGTGGTATGCATTGTTAATGAACAACGATAGCCTGATCCAGGCGGCGCAGCATTCGCTGATCATGGGCGTGCTCTCAGCCAGTTTCGCCACGCTGATCGGCGCGCTGACGGCGGTGGCGCTCTACCGCTACCGCTTTCGCGGCAAGCCGTTTGTCAGCGGTATGCTGTTTGTGGTGATGATGTCGCCCGATATTGTTATGGCGATCTCCCTGCTGGTTCTGTTTATGCTGCTGGGGATTTCGCTGGGCTTCTGGTCGCTGCTGGTTTCGCATATTACCTTTTGCCTGCCGTTTGTGGTGATTACCGTCTACTCACGCCTGAAAGGCTTCGATGTCAGGATGCTGGAGGCGGCACGCGATTTGGGGGCCAGCGAAGCAACCATCCTGCGTAAAATTATTCTGCCGCTGGCGATGCCAGCCGTTGCCGCAGGCTGGCTGCTGAGCTTTACCCTGTCGATGGATGACGTGGTGGTCTCCTCGTTTGTGACCGGGCCAGGCTTTGAGATCCTGCCGCTGAAAATTTACTCAATGGTAAAAGTCGGCGTTTCGCCGGAGGTGAACGCACTGGCGACCATCCTGATGGTGCTGTCGCTGCTGCTGGTCGCCGCGAGTCAGCTGTTGCTGCGTGATAAAACAAAATAAGAGGAAAAGTCATGAAGAAATGGGGTTACTGGCTGGCGGCTGGGGCGCTGGCGCTGGGCTTACAGAGCGCGCAGGCCGCTGATGACGGCAAAACGCTTTATTTCTATAACTGGACTGAATATGTCCCGCCGGGGCTGCTGGAGCAGTTCACCAAAGAGACCGGCATTAAGGTGATCTATTCCACCTACGAATCCAATGAAAGCATGTACGCCAAGCTGAAAACTTATAAAGATGGCGCGTATGACCTGGTGGTGCCTTCCACCTATTTTGTGGCGAAAATGCGCAACGAAGGCATGATCCAGAAAATCGACAAAAGCAAGCTGAGCAATTTCAGCAATCTCGATCCGAGCCTGCTGAACAAGCCGTTCGATCCCAACAATGATTATTCGATCCCGTACATTTGGGGCGCAACGGCCATCGGCATTAATACCGATGCGATGGATGCAAAAAGCGTTACCGGCTGGGCCGATCTGTGGAAGCCGGAATATAAGCAGAGCCTGCTGTTAACCGACGATGCGCGTGAAGTTTTCCAGGTGGCGCTGCGTAAGCTGGGTTATTCCGGTAATACCCGCGATGCTAAAGAGATCAATGCCGCATATGAAGAGCTGAAAAAGCTGATGCCAAATGTGCTGGCATTTAATTCCGATAATCCCGGCAATCCCTTTATGGAAGGCGAAGTAAATCTGGGCATGATCTGGAACGGTTCGGCTTATGTCGCACGTCAGGCAGGCACCCCGCTGGAAGTGGTCTGGCCGAAAGAAGGCGGCATTTTCTGGATGGATAGCCTGGCGATACCGGCAAATGCGAAAAACAAAGAAGGCGCACTGAAGCTGATTAACTTCCTGCTGCGTCCGGATGTTGCCGCGCAGGTGGCGGAAACCATCGGTTATCCGACACCGAACCTGGCGGCGAAAAAGCTGCTACCGGCCAGCGTGGCTAACGATCCGTCACTCTATCCGTCTGCAGAGGTGATCAAAAATGGCGAGTGGCAGGATGACGTTGGCGACGCCAGCGTCCAGTATGAGATGCTGTTCCAAAAGCTGAAGGCGGGACGTTAACAACAGCTGGCGGAACACCCAGCTGGCATGCAAAAGTAAAAGGGCATGCGGGAGAAGCTCCCGCATGCCCTGAATAGTTATCAGGCCGCATCACCCTGCCGCTGAAATCAGCTACTGACAACGGCCTGAGGCAGGGTCATACCAGCCGATAAAGCCCTTTCTGAAACTTCTCTACCCAGGCAGGCACCACTTCGCTCGCCAGCCCGTAGTGCTTTTCAGCAAACTGATTACCCACCTGGCTCGGCTCCAGATTTAGCTCAACGGTATGGACGCCCTGCTGTTTCGCTTCATGTACGAAACCTGCGGCCGGATAGACATGACCGGAGGTGCCGATCGCCAGAAAATAGTCCGCCTCAGAGAGCGCCTGATAGATGTCATCCATTCCCAGCGGCATTTCACCAAACCAGACTACGTGCGGGCGCAGACGGGCAGGAAACTGACAGCAGTGGCAACGATCATCGGCGCTTAAATCACCGGTCCACTCCAGCACCTGCCCGCTCATTTCACAGCGCACCTTAAGCAGCTCGCCGTGCATATGCAGCACGCGCTGGCTACCGGCGCGCTCGTGCAGGTTATCAATATTCTGCGTAACCAGCAGGAAGTTGTCACCCAGCACCGATTCCAGCTCCGCCAGCGCCAGATGCGCGGCATTAGGCTGGATTTCCGGCTGCTGCAGCTGGCGGCGGCGCGCATTGTAAAATGCCTGCACCAGCGCCGGATCGCGCCTGAAGCCCTCCGGCGTAGCGACATCTTCAATACGATGCTCTTCCCAGAGGCCATCATCGGCGCGAAAAGTACGAATGCCCGATTCGGCGGAAATGCCTGCACCGGTCAACACCACCACCCGAGGCTGCGGATGTGCCGCCAGCTCAGCGTTACGATCCCGTTCAAAAATACGCTGCCGGAAACGCTGATGCATCTTGCGCCTGGTTTTACGAAAGCGCGCAATACGTAAACGGCGACGGGGTGTGCGCATAAAAACTCCTTAATTACCTGAGATGCAGGAATGCGGCACCGCGCATTCCGCCCGCATCGCCATGACGCGCCTGTGCAAAGCGCGGCGGCTTCGCCCGCGGCAGCAGGTGCGGCTGCACCTGCTCTGCCAGCCCGTCATAGAGCGCTGCGAAATTAGACAATCCGCCACCCAGCACCACTAAATGCGGATCGAGCAGGGTAAGCAGATTGCCGAGACAAACCGCCAGCAGCGCACGAAAGCGCTCGGTATGCGCCTGCGCCTGTGGATCGCCCTGATAATAGCGTTCAATAATCACGGGCGCACTGAGCGTCTGCTGATAAAAGTGGTGAAACAGCCAGGAGAAACCCTGACCGGAAAGCAAGGTTTCAATGCAGCCGCGTTTACCGCAGCCGCACTGTCGCAGCGGAATATCCTGTCCCAGCAGCGCCAGCGCATCCACCGGCAGGCGCATATGCCCCGCTTCACCGGTGATAAAGCTGCGCCCTGAGACCGGCTTGCCGTCAACCACCAGCCCGCCGCCGACGCCGGTGCCGAGGATCAGCCCCAGCACGACCGGATAAGCGCGAAACTCCTCATCCCAGGCCTCGGAGAGCGCGAAACAGTTAGCGTCGTTATCGATGCGCACTTCACGTCCCAGCCGCTCGCTGAGATCGCGGCCAAAGCGTTGCCCCTGCGCCGCCGGCACGTTGGCGGTGAAGAGCGTGCCATCGTCGGGATTGGGCAGGCCCGGCACGCCTACGCCAACGCTGCCGCGCTGGCCGGTAATGGCATCCGCCTCCGCCGTCAGGCGGGTAAAACTCTCCAGCAGCTGCGCGTAGTCGTCACGCGGCGTCGGGACGCGCTTGCTCCATACCAGCTGGCGCTGCGCATCGTAAACGCCGAGGGCGATTTTGCTGCCGCCCATATCGAAACCGTAAAACATCGCTTTATCCGCCACGATAAACCTACTGCCCGCTTAACACGCGTGCCGGATCGATACGGCTGGCACGCCGCGCCGGATACCAGCTGGCCACCAGGCTCAAAACGATAGCGGTCGCCAGCACCGAAGCCACATCCAGCCAGTGCAGTTCTGAAGGCAGGAAATCAATAAAGTAGATATCGCCGGAGAGAAAATGATGTCCGGTCAGATGTTCAATTCCGCGCATCAGCGGCGTCAGATACAGCGCGGCCAGCACGCCTGCCACCGCGCCGCTTACGCTGCCCAACAAACCGGCACGCAGCCCGTACCAGACAAAGATCGCGCGGATCAGACCATCCTTCGCCCCCAGCGTGCGCAGCACGGCGATATCGCTGCTTTTATCTTTCACCGCCATTACCAGCGTGGACACAATATTAAAGCAGGCAACGCCAATCACCAGCACCATCGCCAGATACATAATGGCGCGGATCATCTGAATATCACGATACATATAACCGTAGGTGCCGATCCAGCTGCGGATATAAACGTAGGCCTTCGTTACCTCGCCCGCATCACGCACCAGCTTAACGGCGTTAAAAGGATCGTTCATTTTCAGCGCAATGCCGGTTACCTTGTCCGTCATATCGAGATATTTTTGCGCATCGGCCAGCGGCACCAGCGCCAGGCTATGATCGAGCATCCCGCTGAGCTGCAGGATGCCGCTGACCTGTAAGCGGATACGCTTGGGCTGCAGCAGCTTATTTTGCCCGTCGCTGTTGGGGATCATCACCGTCAGCCAGTCGCCCTGCCTGACACCTAACGATTTCGCCGCACCGCTGCCGATGATGATTTGCTGTTTACCGGCGCTAAAGCTGGCCCAGGCATTATTCTGCACAAACTGCGGTAGCGCGCTCAGGCGCTTTTCCTGCGCGGGGTCGACCCCTTTCACCTGAATCGCCTGTAGCTTCGCACCGCTTTCAATCAGACCGGTAAAGTTGATGTACGGCGCGGCGGCGGCGATGCCCGGCACCTGCTCCATACGCGGCAACAGCGACTGCCAGCCGGAAAGCGGGTCGTTAACCGGTTCGATTTCACCGTGCGGCACCACCGCCAGAATGCGATTATTCAGCTCGCGTTCAAAGCCATTCATCGCGCTCAGGCCAACGATTAACACTGCCACACCCAGCGCAATGCCCAGCGTGGAGATCACCGAAATCAGCGAAACCATGCCCCCACGCCGCCGTCCGCTGCTGAAGCGCGTCGCTAACAGTAAGGATAATGAAGCCATTACAGCGCTCCTGCCAGCGTGACCTGCTCGCTGAGCTGACCGTCACGCATTTCGCGCTGCGCGGGCAGCCGTTTCGCCAGGTGCAGATCGTGCGTCACCACCAGAAAAGCGGTGCCCTGACGCACGTTCAGCTCGCCCAGCAGATCGAAGATCGCATCGGCATTACGGGCATCCAGGTTGCCGGTCGGCTCATCGGCCATCACCAGGCGCGGGTTGTTGACCAACGCACGCGCAATGGCCACGCGCTGACGTTCACCGCCGGAAAGTTCAGCAGGACGATGCGCTGCACGCTTTTCCAGGCCCACCGCACGCAGCATTTCCAGCGCACGATCCTGCGCCTCCTGCTTGCTTTTTTTGCCAATCAGCAGCGGCATCGCCACGTTTTCCAGCGCGGTAAAATCGGGCAGAAGATGGTGAAACTGATAGATAAAGCCCAGCTCGCGGTTACGCAGCTCAGCTTTTTGCGCCGAAGACATACTGCTAAGCGCGCGGCCGTTGAACAGCACATCGCCGGAGGTAGGCGCATCCAGACCACCCAGCAGATGCAGCAGCGTACTTTTGCCGGAGCCGGAGCTACCGACAATGGCCATCATTTCGCCGGGCCGCATGGTGAAACTGACGTCGCGTAACACGTCTGTCTGCACGCTCCCTTCCTGATAGCGTTTGCACAGTTGGTTACACTGTAACAGATTCAAATCACTCATAGCGTAAAGCCTCAGCAGGTTGTACGGCGGCAGCGCGCCAGGATGGATAAAGCGTCGACAACAGCGCCAGCGCCATCGCCGTCAGCGCAATGGCAATCACCTGCCAGAAAGAGATATCCACCGGCAATGCCGCGCCATCAAGAAACATACCGATAACCGGCATCAAATTATTAAGCTGACTGGCCAGCAGCACGCCCAGCAGCGTGCCGAGCAGCGCGCCGATAATGCCGGCGCTGGCACCCTGCACCATAAACACCAGCATAATCTGCCGCCGCGTCAGCCCCTGGGTTTGCAGGATCGCCACCTCGCCCTGCTTCTCCATGATCAGCAGGCCGAGCGAGGTAATGATGTTAAACGCCGCTACGGCGATAATCAGGCTCAGCAGTAGCCCCATCATGTTTTTTTCCATGCGCACCGCCTGGAACAGATCGCCTTTGCGATCGCGCCAGTCTTTCCATACCAGCCCCGCCGCCAGCGGTTGCTGACTGACGCTGTCCACTTCCAGCGGGTTATCCAGCCACAACCGCCAGCCGGTAATATTGCCCGCCGGATAACGCATTAACCTCGAGGCGTCCTGCTGGTTTACCAGCATCTGATAGCCGTCAACTTCGCTGTTGGCGGCAAAGGTGCCGATTACATTAAACAGGCGCTGGCTGGGCAGGCGGCCCATCGGGGTAAACTGGCTGGCGGAAGGCACCATCAGACGCAGCTGCTCGCCGCGCTTCACGCCCAGCTGTGCAGCCAGTTGCTCGCCCAGGATCACGTTGTACTGCCCCGGCTGCAGCGCCTGCTGCTGTGCATTAACCAGATAAGGCGTCAGAGGATCGTTCTCATCAGGCTGCACGCCTAGCATCACGCCCACCGCCACGCTACGCGCGCTTTGCAGCACGACATCGCCAGTGGTTAATGGCGCGATACGCTGTACGCCCTGTAAATTCAGGCTGCTGGCGGGCTGTTGCTGCGGGTTGATTGAGCCTTTGTCGCTGGTGATTAGCGCCTGCGGCATCAGGCCAAGAATATTGCCTTCCAGCTCGCGCTCAAAACCGTTCATTACCGACAGAACGGTAACCAGCGCCAGCACGCCTAAGGTAATGCCGATAGTGGAAAGCCAGGAAACAAACCGACCAAAGCGGTCTGAGGCACGTCCGCGCATATAGCGCAAACCGATAAATAACGCGACAGGTTGATACATGAGATCCGTCTTATGCGTAGCAAAAAGCAAAAGTAGTCAGGATGATAAAGGAGCCGCTTGTTTTATGGAACCTTTACCCGTCCGAGTTAATGGTAAAGATGCATCAGAATTTTTCCGCTGCGCTCTGTTGCACAAAAAAGTCTCCTACGCTGAAGATTACCCTGCGCTAATCTGCACTATACTTGCCCTTGCTATTTAAAGGGTTAATGTAACTAATTAGCCGTGCCGCTGGCACCGGAGCCGCTTATGAGTAAGTATCTAAAAGGCAATATTGTCAAACATCAGTCTGGTGAAATTCGCGGTCAGGTGGTTACGGTTTTCGCACAGGGAAATTTTCCCGCCAGCTATCATGTTCAATGGGATGACGGCACCTGGAGTCTGCATGCGGAGAAAGAGCTGGAGTGGGCAAATAGCGATCGTCACGTTGTGAATGATGTGAATGATTTCTCGCCTCGCGCGCGCTAAAGCGCAACACCGCCAGTTAACGTTAAGGCTGAAGAGCGCCCGCCAGGCAAAAAGCCTGCCGCAGCAGATGATCCCCGCCGCGTTCTGTGGAATGATTATGCCCCTGAAATAAACAGAGAGAACGTCGAAACGACTATGCCTGAACAGATTCGCTATGCCCTGCCCGCTGCGGCAAACGATCAACGCCAGCTGGGACAGCTAACCGGCGCCGCCTGCGCCGTTGAATGTGCGGAAATCGCCGAGCGTCACCCGGGGCTGGTGATGCTGATTGCGCCTGATATGCAAACCTCGCTGCGCCTGCAGGATGAAATTCAACAGTTTACCCACCAGCCGGTTTTGAGCCTGGCCGACTGGGAAACTCTGCCCTTCGACAGCTTCTCTCCACATCAGGATATTATCTCTGCACGTCTGTCGACGCTTTATCGCCTGCCAACGCTGGAACGCGGCGTGCTGATCCTGCCGGTGACCACATTGATGCAGCGTTACTGCCCGCACGATTTCCTGCACGGTCATGCGCTGGTGATGCATAAAGGACAGCTGCTGTCACGCGACCGGCTGCGCGATCAGCTGGAACAGGCGGGCTATCGTCATGTCGATCAGGTCATGGAGCATGGCGAATATGCCACGCGCGGCGCACTGCTCGATCTGTTCCCCATGGGCAGCGAACAGCCTTATCGCATCGACTTTTTCGATAATGAAATCGACAGCCTGCGGCTGTTTGACGTCGACAGCCAGCGCACGCTGGAAGAGGTGGAGGCAATTAACCTGCTGCCCGCCCATGAGTTTCCCACGGATAAAGTCGCCATTGAGCTGTTCCGCAGCCAGTGGCGGGAACATTTCGATGTGCGCCGCGAGCCGGAACATATCTATCAGCAGGTGAGCAAAGGCACCCTGCCCGCCGGGATCGAATACTGGCAGCCGCTGTTTTTTGAACAGCCGCTGGTGCCGCTGTTCAGCTATCTGCCGCGCGATACGCTGGTGGTCAGCACCGGCGATCTGGAAGCCAGCGCGGAACGCTTCTGGCAGGACATTATGGCGCGTTTTGAAAACCGCCGCGTAGACCCGATGCGCCCATTACTGCCGCCGGAATCGCTGTGGTTGCGTACTGATGGCCTGTTTGCAGAATTAAAACAGTGGCCGCGCATTCGTATGAGCAGCGAGGCGTTGCCCGATAAAGCGGCCAACACCAACCTGGATTATCAGCCGCTGCCGCCGCTGGCGATAGAGCCTCAGGCCAAAGCGCCGCTGGATAACCTGCGCCATTTCCTTGAGGCGTTCGATGGTGCGGTGATCTTCTCGGTGGAAAGCGAAGGTCGCCGCGAGGCGTTACAGGAGCTGCTGGCACGCATCAAGCTACAGCCGAAGGTGATTCAGCGCCTGAGCGAAGCCGTTGCCCCGGGCCGTTATCTGATCATCGGCGCCAGCGAGCGCGGCTTTGTTGATAATCTGCGCCAGCGCGCCCTGATCTGCGAAGGCGATTTGCTGGGTGAGCGCGTGACGCGTCGTCGTCAGGATACCCGCCGCACCATTAATCCCGATGTGCTGATCCGCAACCTGGCAGAGCTGCATCCCGGCCAGCCGGTGGTACATCTGGAGCATGGCGTAGGGCGCTATATCGGCATGACCACGCTGGAAGCGGGCGGCATCAAGGCGGAGTACCTGATGCTGGCCTACGCCAATGACGCCAAGCTGTACGTGCCGGTCTCTTCGCTGCATCTGATCAGCCGTTACGCTGGCGGTGCTGATGAAAATGCGCCGCTGCATAAGCTGGGCAGCGATGCCTGGTCACGGGCACGTCAGAAGGCGGCAGAGAAAGTGCGCGATGTGGCGGCAGAGCTATTAGATATTTATGCACAGCGCGCCGCTAAGGCGGGCTACGCCTTTAAATACGATCGTGAGCAGTACCAACTGTTCTGCGACAGCTTCCCATTTGAAACCACGCCGGACCAGGCCCAGGCAATCCATGCTGTATTGAGCGATATGTGTCAGCCGCTGGCGATGGATCGTCTGGTGTGCGGTGATGTGGGCTTTGGTAAAACCGAAGTGGCGATGCGCGCGGCGTTTCTGGCGGTAGAGAATAACAAACAGGTGGCGGTGCTGGTGCCGACTACCCTGCTTGCCCAGCAGCACTATGATAATTTCCGCGACCGTTTCGCAAACTGGCCGGTGCGCATCGAAATGCTTTCCCGCTTCCGCAGCGCCAAAGAACAGGCGCAGATACTGGAGCAGGCCAGCGACGGTAAAATAGATATTTTAATCG
The DNA here is from genome assembly GCF_050113845.1 of Pantoea sp. FN0305. Lineage (NCBI taxonomy): Bacteria > Pseudomonadati > Pseudomonadota > Gammaproteobacteria > Enterobacterales > Erwiniaceae > Pantoea > Pantoea sp. FN0305. The sequence continues at coordinate 3,338 of NZ_JBNJSN010000004.1, read as the reverse complement.
GCACCCATAAGCTGCTGATGAGCGATTTGAAGTGGCACGATCTGGGGCTGCTGATAGTCGATGAGGAACACCGCTTCGGCGTACGCCATAAAGAGCGTATTAAAGCGATGCGTGCCGATGTCGATATTCTGACATTAACCGCCACGCCGATCCCGCGAACGCTGAATATGGCGATGAGCGGCATGCGCGATTTGTCGATTATCGCTACGCCGCCCGCGCGTCGCCTGGCGGTGAAAACATTTGTTCGGGAATATGACAGCCTGGTGGTGCGCGAGGCGATCCTGCGCGAAGTGCTGCGCGGCGGCCAGGTTTATTACCTGTATAACGATGTGGAAAATATCGAAAAAGCGGCCCAGCGGCTGGCAGATTTAGTGCCGGAAGCGCGCATCGCCATTGGTCACGGGCAGATGCGCGAGCGCGATCTGGAGCGGGTGATGAATGATTTCCATCATCAACGCTTTAACGTACTGGTCTGTACCACCATTATCGAAACCGGTATCGATATCCCTACCGCCAATACCATTATCATTGAGCGCGCCGATCACTTTGGCCTGGCGCAGCTGCACCAGCTACGCGGACGCGTAGGCCGTTCACATCACCAGGCCTATGCATGGCTGCTGACGCCGCCGCCGAAAGCGATGACTACCGATGCGCATAAACGCCTGGAGGCGATCGCCTCGCTGGAGGATCTGGGCGCAGGCTTCGCGCTGGCCACCCACGATTTAGAAATCCGTGGCGCAGGCGAGCTGCTGGGGGAGGATCAGAGCGGCCAGATGGAAACTATCGGCTTCTCCCTCTATATGGAGCTGCTGGAAAATGCCGTGGATGCGTTGAAAGAGGGTCGCGAGCCTTCGCTGGAAGATCTGACCAGCAATCAGACCGATATCGAACTGCGTATGCCAGCGCTGCTGCCTGATGATTTTATTCCTGATGTCAGTACCCGGCTCTCTTTTTACAAGCGTATCGCCAGCGCTGGCGATCGCCGCGAGCTGGACGATCTGAAGGTGGAGTTGATCGATCGCTTTGGCAACCTTCCCGATGCGGCTCGCCACCTGCTGGATATTGCCGCGCTACGGCTGGAGGCACGGCAGCTGGGCGTCAAACGCATCGAGGCCAGCGAAAAAGGTGGTTTTATCGAATTTGCCGAGAAAAACTGCGTCGATCCCACCTGGTTGATTGGACTGCTGCAAAAAGATCCGCAGCAGTGGCGGCTGGAAGGGCCAACCCGCCTGAAATTTACCCGTGAATTAGCCGAGCGTAAACTGCGGATGGCATGGATCCGGGAGTTAATGGAGCAGATGCAAGCGCATACGCTAGCGAGCTGAGTGGAAAATAACGTTTAACGGGGCCAAAATGGCCCCGTTAAACGTTGGCTCGCGCTAAAGCAAACAGGTAGATAGCAAGCCGCTGAGGGCAGGTTATAGCTATTGCCTTAATTAGTCGCTTTCGGCAGCCATCACCATGCGAATAATGCCAGCAGCCTGGCTTTTCGGTAATGAGAGTATGTTATTCCATAAATCTATTACCATGTCGCACGCCACTTTCTCTTTACCTAATCCCTTGCGTGGATCATCTAAAATCTCCAGGTCCTGACCATATTTTGGTATCATTTTTTGTATTACCTCACGCAGATTTCTCTGTGCGCTTTGCCGTTCATCATCAGTAATAAGATGCTTGTCAGGGCCCCAGGCGGAACGCATCATTGCCACGTCAGCATTCATTCGCTTTGTCAAAATATCTTTTGATATAATTTTAGCGGCATTTACACCGCCTTTCACTTCAGGATACAAATAGCGGTAGCAGGCATCATTACCAAATTTTTGTACTGCGGAAATTTGTTCTATATTGACCTGCATCACTGCTATTACATGATCGTCTGGTGAAAATGCCAGCCTTTTCTTTTGCAACGCTAAAATTTGTGGCTATATAAAATCGATAACCTGCTGTTCGCTTTTACCTTCTTTAATCATTGTTAAAACTTGAGAACGTATCTCCGCCAGTAACTGCGGCTCCTGTTCTTTCATCACACCATAAAACGGCATGCTTTCGGTTGCAGCATCCAATTTATGCTCAACATCCCGTTCAGAATTATTTCTTAAATAGTGAATGTCAACGATATTCCATATAGCAATCGCGGCTAAAGTAAGTACAACAGCGCCCCCTCGACCAATCCATTTCTTTTTACGCATCAGACTTACAACAATGGTAATAACAGCTCCTGCATACCCTGCCATTAACACATGCATCCAGTTCACTTTTTCCCTCTCTTATTTTGCTTTCCAGCGCTTATACAATTTTTAGTTTTCAGTAACTTTGCTCACGTCAACTCCCTATTAAAAGAGCGAGCCTCATTAAAGCTATGGTGGTTACTCGCAACCGCTTAAATTTTTAGTGATGATAACTAGCGACAAAAAACCATATTGATTCTTTTAGAAAACATAAAATAAGGCACCCAAATAACCACGCCTGTAACCCCACCTATTAATAACCTGATACTATCCGACCCTGGATTTATATCGAAAATAATAACAGGTAACACAGTAATATAGAGAGCAATAATCAGCCCTGTGGTATAATAAACAATCATCGCTTTGCGCGTTCCTTTCTTGCGTCTGAAAAATAACCATGCGGCATAAAGTGAAAAAAGAAAGCCGGAGATCAATAACGCAAACGCTCCCATCGCATAATAAGATAAAAAACCTGTCTCATCGAAATAATTAAATACTGTTATGATAAAACGATAAAGCTCAATGCCTCCCCCAATAATACCCAGGATAAGACCCAGAGCAGGAAGGTACAACAATCCATTAATTTTACACACTTCTTTCTTTTCACAAAAATCACACCAACCAGACTCTTTGTTTGCTTCATAATTTTGACATTTTATACATTCCATTTTGTTCCCTTTTATTATGCTATGTGAAGTTTTTTAATTTATCCAGGTCTATCCGTCAAAGCCCCGCTCCAATATGCTGTAATAGCGCTTTTGGAGTGATGATTGCCGCCATTAAGTAATCAACTTTATCTGACGCCACTACTAATAACTTCAGAAATCACCATCGCTTCAGACAGAACTCCGCCGGGCAATGTGTTCGCATCGTAGTACCAACAAAACGGTGTACATTCCCCTGGCTATCAACAGCAAAGCGAACCTCTTTATTTGGGTATTGTTTTGTGCTCGGAATTGATTGCTCAAAAAGCTTTAATGAACCCTGAGGTTCAATACCTGCATTAGGTCTATTACTTGGCTGACCTGGAGTATGCTTTGGATTCGATTTATATACCAAACCATTAGATGCAACAGTTGGTTGTGGCGTAGGTAAGGGGCTTCCTTTCCC